>CAZGIX010000010.1:0-47540 GCA_964525785.1 uncultured Anaerolineaceae bacterium
GGCAGGATATCCAGCTCACCCGGCTGGAGTTCGACCTGCTCAAGTACCTGGCAGAGCGCCCGGGAGTGCCCTGCGGTCGTTCGGACCTGGTGGATGTGGTCTGGGGATACGAAGCCGGGGGCGATATCACCGATGGCGCGGTGAACACCTGCATTGCCAAGCTGCGCGCCAAGATCGAGCCCGACCCTGCCCGCCCGCGCTATATCCTGTCTGTGCACGGGATAGGGTATAAGTTCAAAGAGGGCTGATAGGAGGTGATATGCCGCCTGGCGGATCGTGGCTGAGGCTCACCCTGACGTTCCCCTTTTGGGGGACGCTGATCACTGTCTTGGCCCTGGCTATCCTGCTGATCATCGGGGTGGTCTTATGGGTGAGGCGAGCCCGGCGTCAAAAAATACGTCTGGAGGCCCTGGAGGTTGAGCTGCAGGAGCTGCGCAGCCAGGCGGTGCAGGCTGCAAGCGATACCTCTGGCGCGCCGAACAGCCCAGTGGAGAGCGCCTACCTGCAGTTTATCTACAACATCTCGCACGAAGTCGCCAATCCGCTGCAGAGCATGCAGACCAATCTGGATAACATGGCGCGCTGCACCCCGGAGGAGACCGCCCGCTGGAAGCAGTACCATGACCTGATAACGGCTGAGATCCGCCGCCTGAGCGAGCTGACCGAGAGCTTACGCCTGCTCTCGCGGCTGGAAGCGCCTGGCGCGCCGGTCAAGCGCGAGCCGGTCAATCTCAAGGGTGTGATCGAGGGAGTGATGATGGCGCAGGTAGAGACCGCGGAGGCCAACGGGATGCGGCTGCTCTATAACGGTCCTGAGCGCCCGGCGCGGGTATTGGGAGACCGTGACCACCTGCGGCAAGTGCTGCTCAACCTGGTAGACAACGGCATCAAATATGGGCGTCCCGGGGGCGGTGAGGTGATCATCAACGTCCAGGAAGAAGGGCAGCGGCTGCTAGTCCGGGTTATCGACGATGGCATCGGTATCTCACCGGATGACCTGCCCTATGTTTTCGATACGGCTTACCAGGCGCCGCACACCGGCAGCCTGCGCCGCGCTGGCTCGGGCCTGGGATTGGCGATCGTCAAGAGGATCGTGGAGCAGCATGGCGGGCAAATCCGCATCCACAGCCAGCCGGGGCAGGGTACTACCGTGGCATTCGACTTACCGCTGTACGTACCTTCTTAGAATTTATCCGACCCCACAAATAAAATTCAATTTTCGCTTAGTGGCTGCAAAGGTATCAGGGATGGATTCCCAGGATTTGGCGGCCTATTTGCTGCGCGAGTGGTAGGTCGTCCGCTTCCAGGACGAGCGCCAAAGCCAGGGGCGTGCGAGTCGCACCCGGCAAGCTCCCGCTCACGTACCACGTGACCCCTTTTCCATTGCTCCCCTTTGATGAAGTTGAGTAGCTCCAGAATTGATCGGCCGGCTGTGTAAGGGTTTCTATACGGTCAGCGGCAGCACCGGCGGGGATGGCTTGTTCGGGCTCTTGAGACACGGGCAGCAGCACCCAGCCTGCGCTGGGGGTATTGACCGCACTGACCAGGGTCAGGGCGGGACGCAGGCCACCGGCGCTCAATGTGGCCGCGCCAAGAGCGGCCTGCAATGGGCTGAGCACAGATTGCGGCTCGTCTGTCAAATCCAGACCGCTGGATAGCACTTCGGAGTTGGCAGCATGGTCAAACCCATATGCTTCATACCCTTCGAGGAAGAGGCTTTTGAATAAATCACCAGCAGGGTAGCGCCCCAGGGTGGCGCGATCCAGCAGCGGCGAGCTCTCATCCTGGAGGAGGCTTTCCCAGGCAGTATCGAGCTGATTTGAATCATATCCAGGATGGGAGGCCATCGCCAGTATCTCGCCGCTCTCAGGGTTGATCAGAACGGCGGCACCGGTGTAGCCATCCAGTGCCTGGTCGAGGCTGGCCTGCAGGTCGAGATCGAGGGTGGTGCGCACATCCAAACCTGGCGGCGGCTGCCCGTAAATGAGGAAGTTCCACCATATATCCAGGCCCGGATTGCCGCGCAGCCCGCGCAGGTAATCATCCAGGCTGGCTTCGAGGCCGGCTTGCCCGTAGACAGGATGCGTATAGCCAAGGATTGGACTGAGCGGAGGGTAAGCTGTGCTGCGGACGTATTCTCCCGGCGTGCCGCTGGAGCTGTTGATGATGCGGTTGTTGCGATCCAGGATAGCACCGCGCCTGACATACCGATCGGCGATTGCCCGCCGCGGATTGTCCGTGCGAGCCAGCAAGTCTGGCGCTCGTTGGATAGCCCACCAACCGCTGACCAGAGCAGCCAGCCCCAGACCAGCGAATAGAAAAGCTGCCAGGTGGCGGTAGGGTAGGACCGGTAGGCTCGCATATGCCCGGGCTTCCTCGGATTGGTTGCTGATGTGCATCAAGATCAACAGGCTGAAGGTGGCGGTCAGCAGGGATGAACCACCGTAGGAGACAAATGGGAGCGTCACGCCTGTCAGGGGCAGCAGGCGGATGGTGCCTCCGATGATCAGGATGCTTTGACCGACCAGATAGATCGTAAGTCCAGCAGCCAGGTAGCGGTGAAAGCTGTCTGCAGAGCGCAGGGCAGCTCGCAGCCCGCGCTGCGCGATCAGTCCAAGCAGGATCAATACCGCGATAGCGCCAATCAGGCCGCTCTCCTCCACCAGCGCGGCGAAGATGAAATCGGAGTGCGAGATCGGGACAAGGGAAGGCGCTCCCAATCCGGAGCCCCGGCCTATCAGCCCGCCGTTGGCGATGGCGATCAGCGACTGCACGATCTGGTAAGATCGCCCGCTGGGATCCAGCCAGGGGTTGATCCATGCTTCGATCCGCAGGCGCACGACATCGAACAGCAGGTAGCCGGTTACCGCAGCAAGCAGAACAGCCAGGGCGCCAGATAAGACCACGCGTTTTTTGCCTGTGGCAATGTACAGCATGGCAGTATATAGAAAGAGAATAATGGATGCCGTACCCAGATCGCGTTGGACGATGAGCAAGATGAGCGCCAAACCGGTCATGATCAGCGTGGGCGCCAACAACGGCAGCAAGCGTGCATTCGCCTGGGACTGCCCTCCTTTATCCGCCTCAGCGCCTGTATCGCGGCTGGCGAGTCCAGCCAGATAAGCTGCCAGGTAGATCAGCAGCAGGATCTTCAAAGGCTCGGAAGGCTGCAAGTACACCCCGCAGCAGCCCAGCCACATGCGCGGCCCAAAGCCAGAAGGATTGGTACCCAGAACGAGCGTCGCGGCGGTCAACAGGAGTCCGCCGGTCAACCAGACATACTTGTAGCGGCGCAGAAAAGCCAGATTGCCGGGTAGACGGGCTCCCACGGAGAAGATAGCCACTGCCAGGGCTGCCCAGATGGTCTGGCGCAGACCAAAGTATGGGGAGAGCCGCCACACTGTCAGCGTACCCCAGGCAGCTAACAGCAGCGCAGCTGGCAGCAGAAATGGATCTACATGCGGCAGCCAGCGCCGGGAGGCAAAGTTGGCAGCGATAAACAGCCCTAACCAGACAATTGCCGCGGCCCAATGTCCCCACCGGTAGCTGACATCCCAGCTGCGCAGCAGTGCGGCGGGGGAAATCGTCAGCGAAGCCGAGTACAGGACGATAAAAATAGCCGCTATGGTGGTGAGGCGACTTTGGATCTGTCCGTTAGAGAGAGGAATTATGCGGGATTGCAATGTGTTTTACTTTGCTGAGGGCGATGCCCGGTCTATAGCTCCGGGCACAGCCATCATAGGGGTCATCCTATATCAAATACTTGCCGATCAGCAGCCCCAGCCTGTCTTTGGTATCGGGTGGGATTGCATCCGGATCGGTTATCATGGCAGTTGCCAGAGCGCTGCCGCACATGCAGGTGCGCTCTTCTCCCAGGCCCTTCACCAATTCGCGCACTGCTTGCTGGGCAAGCCCGGTGTTGCGATTGAGAATATCGATCACCATATCCACCGTCACTGCTTGCTCGCTGATATGCCAGACATCGTAGTCGGTGACATGGTTCATCACTGCGTAGCACATCTCGGCCTCACGCGCCAGGAAAGCTTCCGGAGCGGTGCTCATGTTGATGATCGACATGCCCCAGGAGCGGAAGGTGTTCGATTCAGCCCGCGTGGAGAATCGCGGCCCTTCGATGGTGATCAATGCGCCGTTGGCATGGGCATTTCCCCCTGCATCGACCACAGCCTGGTAAACGTGCTTCGAGAGCTCCGGGCAAAATGGATCCGCGACGCTGATGTGCACCACCATACCGTCCCTGAAGAAGCTGCGGGGGCGCTGGTGTGTAAAATCCATGAGCTGGTCTGGGATAACAATCTCACCTGGGACGAAATCTTCCCGCAGCGAACCACAAGCGCTGATGCTCACCACCCGCTCTACCCCGATGGATTTTAGGGCGTAAATATTCGCCTGGTACGGCACTTCGGAGGGTGAAATGAAGTGACCCTTGCCATGGCGGGCGAGGAATGCCACGCTTGTCCCTTCCAGCGTGCCCGTGACCACTGGCGCACTTGGTTTACCGTAGGGGGTGTTCAGGTCGATTGTCTGGCAGTCTTGCAAGCCAGCCACGCTGTACAGCCCTGAGCCGCCGATGATGGCAATCTTGGGGTTCTGGTTCATTGGGACCTCATTAACAGGATGACTAAGAAAGCTCGGACAATTCGCTGGCGCTCTCCCCGGCAGGAGAATGGATGGTGATGGTGAACAGCGCCTGACCGCAACGCAGCCGGTCCCCACTGGCAATCACCAGCGGGGTCGAGACAGGCACCTGGTTCAAGAAGGTGCCGTTTGTCGAGCCCAGGTCTTCCACCCACCACTGTCCCTGACGGAAAATCAGGCGGGCATGTTGGGCGGAGACGGTTGTGTCATTGATCACGCAGTTGCAGGCTGGATCGCGACCGATCGTAAACTCTGGCAGGATGAAGTGGTATGGGCGGATATCCTCACCATCCTGGTAAAGCAGCGCCAGCGGCGGCGGCTGCCTGCGCAGGGAAATGCCCTGCTGTTTCAGCTCCTGCCAGAGCAGGTGCAATGCCCATCCTAGAAAGGCATACAGGCAGGCAGCCATGAGCAAGCGCATGACTAACAAGATGGTCCCGCTCATCCGGCACCATTGGGTGAAATTTCGTTTCCATCCGGTGAGTCGTATTTCTCAGTCTCGCCCGGCCAGGCTGCCTCTTGACCGTAGACCAATGGGTAGCCTGCCAGGGAGATCACGTCGCCGGGAAACAGGGTGTACTGGCTGATGCGCTGCTGGTTGACGTATGTCCCGCCGGTTGAATCCAGGTCGAAGATGACGAAGCGCCCATTGATCGCCCGCAGCTGGGCGTGCACACGCGAGATGCGCGGATCGTTGATGACCAGATGGTTATCTGGACGCCGGCCTATATTGATCACAGAGCTTTCCAGGGGAATGGTCTGTGTGCCATTCACGATCAAGAAAGCGCTTTGCGGGATATAGTGGACGCCTGACTCCGGTTCAATGAGGATATCCGTGGTATGGGTCAGCTTCTCCTGGCTGATTTGAGCGTTCACCTGGAACTGGTAGAGCGGCATCTCGGCATCTTCAACGATGCGGATGACCGGCGGGCTCAGAAAGCACAGCCCTGTTTCGTCTGCTGCTTCTTCCAGGCTGCGGGTCAGCTCGTCGAAAAAGGCCTCTTGCTGGCTCAGCAAGCCAGCCCGGCTGGGATGCACCTGTAATGTGAATAAGTTCGGCGCGATCAGGTATCCGTCGGGGTGTTGTTTCGTCCCTCTCCGCAGGGCTGCCACCAGCTGGTGAGCCAAGTCATGCTCCAGGTCGTATTCTGGGAACAGGCGCGCCACGCTGCCTTCGATCAATACTTGCAGCCGCGTTTCCAACTGGTCAAGCTTTTGGAAAAATCTCATCTAGAGGACTCCAGCGTATCCGGGGGTTATTATACAGGTCTTTTGCGTGATTGTGAAAGCCCCACACAGCCAGCTTATGGGGGGAGATCGAGGCTGCCAGTCGCAGCAGATATGTCACCAACAGCCGGATCCCTTTTGTAACGAGGGCCAGTGGCTATTATAAGGGGAAGCAGCTGGATCAGGCAAGCATGGGTTATAATAATCGCGCCCTCATGTGGAGCAGCTGACCAACCCAGCCATCGCCGGGAGGCATCCGATGGACAAATCCAGGCAAGGCTATCGCGAACATGAGCACACCGCCGATTGGGAGCTGGAAGTATGGGCGGAATCCCTGCCCGCTCTATTTGAACAGGCGGCGCGCGGTATGTACGCGCTGGCTGGCGTGGTTATAAAACCGGGTCCCCGCCTGGAACACAGGCTGGAGCTTCAGGCATTGGATAATGAATCCTTGCTGGTCAGCTTTCTGGGGGCACTCTTGTTCCTGAGTGAGACGCAGGGGTTGGCTTTTGACCGGTTCGAAATCCTACTGCAGGAAGGGAATTTGCAGGCGTCTGTGCAAGGAGCGCAGATTGCTGCGATCTCGAGGGAGATCAAAGCCGTCACTTACCATAATTTGCAGATCCTCGAGAGCCGGCGCGGCCTGGAAGCCAGGATCGTTTTCGATGTGTAGGGCAGAGGTGCTGAAATGGTGGATCTCAAGGACTTGATAAAGATCAGCGATTACGAATGGGAAATCCCTCGCTCATTTCGCGGTGATATGAGGGTCCCGGTGCGCCTGTTCGCTACCCGGCGTTTGCTGGAAGCCGTCATGGACGATAAATCTCTGGAACAAGCGGTCAATTCGGCGACCCTACCGGGATTGGTCGGGCATGTGGTTGTGATGCCGGATATGCATCAGGGGTATGGGTTCCCGATCGGGGGCGTGGCTGCTACTCGCTATCCCGATGGGGTTATCTCCCCCGGCGGGATCGGCTACGATATAAACTGTGGGGTGCGCCTGCTGGGATCGCAGATCGAGTTCGAGGAAGCAAAAGGGCACCTGGACAGGCTGGCATCAGCCTTAGACGAGAACTGCCCCAGCGGTGTAGGCACCAAAGGACACGTGCGCGTGGATGATGCAGAGTTGGACCGCGTGTGCCGGGAAGGCAGCCGGTGGGCGCAGAAGAAAGGCTACGCCAGCGAAGCGGACCTCCGTCGCACCGAGGAAAATGGGCGCCTGGAGGGCGCCGATCCAGGAGCGGTCAGCAAGCATGCCAAGGAACGCGGCCGGGCTCAGATCGGCACCCTCGGGGCCGGCAACCACTTTATCGAGGTGGACGTGGTTGACCAGATCTTCGATGCCGAAGCCGCGGCTGCGATGGGATTGGTGGAAGGCAGCCTGGCGGTGCAGATCCACTGCGGCTCGCGCGGCTTTGGACACCAGATCTGCACCGATTACGTCCAGGAGTTCCAGGGTGCGGTGCGGCGCTATAATATCCAGCTGCCGGACCGCGAGCTGGTTTGCGCACCGCTCACTTCGCCAGAGGGCCAGAGCTACCTGGCTGCCATGCGCTGTGCAGCCAACTATGCTTTTGCCAACCGCCAGGTGCTGGCGCACTTCGCCCGCAAAGCCTTCGAAGAGGTGCTGGCAGGCAAGGTGCACAACTGGCACCTGCACCAGGTGTATGATATCGCCCACAACATGGGTAAGATCGAGACGCACGAGATCGACGGCCAGCGCATCAAGGTGTGCGTGCACCGCAAGGGAGCCACACGCGCCTTCGGGCCCGGATTCGAGGGGCTGCCAGAGGAATACCGCCAGATCGGCCAGCCGGTGCTGGTGCCGGGGAGCATGGGCACTGCTTCGTGGGTGCTGGTTGGGACTGAAGAAAGCATGCAGCGTTCCTTTGGTTCGAGCTGCCATGGAGCCGGCCGGGTGATGAGCCGCGCCAAAGCCAAGAAATCGGTGCGCGGTGAAACGCTCAAATCGGAACTGCAAGCCAGCGGGATAAGCGTGCGCGCCGGATCGCTGGCTGGTCTGGCAGAGGAAGCCCCTCAGGCATATAAGGATGTCGATGACGTGGTTGCCACCGTCAGCGGCGCGGGGATCGCCCGCAAGGTGGCCCGCCTGGTGCCGGTAGCGGTTATCAAGGGTTGATGGGACCTGCCCGGGAACTTTCACTGCGTACGCAGCGTCATTCCGGCAGGTGGATGGATAGCCGTCCGGATTTCAGCGGTTGCCACATTTACAAGGCCGGCATTCCAGTCATAAAAAGGAGAAAAGCATGCAATCAAAATTATTAACCTGGCTGTTATTGTTCACCTTCATCCTGGCAGGTTGCGCCGGGACAGCTCTGCAAGCCGAGACCACCGATGAGCCGAAGAGCCCGTCATTTACTGCTACCAGGCCGCCCGCGACGCGCACACCTACTATCCCCAAGCCGAGCCAGACCCCGACACCCGGTAAAGATACCAAGCCCTCACCGCTCGAACCATTGCCTGGTGAAAAGGATATGGTGAGCGGCGAAGTGTTCGCAGATAGCTTTGATATCCTTCTCCTGGAAAGCTTCCCAGTGCAGGTGAACCTGGTGGTATCTGGAAATCTGCCCACGCCCTGCCACAACCTGCGCGCCAAAGTCAGCGAGCCGGATGCGAATGGACGCATCGATGTCGAGCTGTTCTCGCTCACCAAGACGGGAGTAGCCTGCATCCAGGTGCTTGAGTCGTTCGAAGCCACCATCCCACTGGGCAGTTTTTCGAGCGGCAGCTATTCAGTGTATGTGGGTGGGGATAAAGTGGGCGAATTCGAACTGTGATCGATCGGGATCTGACAGGTGACGTTAAATTGCGGCGAGAGGCTGATAACCATGTACCAGCCTCTCGCATCTGTTTCGGATAGGTTCTCAGCCTAATCGCTGGGCATGATGATCGCCATCAGCAGGTACAGCAGGATGCCAGGAACGCCGCCGGGGATCAGGGCGATCAGGAACGCTAACCGGAACCAGAATGTGCTGATCCCGAAGAATTCGGCTAATCCGCCGCACACGCCTAACACGATCCGGTGGTGTCGCGAGCGCCGCAAATGCTGTCGTTGGGTGGTCATATATTCTCCTTCTCTCTAACTTTCACCATTATTCATTAGCATATACGTATACCAGCGCAGATAGTTGCAATGCCGTGAGCACACGATCCAGTTAGTTAGCGGTCGAGGATTTCTCTGGCTAACTGCAGGGTCCGGTAATGGATATCTACTGTGTCTTCTATGCGCTTGCCATACCCTCCGGACAAGGTGATTGCCACCGGTAGACCTGCATCACTGCACAGCTCAAACACGATCCTGTCGCGTTGCGCCAGCCCCTCTTTACTCAACGAAAGCCGTCCCAGCTTATCGCCGCTGAATGGATCAGCTCCAGCCAGGTAGATTGCCAGTTCAGCTCCCGCCAGCGTGAGCGACCGCCGGACTCCCCAGCGCAGCGCTTCCAAATACTGTTCGTCTTGAGCGCCGTCCGGCAGAGCGATATCAAGATCGGATGGTTCTTTATGGAAAGGGAAGTTTTTCTCACCGTGTATGGAGAAGGTGAAGACGCATGGGTCGTGGAGGAATATCGCCGCCGTGCCGTTGCCTTGGTGAACATCGCAATCCAATACAACGACCTTCTCCAGGCGATTTTCTGACTGCAGCACGCGCGCGGCTACAGCAATATCGTTGAATACACAGTAGCCTTCACCATGATCGGCATAGGCATGATGCGTACCTCCCGCCAGATTAGCGGCAACACGATCATCGAGGGCTGCCCTGCAAGCGGCTATTGTCCCACCGACCGAGCGGCGGGACCGTTCTACCAGCTGCGGCGACCATGGGAATCCTATTCGGCGGATCTCCTTCTCGCTCAGCTTTCCCTCTACAACGCGCATGACATAATCCTGGGTGTGGACCAGGGTTAATTGTTCGACTGTTGCCGGATCCGGCACTTTCAGATCGCTCTCTCGAACCAGCCCAGTCTGGGAAACTCGCTCCCGCAAGAGGGTATATTTACCTGCAGGAAAGCGATGTCCCTCGGGTAGCGGCAGCGTAAAGTGATCTGAGTAGAAGAGTTGCATGATCTCGCCCGGGTGGGAAGCGGTGCAGTGAGGGCGTCCTTCTTAGCGTGGGACGATCGCCCGCGGGCGGACGTCCACATCCAGGCTGGTGTTGACATAATCCAGCCAGACCTGGGAGCGGTTGTGCTTGCCGCGCACCACGTCGTGGAATGCACTTTGCAGCGAGCGGGTGACGGCGCCGGTCTTGCCTTCTCCAATCACACGGAAGTCTATCTCACGCAGCCCGATGCACTCGGCAGCGGTGCCGCAGACGAACACCTCGTCTGCCAGGTACAGCTGGTCGCGGGAGATGGGCTGCTCCACTACCGGGAATCCCATATCCCTTGCCAGGGTGATGATCGTGTCACGGGTGATGCCCTCCAGTATCGCCATCGTAGACGGGGTATAGATGGTGCCGCCGCGCACAACAAAGATGTTCTCACCCGTACATTCCGCAACATAGCCCTGTGGATCGAGCATGATGGCCTCGTCAAAGCCCAGGCGTACCGACTCGGTCTTTGCCAGGGTGCTGTTGACGTAATTGCCGGCGATCTTGGCCTTGGTCAGCATGATGTTGGGGTGGTGGCGGGTGAACGAGCTGATGTTGGCGCGCACGCCCTTCTCGAGCGCTTCTGGGCCGAGGTAGTTGTCCCACTCCCAAACGGCGATACCCACCCCTGGTTTCCCGTTGTCTATATTCAGGTTCCAGCCGCCATCTGTCAGGTAGATCAGAGGGCGGATGTAACATTCCGAAAAACCATTCGCAGATACAGTCAGCCTGGCAGCTTCTGACAGCTGCGCCGCGCTGAAAGGCAGGCTGCGGAATCCGAGCACCATTGCGGAATGCACCAATCGCTCCATGTGCTCTTGCAGGCGGAACACCGCCGGGCCGCGCTCGGTGGCATAACAGCGGATGCCTTCGAATGCCCCCAGCCCGTAATGGGCGACCGGGGTGAGAAAGTGGAGGGTTGCCTTTTCGAATTCCACCAGCTCTCCGTTCATCCAGATATACTTCGATACCATGCTCATCTCTGCTTCTCCTGAGACTATCTGTCGTGGGTAAATAAAACAGCCGCCTGGTTGGGCGGCTGCTGGCTTACTTTAGTTAATCGACTGGCTGTTTACCTTTTCCAGATGTAAGCTTTCGCCTGCCCAACCTCAAAAGGGTTCTCAATGAGGATGAGGACCAGGATGGAAATCGTAAGGACGAGGGAAAGCAAACCAGGCATGTTCAAAGATCGCTGTTCGGCGCAGAATTAATTCCGCATAGTGTAGCAAAAAAAAGCCGCACAGACATTAATAGTACATTAAAAATTAGCTAGACCGGTCTTACCAGTGATCCCAATGTACGATCTCGTCGATACCGGTCCGGCCGCCTTTGTGCGGTGGGCGGGTGAGGGCAGCCTTATCCAGGGGGAAGCCGAATGACAGGGCAATCCGCAGGTGAAATTCAGCCGGGAAGCCCAGCAGTTGCCGTGCGGTTTCGTACTCGTAGATGGTTGCCAGGCAGGAGCCGATGCCCATTTCCCAAGCTGCAAGCTGCATGTAGGCCGCGGATTGACCAGCGTCGAACATAATGCTGAAGCGCTGCTCAGGGGGCGGGGTAAGGATTGCCACACCCAACGCGGCGCCCGCCAGGTGGTCTGCCCAGGTGCCCAGCTCGGAGAGGGCTTTTAGGGTGGCACGCTCCTGGATGGCGATGAAATGCCAGGGTTGGGTGTTCTTGGCAGACTGCGCCCGCCGCCCGGCGTTGAGGATGGCGTGTAAAGCTTCTTCAGGCAGGGGCTGGTCGGTGAATTGGCGTACAGCTCTTTTCAAAAGGATGGCTTCAGAGACATTCATGGGTGCCTGCTTTCTGGGATAACGTTGAATCCACGCTCGCTGAAATGGGGGTCGAAGGTAAAAACGGCATCCAGTCCGGTTTGACGCATGATCTCGAAACTGGTGCAATCGACGAGCGATAGATCGCGCCTGTTGGCGGTCAGTAAAGCGCTCATGCCTTGCCTGTGAACAGTCTCTTCTACCCAAATAATATCTATAATGGGCAATACTTCACTTTCAAACAGCCGCACTGCTTCGACCCCGAACCGGTGCTGGAGCAGGGCTGTCGTTTCGAGGATTACATAATTGCTGCTGAAAACGGCAGAGTCCGATGCCAGTATTGAGTCCCAGTTCTGCCTGGCCGGTAGATGGAACTGGTCATTGGCGTTGAGCACCGCCAAAAAAGCGGCTGTGTCGATAAAGATGTTCATCGGTCAAACGCATCGGCAAGATGCGCATCGTGCTTTTCAGCCAGGTCCTCTGGGCCGCTTAATTTACCCGCTGCGGCGCGTGCTCTACGCCTTAGCTCTTCCGGGTCCCTGGGACTTCCGGCGCGCAGCATATCGTCCAGGCTGAGGCGGATCAGCTCGGCAACCGATTTTCCCTCTTTAGCTGCCAGGTGCTTGAGAGCGCGTGCTTGCTCAGGTGTAATTTGGATTTGTGTGCGAATCATATTCAGCTCTCGAAACGATGGTATTACATCACATTATGCATAATGATAACATAACCAGGGCGATTAGGCAATCATGCGATGGCCTTTGGGCATCCACTTAGAAATCAATTCGGCTTCCATATATCGGCGTCTAGCTTGTCTTCCTCGAACCGGCGACGACCAGTCCACCAGCGACTACCAATGCGCCTCCGATCACGCTCTGCCAGGTCAGCGCTTCTCCGAGCAAGAGCACGCCCAACAGTGTTCCATATACCGGCAGGGTATTGTAGAAAGCCATCGCCTGGTTGGGTCCCAGCAGGCGCACGCCTTCGTTCCAGGCCAGCATGGCAATGACTGTCGGGAAAATTCCGATATAGATGCTTGCCAGGATAATTGGCAGCGATAGATCCAGGGGCGCCACGCGCCACTCGTAAGCCAGCAGTGGTAGCAGCAGCGGCAGACCAATCCATATCGACCTGGCAGTTACCCAAATGGTAGGGCGGCTGCGAGTAGCCAGGCGGGCAAAGATAGAATAGCATCCCCACAGTGCGGCCGCGCCCAATGCGATCAAATCGCCACGGTTGAAGGCCAGTTCGCTGAGGGATTGTCCATTGGCGATGATCAGCCCGACGCCGGTCAGGGAGACAACTGCGCCTACGATCAACCTGGTTGTGATGCGCTCTCGCAGGAAAGCAGCTGCCAGCAGCAAAGTAATCAGTGGTCCACTGGCGTTGATCAGGGCGGCATTGGTTGCCGTGGTCTGCTGCAGCGCCAGGTAGAGCAGCACCGGGAAACCGAAAACCCCGGTTATCGCCATTCCGCCAATCCACACCCAAATCCGTTTCTCTGCACTGGCAGGTGGTCCCGGACCTGATCGCCTGTTGGAGTATTGGATTATTATCGCGAAGACCAGCACTGCGACGGCGAAGCGTGTCACGGTCAGGGTCACTGGCCCGATCATGCCGCGCAAGGCCCTACCCAGGGCGATATTGCTTGCCCACAGCAGAGTCGCCAGGTTCACCAGACCATAGGTCAACCTGGGATTATCGCGTAAACCCGGCATATCCCAATGCTTAATCGCTTGTGAAATCAGGGCATTCTAGCAGTCGATTAACCTGCCAATCCGAACTCCCGGTACAGGCGCTTGAAATCCAGGTGGTCGGCTGCCAGATTCTCGAACTGCTGCAGCTTGACAGATTGCCCAAGGCGGGTCTTGCCAAAGATGCGCTCGATAGCCTCCACGGTCTCGATGGTGTTGGTCGGCACCAGCAGCACCGAGACGCCGAACTCTTCGGCCTGCTTGACGATCAATGGGCTGGGGTGCAGGTTGCCGGTCAGGATAAGGGCGGTGGTGGATGTCTCCAGGGCTGCCAGCTGGATGTCCGTGCGGTCGCCGCCGGTGATCACCGCTTTATGCGTCTGCTTGCGGAAGCGTGAGAGGGCCGCATCGGCGGTCATGGCGCCCACGGTCAGGTTTTCTACCAATGCCTGGGAATTCGCCGCACCTGCCAGCACCTGAGCATCCAGGACATCGACCAGCTCGGCGACGGTCAGTGCGGTCAGGCTGCGCCGTTCGGGGAGCACACCGAAAACCGGGATGCCGCGCTTCTCCAGAAAGGGCACAGCAGTGTCATTGACAAATGCCAGGGCTTCTTCGGGCACCCGGTTGATGATGATCCCTTTGAGCTCACCACCCAGCTGCACTCGGGAGACCAGAGAGTCGTCCAGCACGCGTATATCGTCGCGATATTTGATCACCATCAGTACATGGCTGCCTAATTCATTCGACACCGTGGGGGTCGGCAGCCCGACGGCATGTCCCTCGCGCAAGCTGCCGCCGCCTTCCAGGAGCAGGACGTCCTTGCCTTCACCCGCTGCCAGAGCAGCCGCCTTCACTTGCACAATCAGGTTGATATCTGCCTGATCGCGCAGCCGCTGGTGCAGGAATTCCGGGGTGACGACGACGGGCGAAAGCTCCCAGGCAGGCGCCTCGAGGTTCAGCACCTCCTTTACAAAGGCGGCATCTTCGTCGGCAATCTTGTTTCCAATTCGCCAGGGCTGCAAGCTTAGCGGCTTCAAATATCCCACACGGAAGCCATCCTCGATCAATCGCTTCCCCAGCACCAGGCAGACGGCGGTTTTACCGGAATAACGTTCTACGGAGGTGATATAGATCGATTTCATCACTTTCTGCCCATCCATTCTTCTGAGAGATACTTATTCCTCAAGCGCCAGGCGCATATCGATGGCGATCGCGCCTTGCCCACGCGGGTAAACCATCAGGGGATTGATATCCAGCTCGGTGATCTCGGGAAAATCCATCACAAGCTGAGCAACACGAAGCAAAGCGTCGATAATGGCCTGCTTATCGGCGGCTGGTTTACCGCGCACGCCATCCAGCAGGGCATGAGCGCGGATCTCCGATAACATCTCACCGGCCTCCTGTTCGGAGAACGGAGCAATGCGGAAGGTGACGTCTTTCAGGGTTTCTACGTATATGCCGCCCAGACCGAAAGTGACCAGCGGACCAAACTGGGGATCCCGGTTCATGCCCACCAGCACTTCGATTCCACCTTCCGGTACCATCTCCTGCACCAGGCAGCCCAGGATGCGCGCTTCGGGCACGTAGCGCTGCGCCCTGTAGACCATCAGCTCGAAGGCATCCCGCACCTGTTCGGCGTTCTGGAGATCCACTTTCACACCTCCCACATCGGTCTTGTGGAGGATGTCTGGGGAGGCGATTTTCAGCACCACCGGGTAGCCGATCTGGGAGGCTATCGCTACGGCTTTATCGGGATCCTCCGCCACCTGGGATTTGGGTATCTTCAGCCCGTATGCTTCCATGACTGCTTTGGCTTCGAAATCGCCGATGGTTACCCGGCCCTCCGAACGCACGCGGGCGAAAACCTGCTCGACAGGCGCCCGGTTCGCATCCAGGTGGACGAATTCCGGGAGGGGACGGCGGTGGATCTCGCGCGCATCTGCCATAGCCCGAAAGGCGCCAGCTGCGCGTTCCGGGAATGGGTAGTTGGGCACGCTGAACTGGTTGAGGATGTTGATGCCGGGCAGGACACGCGCTTCGCCCATAAAGCATGCCAGGATAGGTTTTGTCGATTCGGAAGCCAGACTCCCGACTTCACGGGCGGTTTCCTCGATCTCGGTCATCGCCTGGGGAGTCAGCAGCACCAGCAGTCCATCCACATTTGGATCGGAAAGGACAGTCTTGAGGGCGAACTGGTAACGGTCAGAGCGTGCATCGCCCAGCACGTCGACCGGGTTCGCCGCGCTGGCAGCATCCGGCAGGTATTGTTCGAGAGCGTGGATGGTCTCGTTCTGGAAGCGGGCCATACCTAATCCGGCGCGCTCGAGGGCATCTGTTGCCAGGATGCCTGGTCCGCCGGCATTGGTGATGATAGCGATGCGGTCACCCGCCAGCGGCGGCTGATAGCCGATCGCCAGGGCCATATCGAACAACGATTCCATCGATTCGGCCCTTATGATCCCTGCCTGGTGGAAAGCTGCCTGGTAGGCCTGCTCGGAGCCTGCCAGTGAGCCGGTGTGCGAGGAGACTGCCCGCGAGCCGGATTGGGTCACTCCGGATTTGATGGCGATGACCGGCATACGGCGCGTGACCTTCCGGGCAACACGGATAAACTCCTGCCCGTTGGGCAGGCCTTCGCTGTAGATCATGATGACCCGGGTATGCTCGTCATGCTCCCATGCCTTGAGCAGGTCGGTCTCGCTCACATCGGCCTTGTTGCCCAGGCTGACGAACTTGGATAGCCCCAGGCGACCTGCCAGGGCAATATCCAGCACAGCGGTGCCCAGCGCGCCGGATTGGGACATGAAAGCCATTGGACCGCTGGGTGGTGTGCCGGCTGCGAAGGAGGCGTTCAATGGGGTAAACGTGTCGATGACACCCAGGCAGTTCGGTCCAATCAGCCGGATTTTATACTCCCGGGCGATCTGGACCAGCTCCATCTCCCGCTCCAGCCCTTCCATGCCGGCTTCACGGAACCCGGCGCTGATCACGATTGCCGCGGGAATGCCTTTTTCACCGCATAATCGCAGCGCTTCAGGCACGTGTTGGTAGGGGATGACGATCACTGCCAGATCGATCTTTCCCGGCACGTCCAGGACGCTCGAATATGCCGGGTAGCCCAGGATCTCCCCGCTGCCGGGATTGATCGGATAGACTTTACCCTTCTTAACGTAGCCGCCATCGACCAGGTTTTTCAGGACCGCATGGCCGAGCTTTGCCGGATTGGTGGATGCGCCGATGACTGCAATGGATTCCGGCTCAAAAAATACTTTCAGCTTCGATGTCATTTGTTCTCGATGGTAATCAACACAGTGGTTTTAGCGCCTCCCGAGGCGGTTGTCAGGACTACGGATGCCCTGCGGTCAGGCTTCTCAAATTGGAGGTTAGCAACCGCTTCTGTTTCTACCCAATCCAGTTCTACCTTACTCCAGCCATTGAGCGGCATCTGATTCTTGTAGAACTCAACTGCCTGCGTGTATAGCATGGGGGTAACATAGGAAACCATCTCGGGAGATTGGTAGAACATCTCTTTCTCCCCTTCGATGAGCGGGATGTCTGCCGGCGCGCCGCCCTGTGCGGATTGGGTGATATAGGCTCGGGCAGTCGCGATCATGCCGGGACCCTCCTGGGTTGCCACGGCCATGACGGTCTCTATCAGGCCCGGGCCCTGATCGGTGGCAAAAGCTTGAGCGGTTGCCATCAGGCCCGGACCCTGTTCAGTGGCAAACGCCTGGGCAGTCGACAGCAATCCGCTCTCATCCGCCTGGGTTGCCAGCGCCTGGGCAGTCTGCATCAGACCTGAACCGCCTACCTGAGTGGTGATAGCCCGGACGGTGCCCAGCAGGTCACGTCCTTCCTGGACATCGGTGGCAATTGAGACAGCGGTAGATCGAACGGTATCGGCACGTTCACCGATGCCTCCCAGGGCCTGGCAGGCGATGGTCAGGATAATCATCACAGCCAGGATCCAAATAAACTTGAGTGAGTTTGATCGCATGGAAATATCCTCCTTGCACCTACTGGGCACCAACAAGCCGTTCGTTGAAGACTGGCAGCCCTGGCAGTCCTCGATGTCCACCCAATTTGGTGGACGACCAAATTAGAGGCTTCACGATCTAAAATCTCTGGCGATGGTCAGCCAGAAGCACGGAAGTGGGGCAGGACTCCCGCCGCCAATCCCTCCAGACCCTCAAAGTCATCCAGGTCCAACCATTGTAGCATAACACGTTCCACGCCGGATTCCTGCAGGATCCCCAGCTGGTCGACGATCTCGGACGATGTGCCGACGATGATGCCGCGCTGGCGCAGCCCATCCATGTCGGACTTGCCCGCCGTGCGCGTCTGGATTTTGCGACGCACTTCCCCTTCCTCACGTCCGAAGATGCAGCCGGTCATCAGGGAGCGGCGTATGCTGGCAGCCGGACGGTATTGGGCTTGAAGCAGCTCATCCAGGCGGCTGTTCAGAGCAGCAAAGCGCTCTGCGGTCACGATCACAGCATTCCACTCATCAGCGTAGCGAGCTGCCAGAGCCAACGTGCGCTGGATGCCGTTGCCTCCTACCAGCAAGGGCGGGCCATTTGGTCTTTGCGGGCGGGGGAGCAGAACGGCATCTCTCAGGTGGAAGAACTGTCCGGTGTAATCCAGCGGCTGGTCGGATTTGAGCAGGTGGTGGATGATTTCCAGACCTTCTTCGAATCTCTGGAAGCGACTGGGTGGGTCCAACAGCTCCCAGCCGTAATTGCTGTGCTCACGCTCCTGCCAGCCGGCGCCGACGCCCAGAACGAGGCGGCCTGCAGATAGATCATCCACAGCCGCGGCCATGCGAGCGGTCAGAGTGGGATGCCGGAAGGATACCGGGGTGACCAACGGACCAAATTCGATGCGGCGGGTATTGCTCGCCAGCCAAGTCAGGGAAATCCACAGCTCCAACGAGTCCAGGTCCGGCGGCTCGGCATTGGTGTAGTGATCTGAGCGGAACAGGCCTGCGAAACCCAGGTCCTCGGCTGCCTGGACGATCTTTTTCCAGCGCGGCCAGTCGAGGCCATTTTGACCTTCGATCATCAAGGCGACATCCAGCATAGTCTTACCCGCTACTCCTGGTCATTTCCCGGGGGAGGAATCTCTGGGATATCCCCGGGCAGCTCATCACCTGGGCGCTCGACAGGAGGTTGGTCCACCGGCAGATCTCCAGGCGGAGGCCCATCTGGAGGCTCTTCAACCGGCTCATCGCCGGTTTGCTCATCTGCAGGTCCCTCGGAATCCGGATTGTCCTCTTCATCATCTCGCTTGTGCCTGCGTTCATCCACCTTAGAGAAATATTCCAGGCGGTCGAAAACGGTCTGGTTGAAGCTGCCCTCCGGATATGTACCATCTTCCTGGATTACCCCGGCGGGCATGCCGGTCAGCAACGGGATGCCATCATCCACGTGCTGGATGGCCCATAAGTGAAATTGACCGCTCTCTACGGCGGCAACCACTTCATCGTTGAGCATCAGGTTGCCCAGGTTGTTTGCCGGAATGATCACCCCTTGTTCACCTGTCAGGCCCTTTATCTTACAGGTGGTGTAAAAACCCTCAATCTTCTCATTCAACCCGCCGCCCGGTTGGATCTGTCCGTGCTGGTTGATCGACCCGGTGACCGCTCGATCCTGGCGCAAGGGAACGTCCGCCACCGCGGAGAGCATGGCGTATAGCTCAGCAGCCGAAGCGCTGTCCCCCTCTATCCCTTCATAAGACTGCTCGAAGGTGATGCTGGCTGAGACGTTTAATGGCCGCTCCTGACCGTAGCGCTTATTCAGATAGCCGTTCAAGATCATGATGCCCTTGGTATGGATCGGTCCGCTGAGATCTGCCTGGCGTTCGATGTCGACAACACCGCCATGCCCCGGATAAGCCGAGACGGTCACCCGGTTGGTGCGACCGAAAGCATATTCACCCACATAGGTAATCGATAAGGCATTGATCTGACCAACCACCTCTCCGCTTACCTCGATCATGATCGTGCCATCCTCGACCAGCTCCTGCAGGCGCTCTTCCAGCAGGTTGCTGCGGTAGGTGCCTTCTTGAATGGCTTTTTGAACGGCTTCACCGGAAACAGCAGCTTGATCCTGACCGGCTTCTTTCTTGGCCCAGTATGCAGCTTCGCGCACCAGGTCGGCGATTTTCCCAAAGCGGGTAGTGAGCTTCTTCTGGTCTTCTGCCATGCGTGAGCTGAACTCGACGATGCGCGCAATGGCCGTGTGGTGAAACGGCGGCAGATGGTTATCGTCTACGACCGACTTGACGAATAAACCATATTCTCTTTCTGTCTCAGCAGTTCTCTCCATAGTGGTGCCGAATTCGGCACGCACTTTGAAGAGCTTGGGAAAATCTTCATCGTACTGGCGCAGCAGGTAATACAGCAGCGGGGTTCCCACCATGACGATTTTGATGTTGAGGGGGATTGGCTCGGGTTCGAGCGTCACCGTGCTGATCAAGCCAAGCTGGTTAGCCAGCTCCACGATGCGCACCACACCATCTCGCAAGGCGCGCTTAAGACCCTCCCAGGCGTAGGGATTGTTCAGCAGCTCGCGCCCCGGCAGCACTAAATAACCGCCGTTTGCCAGATGCAGGGCGCCGGGTTGGATCATGCTGAAATCTGTGCGCGACACTCCCATGATGACTTCGTGCTCGATGCGTCCGAGCAGGTTCGTATAGGAGGGGTGGTTCTCGACAACCACCGGGGCGCCGGTATGTTGGCTGTGATCTACCAGGACGTTAACTTCATAGCGGCGGCTCAATTCTCGAGCCCCGCCCTGCACCGCCCGCTCGATGGGATTATCCGATTCTTTACTGGTGAACTGGTCAGCATTGGCGACGATGTCGCCCCGGATATCCTCCAGGTGACCCTGAGCGCCAGGGAGACCTTCGTATTTTGTATTCAGGGCCTCCATGACCGGTCCCAGTGTAAACAGCACCGTGCGCTCATTGAGATCCTTAATGTGCTGGCTGGTCGATTTCTCGATCTCCCGCAGTCGCGCCAGGGATTTCTCAACTTCTTCCTGCAGCTTGCTCTGGAGCTGAGTCAGCTTGGCCTTCTGCTCTTCGGAGAGCGCTTCGATATCTTCCGGCTTGAGCGGTTTCCCCTGCACAGCCGGGACGAGCATAAATCCGAATGGGGTGCGCACCAGGAGAAAGTTATATTTTTCCACATGCTGCTGCAGGCGGATGAACTCAGCCTCCTGTCCTTTTTTCATCTCGCCAACCAACCGGTCGCGCTCCTGGGTATACTCATCGCTCTCGAACGCCCGGGTGACATCCGTTTCACAATGCTGGATCAAATCCTGGATATCGCGGGCGAACTCGACGCCGCGCCCCGCCGGCAGGCGCAAAACCTTGGGGTGGCGCGGGCTGTCGAAATTGTTTACATAGCACCAGTCATCGGCGACCCCTTCAGCGGCGGCTTTTCGCTCCAGGTATTCTCGGCTCAATGTGGTGCGCCCGGAGCCTGAAAATCCCATGACGAAGGTGTTATAGCCCGGTCCCGCCAGCTCGCTGCCGATCTCAAGCGAGCGGATGGCGCGCGGCTGCCCGATCACGTTTTCCAGGTCAGGCAGATCGTCGGTCGTCTCGAATCCCAGGCTGGTAGAGTCGCACAGGCGGCGCAGCTGTCCAGGCGCCAGTTCGCTGGCGGGCGTTATCGATGCGTCATCATCCATTATCCGGTTCACCCATAGGTCTTTAGATATTGTTCGGCGGTCTCCACCAGCTCGCGGCTGCCGATGAAGAGCGGTGTGCGCTGGTGCAGCGATGCGGGTTGGATGTCCAGAATATTGCCCTTGCCGTTGGACGCATAGCCCCCGGCCTGTTCAGCGATAAATGCCAGCGGGATGGCTTCGTAGAGCAGGCGCAGCTTGCCCTCCGGTTTGGAAGGATCTTTTCGATCTGCAGGATAGTAGAATATCCCGCCGGAGAGCAGGTTGCGGTGGAAATCGCCTACCAGCGATCCAATATAGCGGGCAGACAGCGGCTTGCGCTCACCGTCCAATCCCTGGAGATGCCGGGTAAAGCGCTTCACTCCCTCGCTCCAATATTTTTCATAGCCCTGGTTGACGCTGAAGTACTTCCCTTCATCCGGGATGCGGATGTTATCGTGGGTCAACAAGAACTCGCCCAGGCTGGGATCGAGGGTGAAACCATGCACGCCTGAGCCAGTTGTGTACACCAGCATGGTGCTGACACTGTAAATCAGGTAGCCGGCAACCACCAGATTGCGCCCCGGCTGGAGGCAGTCTTCTAATGTCCCCGGACCATCTTTGGTGACCCGCCGGTATACCGAGAAGATGGTGCCGATTGTAGTGTTATAGTCGATATTGGACGAGCCATCCAGGGGATCGAACAGCAGGACATATTTTCCTAGCGGGTATTTTTCCGGAATGGGTATCAAGTCGGCATGCTCTTCAGATGCCATGGCTGCCAGGCGACCGGTGTGGTCATTAAAGCGGAAGATCGTCTGATCCGCCAGGCGGTCCAGCTTCATGACCTGCTCGCCCTGCACGTTGTACTCCTCCGTGCTACCCAGGACCTCGACCAGCCCGGCGCGCGCCGTGTGGCTGGCGATATACTTACCTGCCATCGCCAGGTCGTAGAGCAGATAGGTCAGGGTCCCGGTCGCTTCCGGGTGGATCTTCTGCTCTTCCAGGATATGCCGTTCAATGGTAGTGATGCGCATCAACTGCTGATCCGGATCGTACATTAATCCTCCTGCTGCCAAGGGTGTTGAAATACGAAGATAGTAGTATTTTACACGTTCCCCCGTACAATAACCGGTCAATTCATGCTGAATTTAGCACGCGCCAGGACGAGCATATGGGGTGGTCGGTCACGCCGCAGGCAACCATCTGGGTAGTTAGTGGCGCGATCTGCTCCGCAGGCGCAGAGCCACTGCACGAACGATGGGGCCTGTCAGACTGCTCCGTCCCAGGGCCACGATCAGCCGGTAAGGAAGCCCCGGGATGCAGATCACCTTGTTTCTGTCGAGGGCTTTCAGCGATTCCTGAACCACGTAATCGGCGTTCAGCCACAGGAAGCCAGGCAAGGGCACTCTGCGTATGCTGGCCAGCTCAGGAGAATCGTGGAACTCCGTCACCGTAAATCCAGGGCATAAGGCCTGCACCCGCACCCCACTATGATGGACATCAGCCTGCAGCGACTCGGAAAAAGCGACCAGGTAAGCTTTGGTGGCGTTGTAGGTCACATTCCCCCAGGGGATAAACGCTGCCACCGAGGCAACGTTGATGATCCCGCCCTTCTGGCGCGCCATCATGGCGGGCAGGGCGGCGTGCGCCAGCCTGACGCTGGCGATGACGTGCACCTGGATCATCTGTGCGTGTCTCTCAAATGGATTCTTGGTGAAAGGACCTGAGAATGAGAATCCGGCATTGTTCACCAAAAGGTCCAATGCCTCACTGCTGGCGATGAGATCCTCTACCTGCTGCAGGTCGGCATCTACAGTCAAATCGGCGGTCAATGTCTTTATGGGGACAGCGTTGTTCGCCAGCTTGCCGGCCAGCTCCAGCAGGCGATCACCGCGCCGGGCGACCAGGATCAGTCCATAGCCTTGCATGGCCAACTGGCGCGCGAAGGCCGCGCCGATGCCGCTCGAAGCGCCGGTGATCAAAGCGGTCTTACCTGCCTCAGCGCTCATGATCCTGTCTCCGTAAGAATAGGTGGTGGGAGAATCCGTTGTCCAAATATCCAGCCCTCGATATGGCGCAACTCCTCCGTCAGGGCCTCCTGTCCATCATCCCAGCCGGACAGGGTCTGGACCATCCCGAACAGACCGGTCAAGGCGTCGAACCGGTCATCGCCATCGGTAAACACGCCGAATCCGCCTTCGATCTCCTCTCTCAGAGAAGGTTCGAGGGTGATCCGGGATTTCTCCGCAGCTGCTAACAGCGCGGAAGATGACTCCCGCCTGTCGGATGGGTCCCGCTTGCTGAAGCGCCTTTGGGGGGATCTTATCCCCAACGGACCATAGAACTCAGCCGGATAGGTTTCCACTGCTACCAGCCTGCCCGGCTTGAGCAGTTCTGCCAGCCTTCCGGAGAAGGGCCAGATATCGACTGTCTTAGATTTCAATCCGGAGGCAAGTACTTCCTGCCATCCGCTGATGGCGGCTTTACCCACCTGCTGCCCTCCCAGGGTCCAGAACAGCGGGCAGGCGGCATTTCTGCCGGGATGCGCCTTTTCGCATTGGCGATACAGACCGTCGAAGCTGATCCCTAGCCGGCTGCTCAGGTGCTGGCGGCGCCTACCGCCGGGTGAGTCCGGATAAAATGGGCGCTTGAGATAGATTTCTTCGATGGTTGCCGCGACGTGATAAAAATCGGGCCACTCTGTGCCTCCGAACTCGTCCAGCGCCAGCAGGAAACGCTCGATCCCGACCAGTTTGGCGTAGGTATGCGGCAGCCCGATCGGGAAATCGAAGCCGACCAGGACGCTTCCCGCATTACCTGCCTGGACACTCAGGTCTCTCAGCAGGGCGTTAGGGTCCGTCACGGCCTGCGTCGCATAGGCGTGGTAGCTTCCATCCCGGTCCACTGCGGCTATTGCCACCCGGCGCTTCGCCGCATACTTGCTCCAATCCGCATGTGCAACTACCTTTAAACTCTCAAATATCATTAAGACATCCGTACTCGGGAACCTCGATCCTCAGGACGTGAATAACTCTGCCAGTGCAATCCATTCACCGGGATGGTTTTCGACCTCCACCCCCCGGCAGAGAGTATTCGACTGGACCAAGGCCTCAATTGCACCCCTGGCCTGGTCTGTTGGCCAGCCAAACATCTTGCCCAGATCCCCCAGCCTGGCTGCCCCGACCGAGCGGAAGTACAGCTCTGACAGCTTCACCTGAGCCTGCCGCTCGGTGATGAAGCGGGTTTGGTCGATAATCTCCGGATAATGCCGGGCAGTAATATCGTAAGCAAAGGCATAGTGCCAGGCGCCGGCGTCTGTAACCGCGATGGGAAGGATCTTGAAATCAGCTTGCAGGTCAGATAGGGCTTTATTGAAACGCGAATCGCTGTCCTTGCTGGTCAGCCTGGCGGCTTTACGCAGAGCGATTGTATCGAGCGGGCCATGCTCGATCAGGGCTTCGTAGATCCATTTGGCCTCCTGGGTCAGGCGACCTTGCTCGTACAGGGTCAGGTAATCCTCTTCAGGAGCGCCGTAGTTCTCGGTGAGGGCATAGAAGTAGGGCACCACCGGCATGGCGATCATGGTGGACTTTTTGCGCAGCACCTTGGCATAATACCACTGCCGGCTGCCGAGCAAAGCGTCCTTCCATTCCCAGGTGATATGCCCCGGATCATCATGCTCGTCGGCGACCGGTCGATCTCCAGCCACCGCAGTCCATAGGCTGGGATATTCAATGCCTTTGATCGGCCAAAATAAGGCGAAGCCGCGCTGATTAACAAACTCGACGGCTTCGTCACGGTCTTTCAACCTGAGACCAGGAGCGGTGCGGTACGTGTGGGTGCGGTAGGCCTGGATGGCTTCAAAGGGGAGCAGGGGCATGCGCCCAATTATACAGCCTTCTTTGTATAGCCTCTCATTCCTGTTTGGATAATGGCGGTAGTGGATTGCAGTTGGGAGGCTCGCAGGACTGGGTAATACTACCGAATGATACAATGGGCAGGGCGATGCTGTAGGCCGGGCCGAGCAGCGCATACAGGCCCTCCTGGCAGATGGCGCCCCTGAAAACCCCCGGTTCCTGGGTGAAGATCGCTCCGGAAGGGATGCAGCTTGTGTCCGCCTCCATCCAGGAAGTTCCAATGGATTGATAAAGCGCAAGCTGTGCCGTATCCGTAATTACTGCCGTATCCTCCAGGCTGTACTGGATGGTGACCGACACCGGCACGCTGAAATACTCCTCCAGATCAGTGGGCAGCCCGGTATCGATCGCCAGCTCAAAGGCATGCCCGGCAAAATCGGTGCCGAAGAAACCAGATGCCAGGGTGGGTGTGACCAGGGCGGTTGCGGTGGTCGAGAACAGCCCCGTTGGGAAGATGAAGCTGGTCGGCATCCCCTGCACGTCGGTGTAGGTCAGGGTAGTGGTGGTGCCGGGCTCCAGTGTCGTGCTGACCGGAGCGGGTAGGATGATGAAATCCTGGTCGCCTCGATCTGATGGGATATTGACTTCCCGCTCAGAGGGGTGAAAGACGAAAGAACTCAAGGTAGGGGTGACCACGTAATCTCCAAAGCTGAGGTCTGGGAATAGGTATACTCCATCTGCATCGGACAGAGTATCTGCGCCCGTGCTGAGGGTCAGGGTGACTTCGGCGATGGGATTGGAGTTGTGGTCAGTGACCCGTCCGGTCAGATCGTCCTTCATCGAGAATACGGTAATCGGTCCATAACCTACGGTAGTGTAGATGAACTCATCACCCAGGCTGGCATCCTGAAGTCCACCCGCGTTGGCGCTGGCGATTTGATAGGGGTGAGCTGGATCAGTGAAGTCCACCAGGTTCACTCCGCCGGTATAATCGCTTTCGATGGCGAAATAGACAAAACCGTCTTTCGCTTCAAGAATGGTTGCCCCTAGAATATCACTCCTTAGAAAAGTCCCCAAATAAACAGGGTTTGCCGGATTGCTGACATCCAGAGCCATGACACCTAATCCACTCAAATCAGAATTGGTTCCAGCTAAATAGGCAATTTTTTGATCCCCCCGGTTTTCGGTATCAAGTAAACCATAAACAATGTCGGGTGTATCTCGAAACACTTCCAATGGATGGACTGGATCCGTCACATCCAGGACGATCAGGCTTCCGCTAGAGATGACATACGCATAGATATATTCTCCTTGTGAGGCAATCGACATGTCTTCAGGCGCTAAGTATAGAGATTGGCTCATCAAGGTCGGAGAAAATGGATTGCTGACATCGTTTATTGTGAAATAACCGCCGCTGCCGCCAAGATCTTCGGTGATTGAGTATGCCATACCGTCCAGGACTTCCACCACGGTTGTGAAACTGGGGCTGGGGCGCGGCGCTACAACATGCATGTTTGCCGGGTCGGAAGCGTCAATAATTTCCATGCCCCAACCCGTCGGGACGTAGACAAAGGATCCATCCACGTACGGTTTGCCGAGGGCAATACTATCCAGGATGACATATCCAAGAACCTGTGCATCGAACGGATCTGCCGCATCGATGACCCTGAAGATCGATATGTAATCATAGTTTGGAAAGGAAGATGATTGATTATCCGCTGAATAAACAGTTGTACCCACCGCGGTCAGGTAACGTGCTGATTGGGGCCAGGAATAGAAACCCATTTGTGTAGGATGCGCTGGATCGCTCGTATCCAGCACAGAAAATCCCGTATTGAAATCTAAATAATGCATCCGGTCGCCCAACGGCACCATCCCCGATCCCCAGTAGGATGGAAACACACCAGCTAACTGCGGAGATACTGGATCTGTGGTGCTGAAGATCGCCAGGCCATCCCAGCGTACCGCGTAGAGCATCCCGTCTTTCGCGCCGAGCTGCCGGATTAGCCCAGCCAGCTCGGGCACTTCACCCACCCGTTCAGGATCAGCGGGATCGGAAACATCGATGATGTCGGCGAAGTATTCGGGTGGATCCGGGAAGTGATCAATCGATCCATTCAGATATGCATAGCTGCCATTTACCGTCAAATTAGCCCCGGGACGTGAAGAGTCCTCATAGCGGCCTACCCGGATGATCTGCGCCGGGTCCGAAACGTCATAAATGCTCAAGCCTGGGTAGGTGCGAGCATAGACGTACGGGCCCTGGACTGTCAATTGATCTAAATACAGCTCAAAATATGTTCCCAACAAAGTTGGATAGGCAGGATCGGAGATATCCAGTACAGCCAATCCAAGAGTATGATCCGCTATGTAGGCAAGGCTGCCGGAAATCACCATCTGGGTAGTGACCATGGTTTCAACGGGTTTGAATTGGCCGATCAACCCTGGATTTGCGGGGTCGGCGACATCGTAAATGGCGATTCCATCATAATCGTTTCTCGTGTATAGAGTGTTATTGGCAACAGCTAATGCGAAAGAATTATACGATGTAGCGGGTAGCGAGGCAATCTGGATCGGATGCTCTGGGTCGATCGTATCCAGGACTATCCGCTCAAAACCGGAGCTGCTCGTATAACTCATGGTATCGATGTATACATATCTTCCGTCGGAAATCAAATGATATGTATTCATGTTCTCGAATTGAGTGAGCGGATCCAACGTGCCGCTGTCCAGAAGGCTCTTGCTCCTTCCGGCTCGCCCGTATTCTGCTGTAACTGGATCCCATCCAACCAATAAAGACAGGATTGAGATGAACAGGATTAGCTTTTTCATGGATCGCCTCCCCGAGATGATATGTCGGAGACATCCCCTATGCCCCTGAAACATCGGGCAAGTGAGGGGGTCTCTATCTCAATATACAACCGATCCCCCTCTTTTGCATTACTGGATTGTTATTATTTTATGTCGGGTTCGTGATTTTTCGGACTTGCCTGGTAACAGCTCTGTTTGGACATACGCAGTTGACCCCCCAATTACCCCTGAAGCACATCACCCCTGCTTTTAATGATGTTCTCCACCCTGAGCATCTTCGGGATCGACGTGGATGGTAGCGCTGGAGAGGTAGTCCAGGTGGCGCAAGAGCTGGCGCTGGACTTCCACGGCGATCTCGTGTCCCGCGCGCATCGACAGTGCCGGGTCTACGGCGACGTTCAGCTCGGCATGCATGCGGTGCCCCAGCCAGCGCACCCGCACCTCGTTGATCCCCTTGACCTGCGGCAGGTGCTGCACTGCATGCTCAATCTCAGTGATCACCTCTGGATCCACTCCATCCAGCAGGCGGCGAAACACATCCCGTCCCGCTTGCCACAGGATGCGCAAGATTGCCAATGTGATCAGCAGCCCCACCAGCGGGTCAGCCAGCGGGAAGCCCAGCCAGACCCCTACAGCGCCGAGCAGCACTGCCAGGCTGGTCAGTCCATCCACGCGGGCATGGTAGCCATCCGCCACCAGGGCTGCGCTGCCGATCTGCCGCCCGACCCGCAAACGGAAAATGGCTACCGCCTCGTTGCCCAGGAAGCCGATTACCGCCGCGGCTGCCACCGCCCATAGATTCCTGACCTGCTGCGGCTCGTACAAGCGCAGGATCGATTCACGCCCGGCGATGACCGCGCTGAGCAAGATCATCAGTACCACCGCCAGCCCTGCCAGGTCTTCGGCGCGCCCGTATCCATAGGTGAAACGCCGGTTTGGAGGGCGGCGCGAGAGAAGAAAGGCGATCCACAGCGGGATGGCGGTCAGCGCATCTCCAAAGTTATGGATGGTATCCGCCAGCAGGGCAACGCTGCCGGTATAAGCGACCACGACCACCTGCAGGGCAGCGGTCAGGAACAAACCGACCAGCGACCACTTCACCGCCCAGATGCCGCGCTCCGAACTCAGCAGGGATGGATCGATCGCACCGTGCGTATGGGGGTGATCGCTGCCGGAGCCATGTTCGTGCCCGGGATGTGAGGGAGGGTCTTGGCTGTCAGGCATAGCGGTTCTTTGTCCGGCGATATCAGCCTATTATAATGAAAATATCACCACGAAATCAGCAAGACACGAAGGGTTTAAGAAAGCCTTTCTTGGTGTCCTGGTGACTTGGTGGTAAGTGTATTTCTAACCACCCAGTCACCAAGGCACGAAGTACTCTGTCAAGCTAGATTCCGATGGATGTCAGTCTTAGGAGCGGAACGACGAGGGATCTTTACTGAGTAGATACCTGGTACATCGTTACCTGCGGAAGGAATAGCTTGTTGTCCAGCCTGAGCAGTGGATAGACCTTGACGGCTACATCCGTGGTCAGCTGGTCAATTGCCAGATCGAGCGAACCTGTGGCGTCGCTTTGCACGCTGCTGCGGCGGATGAGGCTGCCGGTATAGGTGTTCCACCACTCCACGGTCAGGTTGATCCCGGGCTGGAATCCGGAAACCTGGACCTCGCCTGAAATGGGCTGGATTGGTGCCCCATCGACCACGTTCCGCCAGGTATGGGCGGAGTTCTGCACCCACAGGTGGAGGCGCCCGTTGACCACGTCTTTCTGCCCCCAGGTGCGCAGTCCCGGGTCAGAAACATCAGCTGCGGCATCCTGGTATTCTCCGTTGTTGAGCGGGATATCCTTGATGAAGTTGTAGTAGATGCCATACTGGGGGCGATGGTCGAAGTTAAGACTGCCGTCCTGGTTATAGCGGTAAATATGGATATTCTCATACCAGTACGACTCGATCATCCCCCCGGCGTTGATGCCGGCCCAGATGAAGTTGTGCAGCCAGATGCCGTCGGTATCTTGTAACAGAATGTCGGTGGGCGGTTCGGATCCGCTGTCCACAAAGCCGGTCTCGCCGCGCAGGATGGGCTTACCGGCTCCACCGGGCTGCAGGGCGCCGTAGGTAATGCTGGGATCGTATGTCGCCTGGGCGGAATCATTGAAGTTTGGATCGTCTGCCGGGATGTATCGGTGCAGGTCGGCAAAATCGACATCCGGGAACTCCGGATTAGCCCAGAAATCGTCCCGGGGGAAAGAATGCCAGGTAGACGTGGAGACCAGGTGCTTGTCAGGCTCGAACTGGTGCATGTACTTGCCGAACTCGTCCGCCAGGGTGTAGTGCCTCCCGTTCCATGGATCGCCTTCATTGAGCAGCTCCCACGAATGGATGTTGGTCGAGTACCCCCAGCGGGCCTGCAGGTAGCGCCACCAGGCCTGCTGCAGCCAGCGCACCTTGGTCATCTGGCGCCAGTTCCCGTAGAACCAGTCGTTGCCCGGGCATTCAGCCGGGTCGTTGCCGGGATCCTGGTCATTACAACCCGGATCATATGGGATCGGGTTGCCTTCAAAGTCAATGCGTGTAAATATGTGGGAATTTTTCTCCATGATCACCGGACGGAGGTAAACGCCATATTCACCCGCCAGCTCCACCACCTTGTCGAAAGCGTAGGAGTTACGCTGCTCCATATACTGGTGATGCGCCATCCAGGGGGCAGACACGATGTTCGGGCCGTACTGCCCGTTGCCCAGGTCTTCCTCTATCCAGACGTAATCCACGTAAGCGGTGCCGGAGGTGACATTCTCAACCACCAGGTAGAAGAATGGCAAGAAACTCGAGCTGCCGGTCGTCAGGCTGCCTTCCAGGATCTGCCAGCCGCTGCTGTCGCCCGGTTGGTAAGCCGTCACCACCGTACCAGTGCCCGGCTCCTGGCAGTCATTGCCATCTCCCCACAGCCAGCCGCCGGTCTTGGCGACAAAGCCGTACGGCTGCCCCGCCACACGCGGTCCGCCCATGTCTTCGGTCAGGTAGCGGATGCGCACCCGGTAGGTGGTGTTCTCTTTCACCGCTGGCGGTGCTTTCATAAAGCCCAGGAACATGCACGGATTGTAGTAAGAAGCAATCCGCATCGAGACATCGCTGCCCGGATAGGCAGTCTGCATGTCTAATTCGGTGAACGGTATGTACTGTCCGTGCATCTGCGGATCGATGCCGTTCCATGGATTCCAGGAAGCGTCGTAGATGCCCCACTGCGAAAGCCAGATGCGCACCAGTTGAATGCCGTTCTGGGACATGGATTGGAAGTTCGCCTGGTTTTCCAGCACGGGATTATCCCAGCTGACGTGATCGAAATTCATGTTGTAGCCCAGGGCAGGGAAGTAGCTGCCGTCTTCGAATTCAAAATAGCGGGGGTCGTCCTGGCTGACGCGGATAAAGCCTTTACTGCTGGATGGGCTGACCTCGAATGCCAGTGCCGGGCTTTCGCTGCTGCCGCCTGCATCCCGTGCAAGGATCTTGAACTGCCAGCTCCCGGCGCGGTGCGGAGAGAATCGCACTTTCCAGGCGAAGTTCCCGGTAGGATAGAACCACTCGCGGTCGTTCACCACCTGGTCGTCAAATTCCTGGTAATAGAAGGCTGGCTGGGTGTACGTGGTCTGCCAGTTGTCCGGGGTGAAGAGTGCATCGACTGAGATGCCCTGACCGGGTTGGATGCCTGCCGGTGGGCTCTCATCGTACGGCATCTGCAGATTACCGGCGAGGGTGCTGACCTGAAACGTGATCTCCAGGCGTTCGTAGCGTGGGACGACGTTGGTGTTGGTGGTTATGCCGGTTATTTCGGGACCGGCAAGGGATTGGTTATGGGAAGCTGTTTGCACTGGCACACTGCTTACAGTCGAAGCCAGTGGAGTAGCCTTCAAACCGGGGTTTCCACAAAACGGGATAATGATGGTATTAACCAGGAATAACAGCAGGAATCGTCGCATGAAGGATCGCTCTCCCAGGGTGGTTTTAACCATTCTACCAACCAGCCTGCACGCCTGGCAATCTAATCTGATTATGGGTGGCTTAAGTGCCGCTTAAGCGATAGGATCCGAACCAGTTCTATCCCGTCCCGAACTGGCGGTCCCCGGCATCACCCAACCCTGGCAGGATGTAGCCGCGCTCGTTCAGGCGCTCGTCGATGGCTGCCAGATGGATCGGTACTTCTGGATGGTGCTTTTCCATCAGCGCCAGGCCTTCCGGCGCTCCGATGATGCCGACGAACTTGATGTTCTTAACCCCCCAACGTTGGAGAACGTCTACGGTGGCAACCGCCGATCCGCCGGTAGCCAGCATGGGGTCCAAGATAAGGCACACGGATACGGTTGGCTCAATGGGCAGCTTGTTGTAGTATTCAACCGGTTTGAGCGTGCGCTCATCCCGGTACAGTCCGATGTGCCAGACCTCAGCAGTGGGCATTAAGTTCCATATGCCCTCTACCATGCCCAGCCCGGCACGTAAGATGGGCACCAGGCCGATTTTTTGCTGTAGCTCAGCGCCCAGGAACGGGCTGAGCGGCGTTTCGACAGACAGGGGCTGCAACGCTAGGTCGAGGGTGGCTTCGTACGCCATCAAGGCTGCAATCTCGCGTACCAGCTCGCGGAACTTCTTGGGCTCGGTGTTTTTATCGCGCAGCAGGCTGAGTTTATGTGCTACCAGGGGATGAGGTGATGGGTATACGTTTGGCATCTACAGGCTCCTAAGTTTGGTTGTGTTAATTATATCTGCAAGTTATAATTTTCCCTATGAATGATGCCCCCAACCGCTTAATCACCCCCGCGCCGCAACCCGATGACCACATGGATCAGGCGCTGCGCCCGCGCCGCCTGGCAGACCTGATCGGTCAGGAACGAGTCAAAGAGAACCTGGCGATCTTGATCGACGCTGCCCGCCAGCGCAGCGAGCCGCTGGATCACGTGCTTTTCTACGGGCCGCCGGGCCTGGGCAAAACCACCCTGGCGCACATCCTGGCAAATGAGATGGGTGTCAATATCAAGATCACTGCCGGGCCGGCGATCGAACGCCCGGGCGATCTGGCAGCCATCCTCTCCAACCTGCGCGCCGGCGATGTGCTGTTTATTGATGAGGTCCACCGCCTGGGGCGCGTCATCGAGGAAGTGCTCTACCCGGCGATGGAGGATTTTGCCCTGGATATCATCATCGGGAAGGGTCCTTCGGCGCGTTCGATCCGCCTCAAGCTGCCGCACTTCACCGTCATCGGGGCAACCACACGCCTGGCGTTGGTGACTGCTCCACTGAGAGCGCGCTTCGGTGTGGTGCACCGGTTGGATTACTACGACCAGGAAGCCCTGCGCCAGATTATCAGCCGGGGAGCGCGCGTGCTGGGCATCGAGACCGACCCGGAGGGCGTGGATGAGATTGCCCTGCGCGGCCGCGGCACTCCCCGCGTCGCCCTGCGCTTGCTGCGCCGTGTGCGCGACTATGCCGAGGTGCGCGCCAACGGGGTGATCACGCGCCAGGTCGCTCACCAGGCGCTGGATCTGATGGATGTGGACCACCGCGGGTTGGATGACATCGACCGCCGCGTGCTGCGTACGATCATCGAGAAATACAGCGGCGGGCCGGTCGGCTTGAGCACCATCGCCGCCTCGATCAGCGAAGAGCCGGATACCATCATGGATGTCGTCGAGCCCTACCTGCTGCAGCTCGGCTTCCTGGATCGCACACCCCAGGGGCGCACCGCCACCCGCCTGGCGTACGAGCACCTCGAATTGGCGTTCCCGGCTGACGAACAGCCGCGTTTGTTTGATTGATCCTATGGCCTCGATTGCGCGTTTCCTGATGATCGCCGGAGTGGTATTCTTCCTGGTCGGCGGCTTGCTGTACCTTGCGGGACGCGCCGGCTTGCCGTTGGGACGATTACCCGGGGATATTCGCATCCAGAGCGGAAATGTCACCTGTCTGATCCCCCTGGTAACCTCCATCTTGCTCTCGATCGTGCTGACCGTCGTGCTGAACCTCGTTATCCGCTTCTTGAACCGCTGATCTGCATCCCAGGATCGCAGTCCCACGGCTCGAAGCATCCAGATTGGAAACCGGGCTGCTTCGCTGTAAAGCCTGCCGCCAGTGAAAACCAGCGACTACGATTACGATTTGCCTCCCGAATTCATCGCCCAGACCCCGGTGGAGCCGCGCGATTCGTCACGGCTACAGGTGCTGCACCGCCAATCCGGAGAGATCGAGCACGCCCATTTCTACGATCTGCCGCGCTACCTGAAACCCGGCGACCTGCTGGTGCTCAACGAGACGCGCGTGCTGCCGGCGCGCCTGTACGCGCGTAAAATTCCAGGCGGGGGGAGAGCCGAGATCCTGCTGCTGCGTCGCCAATCCGCTTTGACCTGGGAGGCCCTGGTGGGCGGCAAAGGGCTGAATCCTGGGGTGAAAGTGCAGGTAGAATCAGGCCCTGCGGCGGAGATCATTACCAACCTGGGCAGCTCACGGCGCCTGGTGCAGTTCGACCGGCCCGTGGAAGATTACCTGGCAGCCGCAGGGCATGTCCCTCTGCCGCCGTACATCCACGCTGCAGTGGAAGATCCCGAGCGCTACCAGACCGTGTATGCCCGCCAGCCCGGCTCGGCCGCCGCTCCGACGGCAGGATTGCACTTCACGCCCCGGCTGCTGGCTGAGCTGCAGGACGCCGGGATCGAGCTTACCAGCCTGATACTGCACGTCGGGTTAGACACCTTCGTTCCCGTCACCGAGGCCGACCCGCGCACCCACAAAATCCACACCGAGTGGTGCCGTGTCCCTCCAGAAGCTGCCCAGGCTGTCAGAGACGCCCACCGGCGCGGTGGGCGAGTGGTCGCGGTCGGCACTACCAGCGTGCGCACCCTGGAGAGCGCCGCACGCCGCGCCGCTCCTGACGAGTCGCTTGCAGCTTACGAAGGCCCCACCGATTTGTTCATCCTGCCAGGCTACCGCTTTCAAGTCGTGGATGCCCTGGTCACCAACTTCCACCTGCCGCGCTCCACCCTGATCATGCTGGTGAGCGCATTTGCAAGGCGTGAGATGATCCTGAGGGCATACGAGATCGCCAAACAGGAGGGCTACCGCTTCTACTCCTTCGGAGATGCGATGCTGATATTATGAACGTATGGGAACAACTGGAAACTGAGATCGTCGCCTGCAGGTTGTGCCCGCGCCTGGTCGAGTGGCGCGAGAAGGTAGCGCGAGAGCGCCGCCGCGCCTACAGGGATTGGGAGTATTGGGGCAAACCCGTACCTGGATTTGGGGATGTGCATGCCCGCCTGCTGGTGATCGGTCTGGCGCCTGGAGCGCATGGCGCCAACCGCACCGGACGCATGTTCACCGGGGATGGATCGGGTGAATTCCTCTATCGAGCGCTGCACGCGGTTGGATTTGCCAGCCAGCCGTTCGCCATCTCGCGCGATGACAGTCTGACCCTGGAGGGGTTATACATATCGGCTGTGTGCCGCTGTGCCCCTCCGGACAACAAACCCTCCCCTGGGGAGATATCTAACTGCCTGCCGTACCTTGAGCGGGAGATGAAGCTGTTGACAGGTGTCGAAGGCATCGTCGCTCTGGGGCGGATCGCTTTCGATAACACCCTGCACTTGCTGCGCCAGGGCGGTGCTGCTATTCCACGGCTGGATTTCGCCCACGGCGCAAATTACCGCCTGGGAGAGTCCCTGCCGTGGATGCTGGCTTCTTACCACCCCAGCCGGCAGAACACCCAGACCGGGCGCCTGACCCGGGAGATGTTCGATCTAATCTGGTCGAAAGCCAGGGAGTTGCTGACCGAGGGGGAGTAGGGCAGGCTGACGCGGCCTGAACCATCGTCGCCGCTGGCGCAGAGATTACATAGGCATGATGCGGTTGCGCCCGGCCTGCTTGGCAGCGTACATGGCGGCATCGGCGCGGCCGATCAGCATATCCAGATTGGTGATTTCCGTGGTCAGACCGGCGACGCCCAGGCTGATGCTCACCCGCAGCAGGTGCTCCTCCACCGACAGCCTGGTCTCGGATACATTACGCCGCAGGCGCTCTGCAACCAGGCCTCCCATGCGCACATGTGTCTCTGGCAGGAGCAGGATGAATTCATCCCCACCGTAGCGCCCAAGGATATCTACTTTACGAAGGCCCTTGCTGCAGCGGGCGGCGATACTGCGCAGGACAAGGTCGCCAGTCACGTGCCCGTAATGGTCGTTGATGTACTTGAAATTATCGACATCGATCATCACCGCTGTCAGCGGGTGTTTGAAGCGGAAGCTGCGCTCGATCTCGCGCTGCCCAAGCTCGAAGAAACCTCGCCGGTTGTACAGGCCGGTGAGAGAGTCGGTAATGGCTGATTTCTGGGCTTCGGAATGCAGCTCGGAGTTGTGGATGGCGTTTGTGGCTGTGCTTGCAAAACTGACCAGCAGACGCAAGTCTGAGTCTGTAAAGGCGCCCACCGAGGGCGATTCGAGCGAGATCGCTCCCAAGATGCGCTCCTTTAAGACCAGCGGGGCGACGATCACCGAGCGAATAGCGTTCATCTCAGGGATCAGATCTTTGCGCGGATTGGGGATCTCGCCCGCGGCATCCCGGTAGATCAGCGGACGCCGTTCGCGCACTGCCCGGGCAACGTAACCGCTGGTCTCTGAGTAAGAGAACTTTTTGATCCGTGGATCAGCGTACCCGCGGCTGGCGCGCAGCTCAAGCTGCCCCGTGTCCTTGGCGATCAGGTGGAGGGTGGCTTTTTGGGCAATTGGGAGAGCGCCAATGGCGGCGTCCAGGATCTGCCCAAGCAGCGTTTCTGAGTTGAGTGTGGAGAGCAGGGCACGCGTGGCGGTATGCAAGGCAGACAGCTCGCGGTTATGCTGTTCTGCAACCATCTCTGCCCGCTTCAGGGCGGTGATATCATGCCCGACAGCCTGGATTTCGACCAGCACTCCCTGGCTGTCGAAGTAACCCCGGCATGTCCACTGCTGCCAGCGCATTTGATGATCGTCTTCGTGGTTCGTATGGCCGAAATTGAATTCGGGCTGCTCGGTGGTCAGTGCATCGATCTGCGGTCGAATATCTGATCCGTTTGCCTGCCCGATGTAATCTAAGAAGTTCGTTATTCGCTCCGATTTGCTCATCACTAAGGCGACATTATTGAATGCCTGGTTGGCGAATTGAATTTCACCATCCGGCAGCAAACGGACGATATAGATGTTTTCACTATCCGAGATGGCTTTATAGTGAGCCTCGACTATCCCCAGGCGCTTGCGCAGATCGTCAAGCTGTTTTTGGAGTACCTCGATATCCGTTGCCCGGTAATCTGTCACGTGCGCCTCTCAGGCATTGTGCAGCAGATGCCAGCGATAATCAGCCCCCGCAGGAGAGGTATGCCCTCCATGCGGCACTAATTATTCCCCCGGCTTCTGACGACAAAGGATAACCCCAGATATGGGTGGTCTCATCAGTTTCTCGCCATATGTGGCTGGATATCTTATTTTACAGGAAAAATGCAGGTGTGAGAAGCGCCAGTTTGTGGACCATCCTTAAAGATTTCACGCGCCGCAGAATTAGACGGTGGGCAATTATCCACTGCGTGGGGCGAAGCTGACCTCATCCCGCCGCAGTAGAGCGAAAGGCACATGGAAAGGCTTCATCGCTGCCTGGTTCAGAGCGCTGATCTCGATATCATATAGCGATGTGAATGTCTCTTTGGTGACATCCAGGTAGCGCTCCAGATCTGTCTGGGTAGACATGCGGATGGCGCCATCCATACGGAATTGCCCTACCAGGACCGTCACCGGGGCCATCTTGCGCAACGGCTCAGCCGGATCGTAATCGAGCGGGTCGCTTGCCGGAGGCCGCATGTGGAGGGCGATCACCTGGGAAGTGGGCAGGTAAAGCTCACTAAAGTTCATTGTACGGGGGTTGGCGCTGCTTAAATCAATCAACTGGGCCGTAAAGACAGTGATGAACTGCGGGACCATCGGCGTGCGCAGCCAGGTGCTTACACGGATGACTTTCTTGGTCACTACTTCGCCCGCAACCAGGCTGTCCGCGGTGTAAATCATTACCGGAGTGGCTTTCTCCTCTTCGGAGAGTGTATAGGGCTTGAGGGTCATGTCCATTTTTGAACTGTCCTTTGTTGATGGATTATAATCCTCTATCATTAAGTTGTTCTCTTGCCAGGCATTGATACTTTTAGGGGGATGAGTGCGGCGCAGCCGCGCTCATCCCCAAAACAAGGAAATACATTATTTTAGCGAGAACACCACAAAGAGACTGACCAAGGATCGAGCCGAAATTGGATTGTGCGAGGGTAGAGGATGCGTGCAGTTGATCTCATTATCAAAAAGCGGGATAGCGAGGAGCTGAGCCAGGAAGAGATCGAATTCTTCGTCCAGGCATATGCAACCGGTGAAATACCTGACTACCAGGCGTCAGCCCTGGCGATGGCGATCGTATTGAACGGTATGACGCCGCGTGAGACCACCGCGCTTACCCTGGCTATGGCCCACTCAGGGGAGATGCTCGATCTGAGCCACGTGGTTCCGCTGGCGGTGGATAAGCATTCGACCGGCGGGGTCGGTGATAAGACCACCCTGGTGGTCGAGCCGGTGGTCGCCTCCTGCGGTCTGCCGGTGGGGAAGATGTCCGGTCGCGGACTGGGATTCAGCGGCGGCACGCTGGATAAGATGGAATCCATCCCCGGCTTTCGCACTGACCTGAGCACACAAGAGTTCTTGGACCAGCTCGCCGCAACCGGTCTGGTGCTGACCGGACAGAGCGCGGACCTGGCGCCAGCGGATGGCAAGCTGTACGCCCTGCGGGATGTGACCGGAACTGTCCAATCGATCCCCCTGATCGCATCTTCGGTTATGTCGAAAAAGATCGCCGCCGGCGCCCAGGCCATTGTCCTGGATGTCAAAGTGGGTGTGGGCGCTTTTATGGAAAACCTGGAAGAGGCTCGCCAGCTGGCAGAGCTGATGGTCTCCATCGCCACCCTGGCGGGGCGCAAGGCGGTAGCCTTGCTGTCGGACATGAACCAGCCGCTGGGATATGCGGTCGGCAACGCCCTGGAAGTCAAAGAGGCCCTGGAGACGCTGCAGGGGGGCGGGCCGGAGGATTTCCGCGAGCATTGCCTGGCTGTAGCCGGATATATGCTCGCCCTGGGTGGATTGGCTGACAGCGAAGAACACGGTAAGCAGCTGGCTTTGGAGGCTATCCAGGATGGGCGCGGCTTAGAACGCTTCAAGACTCTGGTTGCCTCCCAGGGTGGGGATGTGCGCTACATCGATCAGCCTGAGCTGTTCCCCACCGCTCCCCTGATTGAGAGCATCCCTGCGCCGCGCTCTGGCTATCTCAGCGGCATCCACGCCCGCATGGTGGGTGAGATGGCGGTCCTGCTGGGAGCCGGTCGCTCGAAGAAAGAGGATCAAATCGATCACGCCGTGGGCATCGTCATCCACCACAAGGTCGGAGATAGGGTGGAGAAAGGCCAGTCGCTGTTTACCGTCCATGCCAACAGTGCAGACCTGCTCGAGCAAGCCCGGACCACGCTGCTTGCAGCCCACTCCTGGAGCGATGACCCGGTTGAGCCGCTGCCGCTCTTTTACGGCGTAGTCAAATAGCTTGATTTGCAACCTGTTCGCGTTCGCCCGGCAACAACCGGGCGAACGCTTTTTTAAAATAGGATCCTTCTCGGTGCTCGGAGCTTGCGGATCAATCTCCTTTTGTCACTCTGAGTATCTCCACAGCGCAAGTGCATTTCTATCGTAAAGAAACACGTCATGGCGAGGCGCGCAGCGACGAAGCCATCTCTCTTTGACAATGGTCCCAGGGCGAGACTGCTTCGCCAAAGACCGGCTCGCAGTGACGGAGAGTTTCTTAAGCGCGGAGCGAAGAGTCTGGTTGTGACGTATCCAGCGGGATGTTGATACGTTATGTTACGACTCCCCAAAACAGTATCACATTTTGGGGTAGGAGAAGGGGCGCCGTTTGGTACCTGACCAGAACGATCATGTTATTTAATTGATGTGCATTTGCAAACCGCCAAATATATTTATTAACGCCATGAAATTTTTAGCGGTTTGCTTAAGTGATTGGCCGGTTTTACATGACTTTTTTGTAAAGATACTTTCGGCCAATCGCAATTTTATCGGAGAAGGTAAAGAGGCATCGGACAATGGACGTAAGAGCATATTTAGAGCGCATCAACTATCACGGTCCGACAGATCCTACACTGCAGACGTTACGAGCCTTGCACAAGGCCCATATTGAAGCAGTGCCTTTCGAGAACCTGGATATCCCATCCGGACGGTGGATCAATATCGACACTGAGAGTCTTTTCGATAAGATCGTGAAACAGCGCCGGGGAGGTTTTTGCTTCGAGCTGAACGGGGCTTTTGCTGCGCTGTTGGAGGCCTTGGGATACAAGGTCGACCGGCTCTCTGCCAGGATGAGAAATGAGGCTGGGGGATTTGGAATGGAGTTTGGCCATCTGACCCTCATGGTCCATCTCGAAGAGCGTTGGCTGACGGATGTCACCGTATCCCTCTACGAACCCATCCGCATTGACGAGCGTGGCGAGCAAGTCCAGGATCGAGGGCGCTACCGCATCGTCGAAGACGGGACAAATCTGATCTATCAGCATTATTTGGATGGCGAATGGATTCCGCATTTCAGGTTTAGTCTACAAGCCTACCAGATGGCTGACTTCTTAGAGGCCTGCAAATACACCCAGACTTCGCCGGAATCCTGGTTCACGCAGCGGCGAGTCTGCTCCAGGGTCACCCCTCAGGGTCGGGTTACATTGAGCGATATGAAGCTGATTATCACCTCGGGCGGCGGTAAAGAGGAGTACCCATTGGAGGACGATGCGGATTACCATCGGGCTTTGTGGGAGCATTTCGGCATCGTCCTGCCGAAACCTGTGACTACAAGCGCTCCAGCAGCTTCTTCGGCTGGCGTGCGAACGCCTCCAGGGGCAGTTTACCCAATGTCAGGTCGAGCAGCGTTTGGTTCAACAGCCGGTTGACCGGCGTTTTTACGCCGGACTTCTCCCCGAAGCGCACCACCGCCCCGTTGAGGTAATCCACCTCGCTGCGCCCGCGCCCGCTGTGCAGATCGATATGAAAGGAAGGCATCTTGCCGCCGCGCCCGCCGCCTACGGCCTTGACCAGCAGCGGTCTGGAGATCCCCGGCGGCAGCCAGTGCACGGCAAACGCCAGCGCCGGTACCGGAGTGCCCGGAAGATTGACTGTCCGGATTCCCTGGGCCGCCATCACCCGCAGCGCTTCTCGCAGCTGCTCCACCTCCAGCCGGTACAGGTCGCGGTCGGCGAACACCTCTGCCGGGGTCATATCCAGGATCGCGGAGGTGGCGTTCGCCAGCAGGTTGGTGAGCATCTTCGACCATTTCATGTCGGCTGCTTTCGGATACAACCGGGCATTCAAGCCAACCGCATTGAACGCCTCAACCAGCCTGCCCGATAGCAGGTGACCGGCGGCGATGCCGGCGCCGCGCTTGCGCTCCAGGACGATATCTCCGGCTGCTCGCCGCCCGACTGCACTGGTCAGCGTGCCAGGGATGACTTTTCCCTTGCCGAAAGCCTCTTCCAGGATGACCTCGTTCTCCACGCCGTTCTGCAGGCACAGGATGGGGGGCAGCGAATCCCTTCCGGAGGCTAAGGATTGGACCCCTGCCAGAGTGTCATAGGCCTTCAGGGCGAAAAGGGCGATATCGTAGGGGCCGCTCTCCGATGCCTCCGCCAGGCTGGCTGCCACGTACGGTTCAGAAATGCGCTGCACCGAACCACCGATCTCCAGGCGCAGGCCGCGCTGGCGCAGCTCCTGCGCTACTTGAGGCTGTTCCAGGAAAACCACCCGGCTGCCGTTCAATGCCAGGCTGCCGCCGATATAGGTGCCGATCGCCCCGGCGCCGATGGAGAGCACCCGCAGGGGTGGAAGGGTAGACTCAGTCATCATCAGCACCCATCAATCATAGCCTTCCCAATGCGAGCGCTCGTTTATCCCGATGACCCTCCAGATATGGTCGGCGGGCGAATAAGTCAGCGTGGCGTAGGCTGTGTTCAGGAAGAGAAAGCGCGCCCCGCGAAGTTCTGCCTGTGGGGCGATGCCCAGCATGGCGTATAAGGCCATGTTGAGAATGCCGCCATGGGAAACAACCAGGCAGCGGCCAGCCGGGTGGCGCAGCAGGTGCTGGACTGCCTGGCAGCCGCGTAGGTACAGCTCCCACAATCCTTCGCCGGTCTCTCCAACGGGCTGATAGGGGAGAGCGTACAGCGGACGCCGCGCGTTTTGGAATGCTTCCTCGACCGGCAGACCGGAGAGCACGCCGTAGTTGCGCTCCACCCACAGCGGGTCGAGCTCGACCGGCAAATCCAGGCTGGCGGCGATGATTTCGGCAGTCTCCCGGGCTCGAATCAACGGGCTGGAGATGATGTGATCGAAAGAGCGCCCGCCTGCCAGCCAGCGCTCTGCCAGGGAGTGCGCCTGTTGGCGCCCGGTCTCCGTCAGGGGATAATCCGCCTGCCCCTGCACGCGGCCTTCGGAGTTGCCGACCGATTCGCCGTGGCGCAGCAGGGTGATGTGGTAATTGTCGGGATTGAGGGTCGATGACATTGGGTTGGTTAGGCGGTAAGTGAAATGGAAATATGTTGCCTCGGTTTGGATTTAAGTCAATGGCAGGTCGCGCCGCAGCAGGTCCTGGAGGTCCTGCCGGGCCTGGATCAGGCGCGCCTGGCCCTCATCCAGCCAGATAACCGCCGGCTTGAGCGCCCCATTGTAATTGCTGCTCATGCTCAGCTGGTACGCTCCGCTGGCGGGCACGGCGATGAGCTCGCCCGGCTGCATCTCGGGCATGGGCAGGTCTTCGATGAGCACATCCCCGCTCTCGCAGTACGGCCCACCCATCCAGGCCCCTCCGGCAAATGGGCGTTCGAGCTTTTCAACCGGCAGTGCTGTGTAGCGCGCCCCGTACAGCGCCGGGCGAATGTTATCCGCTATTCCGCCATCCAGGAGCAGCCAGCGCCGGTGGGGCGTGTGCTTCACCGTCCCCAGCCGGTAGATGGAGACCGCGGCACGCGCCACCAGGCTGCGTCCAGGCTCGAGCTGCAGCTGTGGCAGCGGCAGGCCCTTCGCATTACATCCAGCCTGGATATGACCGGCGATGAAGCCGACGTACTGCTCCACGCCCGCCAGCGGCAGGTCAGCCTCGTGATAAGCCACGCTCCACCCGCCACCCGGGCATAAGACCTGGGGAAGCCAGCCCAACCGGCTTTGCAGGTGTACGCAGAAATCCAGCGTTTGCTCCAAAGCTGGCGCCAGCGGGGCGGGATCGTGAAAATGTGAGCCCAGGTGGAAGTGCAGCCCGGTCAGCGGCAGCCCCTCCACCAGGCAGGTTTCTACTGCAAGTTCGGCATCCTGTAAATCCATGCCAAACTTGCTGTCCTCCTGCCCGGTCTGCGTATAGGCATGGGTATCCACAGCCAGACCCGGCCTCAGACGCAGCCACAGGTCCGGGAACGGGCCAGCAGTCCCTTTTTCAAGCTCAATCAGGTGCTTCAGCTCCGGCAGGTTGTCCACCACCAGGACTATGGCATGCTCCACGGCAGCCTGCAGATCGACCTGGCTCTTGTTAACTCCGTGCACCAGGATGCGCTCGCGCGGCGCGCCACCCGCCCGGGCGATGGCGATCTCGTTTGCCCCGGTGCAGTCCAGCCACAGTTCATGGCGCTGCGCCCACTGCACCAGGGCTGTACACAGGTAAGCCTTTCCGGCGTAAGTGATTGCGGATTGGCCCGCATAGGAGCGTCGCAATGCCTCCCGGTAATCATGCACACAGGCATCCAGCGTGCTGCAGTCGAACAAGTACAGCGGCGTGCCGTACTCCTCCGCCAGTGCCGTCAGGCTGCAGCCGGCGATCTCCAGCTGACTGCCCCCGTCCTGCTCGCGGATCTGTGTGCTGAGTGGGAAGATCTCCAGACGCCTTCTTACCAGGTCATCGATCATGCTCAACCTGCCGGGCGGCTGCCCCACTCCCGCGCCCCGTGCAGGTAAACCTCCCCGCTCATCGGGCGCTTTCCCGCGGGCTGGACCTCATCCAGGACCAGCCAGCCCTCCTTGCAGGCTACGGCTGGCAAGCCGGCATGTACCGCCGTCATGCCCGGCTCGAGCGACGCACCACCCACCGCGTGTGCACGGTGGACCTTCAAGATTTGACCAATCCAGGCGGTGTACGCGCCGGGCCAGGGATTGAAGGCTCGCACCCGTCGCGCTAACGCCTCGGAGGTCTCGCAGAAATCCAGGCGCCCGTCGTCTTTCTTCAGCATTGGGGCATACGTAGCGCCCTGCTCATCCTGTGCTCGCGGGGTGATCTCGCCGTGCAGATAGCCCGGCAGTGTGTCCATCAGAAGATCTGCGCCCAGGGAGGCCAGGCGTTCCCCCAGGCTGACGCCCGTATCCGTAGGCAGGATGGGGATGAGGCGCTGAGCCAGTACAGGCCCGGTATCCACACCGGGATCCATACGCATGATCGTCACCCCCGTTTGGGCATCGTTGTTCAGGATGGCGGCTTGCACCGGGGTTGCCCCGCGCCAGCGCGGCAGAAGCGAGGCATGCACGTTGACGCAGCCGAAAGGCGGCATGTTTAGCACTGCCGGGCGCAGGATCTGCCCGAAAGCCGCCACCACGATCGCGTCTGGCGCCCATTCCTGCAGCTGCTGCATGGCTGCCGGCTCTTTCAGACGCTCGGGCTGGATAACCGGCAGCACCAGCTCCTGTGCCAGCACCTTGACCGCCGGAGGGGTCAGGGCGCGGCCTCGACCTGCCGGACGGTCTGGCTGGGTGACCACGCCGACCACGTTATAGCCTGCCGCCAGTGCTCGCAGGCTGGGTAAGGCAAACTCGGGCGATCCCATGAAGACGATGCGGAATGTCATGCGGGAGATTTTAACACATCCATTGCTCTCGAAAACCCTATCCGGTCATCAGAGAACAGTGAACTGCGTGACATCAGCAAAAGGATTAATCACAGGGTTGTAGTGAATACTCTTTCAACCCGGCACGAGGGGTAAATGAATAGCCTGTTCTTTGTCAATCGTTATCAGAATAGGTGATATCGACGGCTCCCAGTTTACGAGCCGCAGCCAGGCTGGCAGCCTCGTCCTCGATCTGGTTTTGAAGGGATCTGAGATCGGGAGAGACCCAATCGATGACCATTTCCATGCGTCTCCCTTTTTCCCTGGCGCGCCAGGTGCCTGCCAGGCGACCATCCGCAAGGATGGCGCCCGGGCTGCCGGCTGCTCGCCAGATGCGGCGCTGCCAGGTCACATCGGGGACGAAGGTCCCCCGGTCGCGCAGCTGGAGGAAGGGATCGTGGGGGGGCAGGAAACGGATGCCCTGCGCCTCCGGTGGGGATAGGAATACCTCGACATCTTGCTGCAGGAGCCAGGTTTCCTGCCCACCCAGACCGACCGGCACGAGCTCGTCTTCCACCAGCTTCCAGGACCCCGCCGCCTGGAGGGGAGAGATGCCAGCCCATTCCGCCAGATGGCGCGGGGTAGACGGCCCATAGCAGCCCAGGTAGCGCCTGACCAGCCCGGCGCGCGCAGCCTGGGTATCGACTCGGGCGGGCATGTGACCGAGCCATTCGCTGGTGAGCGATACGTATGCTTTGGAGCCCTTGCGGACCGTGTGGCAGCACAAGCCCTGCAGGGACAGGACCGGCAGGATGAAGCGCACCAGCGATTCGCCCAGGCTCTGACCGGAGGCGTACCAGGATGGCGCCTTCCAGGTTGCCTGCTGCGAGCGGCTTAAGTGAGGTGCAATCCACCTGGCGAGCTCGACCCCCAGCTCATCTTTGGTCAGCATGCGCCCGGCTAGGATTTCCACCAGCCCCTGAGCTGCCAGCTCGATCCCCCGGGTAGCGCTTATCCCGATCTCCTCCAGGGCTGGCTCGGCTCCGGAGATGAAGCCGCGCCGCGACTCCTCATCCAGGGGCAGCAGCCCGGCGGTGAAGATAGCCATATCCCCAGCCGGGAATAGGTGCGGTGCCGCCCGCAGGCTCCAACACTGCAGCAGTGCCTTCTCGCCGGTGAGGGCGCGCTCCAGGTCATCTTCGATCAGATCCGGGAGGCGGGCATGCAGCGCCGGCACGGCTGTGCCAGGCGGGGTGTTTTGGATGCCGCACGCACCGGCGGCTTGCAGCAGCGCGCCGGGTGCCAGCCTGGCAGCGAGATGGTGGCTGCTCAAACGGAAAGCCTGCGCCTGGTCCAGACTGGCGTGCATCATGCACACACCCTTTCTTGAAAACGCCGGTCAGCATATCGTAAGGTGAGGGATAACCAAACCATAACGCGATCTTCAATATATTGTAAGGAATCCAATATGATTAATAAGGTATAATCTGTCTAGACAATGTCTTCAGGTGACTGACTGATCTGCGCTTATCGGTAGCGCCCGATTAGTGTACCGTCGTAGCTAAGAACAATCAATCGTATTCTACAACCAATCCGGGCGGGTTTTAACAATACTGAGGAGCAGCGATAGACTGCTCTATTTTGCACTCGCAGCACAAGCATATAGCCTGATGATAGAAAGGTATCGGTGAGGTATGATCAAGCAGCAGGTATCATTTTTGGCCCGTAAATATGAATTTGACCTCAGCTATCCGGGCCGCGCCTTGTGGGTCAAAGATCCCGCTGGTGAAGGGGGGGATCGGGGAGACCTGATTATCTCCGTCCAGCGCCGCGAGGCGTGCTTCGTGATCGGGCACGCCTGTCCTGACCACCCCGGATTTTGTGTATATTACTCGCCAAACTGGAAGCCCTTGCGCGCATTTAACGATTATGGCTGCCCGATCCGGGACCTGGCTGATGCCGACCGGGAGATGAGCGAGCTGGTGGGCTACTATCTAAAGAGCGACAAAGCCCGCGTAACACCGCTGGAGGCCGGGTACTGATCAGAGGTCGGATGGGTGCAGGGCAGGATTAAATTTCCAGGCAGTTTTCAGGGCGGTAAAAGATCGAAGTCCGTTCCCCCTCGGCACCATAGGGCTGGTGCCCGTTAAAATCCAGGCGCTTGAAACCAAGCGCCTGGAGATGCTGGATGGCGGGCAGGTATTCGCCGCGCTGCGAGTCGTCCAGCAGGATGACCCCCCGCTGCGACAGTGCGCTGGAGGCAAGCTCGGCGCAGCGCACCCGCTCCCTGCCATCGATGACCACCAGATCATAGCGCTCGCCGCTTTCCAGGATCGCCTGGCAGTAGGCGTCGATATCCCTCACCGGGCGGTAGAGCAGCTCTACGTTAGAAGGCAGGCTGACCTCGAGCTTGTTGGCGATCTTCGGCTCATGCTCCACCGAGATCACCTGCGCCACGCGGGCGGCGAAAAAAAGGGTCGAGTAGCCGCTGCCGTACTCGAACAGCAGCATATCATTTTTCAGGCGCTCGTGGAGCAGGGCAATGGCGTTGTGGTTCATAGAAGATAAGCGAGCCGTTTCAGCCAGCAGGAGATCATAGTCTAGATTAATAGCCAGGTGGGCAAGTAGATAAAACTAACCGCCCTGAATTAATGACTTCTAGGTGGGATTATATCAACAGGGGGGTTAAGAAAAACAAAAGGACACGCAAAACTTTGGTTAACCTGCATGTCCTTCAGCCAGTAGGGCGGGTGGGAGTCGAACCCACACGGTATCTCTACCGAAGGATTTTAAGTCCTCTG
>CAZGIX010000011.1:0-45640 GCA_964525785.1 uncultured Anaerolineaceae bacterium
TGGGCGACCTCCTCGGAATGGGTGACCAGATAGTTGTGCTTGGTGATCGGCAGCGTGATGCCGGTCACATCGGTCTCCTGGAAGGCATCACCGCCGACCAGGTGGGCGGCGACCTGCCCGGTAACGCAAACAATCGGAGACGAATCCATCATGGCTGTAGCTATGCCGGTCACCAGATTCGTCGCTCCAGGTCCGGAGGTTGCCATGGCGACACCGACCTTGCCGCTGGCGCGGGCGTAGCCATCCGCCATATGGGCGGCGCCCTGTTCATGCCGCACCAACACGTGGTGGACCGGATAATTTAGCATGGCATCATAGATGGGCATATTGGCCCCACCTGGGTATCCGAAGACTACCTCTACCCCCTCGCGCAGCATACATTCCCATAAGATATCAGCACCGGTTTTTCGCATTTTCTTCTCCATTAAGGTGTGCTGGTTAGATCAGGACCGCACCCCGGCTGGCGCTGGTGACCATGCGTGCATAGCGGCGAAGCCAGGAGCTGTGGGTGCGAGGTTCAAACTCTGGCAGGGCAGCCAGGCGTTCCCGGATGATTTCTTCGCTCAGGCGAACATCCAACCGGCGGGATTCCAGGTCGATCTCGATGATGTCGCCGTCCTGGAGGGCGGCGATTGGACCGCCCGCGGCAGCTTCCGGGCTGACGTGCCCGATACAGGCGCCGCGCGTCCCACCCGAGAAACGCCCATCGGTGATTAGCGCTACACTATCGCCCAGACCCATGCCCATGATAGCGGATGTGGGGGACAGCATCTCCTGCATCCCTGGACCACCGCGCGGACCTTCATAGCGGATCACGACCACATCGCCGGGCTGCACCCGCCGGTTCAGAATACCTTCCATTGCGCCCTCCTGGCTCTCGAAGATGCGCGCCGGACCTGAATGGCGCCGCATGGCAGGCGCTACCCCGCCGGTCTTCACCACCGCCCCTTCAGGGGCCAGGTTGCCGAACAGGACCGAGAGACCACCGGTGCGGCTGTGGGGATTCTCCAGCGACCGGATAACCTCGTGATCGCGAACAAGCATGCCGTCGATCGACTGGCGCAGCGTCCGACCGGTAACGGTCAGACGATCGAGATGCAGGGTATTGCCTGAGCGGGCGATCTCATTCAGGATGGCGGGCACACCTCCGGCGCGATGGACATCTTCCATGTGCCAGGGGCCAGAAGGGCTTACCTTGCACAGGTAGGGGATACGGTCGGCGACGGCGTTGATGCGCTCCAGGGGGTAATTCACGCCGGCTTCGTGTGCCAGCGCCAGGGTGTGCAGCACGGTGTTGGTGCTGCCACCCATGGCCATGTCCAGGGCGAAGGCGTCATCAATGGCCTCGGCTGCCACAACCTGACGGGGGGTAATCCCCGCCTCGACCAGGCTCAAGATCTGGCGCGCAGCCTGCCGGGCAAGTGACCGGCGTTCATCGCTCATTGCCAGGGCGGAGCCGTTGTACGGCAGCGCCAAGCCCAGCGCCTCCAGCAGGCAGTTCATCGAGTTGGCGGTGAACAAACCGGAGCACGAGCCGCAGGATGGGCAGCTGTATTCCTCCAACAGGCTCAGGCGAGCTGCGTCGATGCGCCCGGCTTTGTAAGCACCAACCCCTTCGAATACTGAAATCAAATCGACTGTTTCGCCTTGCGGCGTCCTTCCGGCAGCCATTGGACCGCCGGATACAAAGATCGCGGGTATGTCCACCCGCAGGGCTGCCATCATCATTCCGGGGACGATCTTGTCGCAGTTCGGGATGCACACCATGCCATCGAATTGGTGGGCCTGGATCATGGTTTCGACGCAATCGGCGATCAGCTCCCGGGATGGCAGGCTGAACTTCATCCCGGAGTGACCCATGGCGATGCCGTCATCCACACCGATGGTATTAAACTCAAAGGGCACGCCGCCCGCGGCGCGCACAGCGTCTTTGATCTCCCGCCCGAAGTCCTGCAGGTGAACGTGCCCGGGTACAATATCGACATAGGAGTTGACAATGGCGATGAATGGCTTATCAAAATCGCTATCCCGCAGTCCAGTAGCTCGCAGCAGGGCGCGGTGGGGAGCACGTTCGAAGCCTTTCTTTATCCGGTCTGATCGCATAAGCTGTTCCACCATAAAAATAAAAACGGGGCTGCTTGTGGGCAGTCCCGTTAGATAAACTTGCTATCTCCTAAAACCTGGTCTTTGGTCTGGTGTGCCTGGCCTCGACCTGGACTGCCCGAACGCGGGGTATGTTCTCAATCACAAGGACGAGAACGATAAGGGCAATCAAGATGAGGGCAATAATCAGGCTGTACATGTTATCGTATCTTTACCAATCGATCTGATAGGGTATTCTCATTAGAATACAGTCAGGAGGTTGGAATGTCTATCGGCAATCAACCTAACGATAGCTTGCATATCTTGGGCAATGTGCACAATACTCACGGACTACGAGCCAGTCGATCCTACCATGCGCAGAATATGCAGGGCCAGCTGGACCGCCAGGCGGACTTTGGGATCTTCCAGGTTCAGCCTGGTAATGGACCCAATCCTATCCATGCGGTACATGAGCGTGTTGCGGTGAATATACAGAGCTTCGGCAGTTTGGGAGAGGTTGCCGTTATGCTCAAAATAGGCTTCCAGCGTATGGATCAATTCAGCAGCATTCTCATGCGCCAGTAAAGGTCCCAGGATCTCTTCCTGAAAGGCACTCAGCTCTGGGCTGTGCTCGATCTGCAGCAGCAGGCGGTACACCGATAGATCCGTGTAATAGAGGGGCTCCGACTCGCCGAAGCGGCGCGCCAGATCCAGTGCCTGCCCGGCTTCACGAAAAGAATATCGCCAATCACTCAGCTCCACCACGGGCCTGCCAATGCCGCAGCGGATGGGGGCCTTAGAGTATTCCTGGTTGCCTTGCTGGATGATCGCCCTGGCTAAATCCAAGGCAACTTGCGGGCGAGCGATCGAGTGCGGTATCTGGCAGATACACACCACTTCGGTTCCCATGGAGCTGACGATCGATTTCAATCCCTGGCGGGCGATCTCGCCATTTACCAGGGTCTCCAGGCGGCGGCGGGATGGTGAAGCTGCGCTGTCCCAGCTTAAGCGCAGGGCTACGTGCGCCTGTTCCAGGTCCAGGCCGATCGCCATAACCCACAGGCGGGCATCGCGCGGCGACAAATCCTCCTGCAGGAGCGCAGTCAGCAGGTCGCCCTTGATCCGCTTTTCGGCCTCCCGCACGGCTTTGGCGCGTGCCATCTCTACTGCGCAGACCAGCACCCCTTGCTCGATGACCATGTGGTCGAGGGCGTCCAGCTCATCTTGCATCCCGATCAAGGAAAGGTATCCTCGGGCGACATCCCCGACGGAGATCGTCGCTACCAGGCGCGCCAGCCCTCCTGGAATGGGTTGAATCAGGATGGTGGCTTGCTGTCCGGCGAGTTTACGGTCGCGCAGAGGTTCCGGCAGGGACTCCCGGTTGCGCAGGTGGTGGAGCACATTTTCCCAGATCGAGGCCAGGGCAGAAGATGGATGCTGCGCCAGGATATCCAAACGCTTATCCTGCACCAGGACACCACGTCCGGAAATTTCCGCCATGGCATGCGCGAGGCTTTCCAGACCTTCTCCCTGAGCAGCAAGCTGCGATAGCTGGGTATGTACGCGCACGCCGCGCTCGATCAAAGAGGCACGCTGGTTTACAAGCATGCTGGTAAGCAGCTGATGCACCTGGCGCGTGTCACTGTGCGTGACCAGCAGCGCGACCGGAGGCGGCGCGGCGGGGAGGGGAATTTCGCGATCTATTTCTGAGATTACCAGGACCGCTGCCGCGCCTTGTACCCCTGCCCGTTCAAACACCTCGCTCGATGCTCCTTCATAAGCAAGCAGCAGCAAGTCGTCCGGCTGGACCTCGGCGGAGGCAGTCGTCACCCAGGCGATGCGCGGTTCCACCTGCGGCGGGATTGTGATCCACTGCACGCTATCACTGAAACACAAACGCAGCAGCTCCTGGAGTGTGGGCGGGGTAGTGGGCATCATCATCTCGAAGATTCTACCCGTAAATCCAGTCATGAAAGACGCGGAGTTTTCACAAGAATGTGAAAACCCTGCCTGAAAGACTCGTTTCTGGGGTCACTATCAGGTATAATGTGGTATAAGTTATGTATACCACTAATCTCGCCGGGGACGACGCTCCATCTTCTCCACTTGCCTATTCTGTACCACTCTACATCCAGATTGCGGACGGTCTGGTCGGTCAGATTGAGTCCGGCGAGCTGGTTCCCGGTGCAAGGCTGCCCGCGGAGCGCGATTTGAGCGAGCGGTTGGGCGTCAACCGGATGACACTGCGCCGCGCCCTGCGCGTTCTGGAGATCCAGGGGCTGGTGGTTCGCAAACATGGGGTCGGCACCTTTGTGGCTGAGTCGAAGATCGATCGCCAGATGGATGTCGTCTTCCGCTTCACGCGCGGCATGCAGAAGCGCGGCTATACCCCTGGCGCCAGGCTGATCTCGATCGAGACCGTAGCGGTGGGCGCTGCGCCGGCGCGCGAGCTGGCTGTGCAGGCGGACTCGGCTGCTTACCAGATCTTGCGCTTGCGTTCGGTAAACCAGGAACCGGTGATGATCGAGAGATATATCATCCCTGAGAGGCGATTTCCGGGTCTGGGGGGCTATGACCTGGAGGGCCGCTCCATCTATGAGATCATGGAGTCAGAATACGGCATAAGCATCGTCCGAGCCCGCCAGAGCTTCGAGCCGGTTGTGGCAAATGCTTTTGAGGCAGAGCTGCTGATGGTGCGAGTTGGGGCGCCATTGATGCTGGAAAAGCGCATCTCGTTTGACCAGGAAAATCGCCCGGTAGAGTATGGAAAAGACAGCTACCGGGGTGATCGATTTCGCTTTGTAACCGAGGCGTCATCTCCTTTCGAATTTTAATAGACATGGCAGTTACGCAGTACGGGGAAATATTCCGCCAACTGCGTAAGGCCAAAAATCATTAGCAGGAGGTCCTTTATGATCCAAAGCTTTGCAAAGCTGCTCTCTCCAGAACAGGTGATCCGGGTGCACGAAGTATCCCTGGAAATCCTGGAGAAAGTCGGCATGCTGGTGCGCAACCAGCGCGCTCGCGAAATCTTCGCTGCCCATGGAGCGAAGATGGATTCGGAATCCCAGATCGTCTACCTCCCCGGGCAGGTGGTCGAGCAGTATCGGGCAATGTTCCCTCCGAAGTTTACTTTTTATGCTCGCGACCCAAAGTATGATCGCACGGTCCCAGATGACAGCCCGCTCATCCTGACCGGCAGCTCTGCGCCGAATATCATCGATCCGGTGACCGGCTACGAACGCCGCTCACGCTCGGATGACCTGGCGCGCATTGCCTATCTGTTCAATGAACTGCCGGGATTCGACGTGTTTTCCATCTCTACGTTGGCAGAGGATGCTCCAGCGGGCCAATACAGCCTGGCTCGCTACTACCCATCCATCAAAAACACCGTCAAACCGGTGCGCGCCAACACGCCTCCCAACGAAGCGGAGGATGTCCTGCGCCTGATCTATCTGATCGCCGGCGGCGAAGCGGCTTTTCGGGAGCGTCCCTTCGTCACGCACCATTACTGCCCGGTGGTCTCTCCCCTGACCATGGATTTCGACTCGACCCAGGATTTGATCCTTTTCAGCGAAAAGGACCTGCCCAGCTATTTCTCGATCGTACCCAATGCCGGACTGACCTCGCCGCTCACGATGCTGAGCACGCTGGCGCAGTGCAACGCCGAGTTCCTGGGCGCAGCGGTTTTGACGCAGATGATCCGCCCCGGTAAGGCAGTGCTGTACAGCACCCTGCCGACGGTTGCCGATATGCGCACAGGGGCTTACTCCCCGGGCGCAATTGAGTGCGGCATCTTGCACATGGGCTGCGCGCAGATGGCGCAGTTCTACAATATCCCTTCCGGCGGCTACATCGGTTTGACGAATGCCAAGATGAACGACGCCCAATCCGGTTATGAAACGGGCATGTCTGTGGTGGCTGGTTTGCTGGGCGGTGTGGATGTGTTCAATATGGCCGGTCTGCTGGATGCCTTGATGGCATTCGATTTTGCCAAGGCGGTCATCGATAACGAGATCGCGTTGATGATGAAGCAGATCAAGCGCGGCTTCGAGTTCAGCGAGGAGAATTTTGCCCTGGACCAGATTGGAGATGTAGGGCCAGGCGGGATGTTCGCTGGCACTGAGCACAGTCTGGAGCGTATGCGCAGCACGATGCTGCTGGCGGAGATCGCCGATCGCGACCCGCGCGCCCAATGGAAGGAACGCGGCGGTCTGGATGCTCACCAGCGGGCTCTGCGCAAAGCCAAAGAGATCCTCACGCGTGATAATCCGGCAGTCCTCTCACCCGAGATCGATGCACTTATCCGGGCCGAGTTCCCCGGCATGGTAGCCGGCGATGCTACGACGCCAGAAGGCTGGACACATATCAGAGCCAGTGAAGAGTCTGAAGATGTATCTGGCATGCGCCGGCGACGCATGCGCCAGGTGCGGGCGACGACTGCGTAACTTGATGGCTGATCAGAACAATCACGACAGCGAACACTGCCATCTCGCCCTGATGCCGTCTGGCAGGCAGGGCAAGGTTCGCCGCGGGACGAATTTGCTGCGCGCGGCGCAGGATCTGGGCGTTGAGCTCGAGTCGATCTGTGGTGGTCGGCAGACCTGCCTGAAATGCCAGGTGATCGTCGAGGAGGGTCTTTTCCCCAAACACGGTATCAGCTCGAGCGCCGCGCATCTGACGCCATTGACCACACGCGAGATGGAGCTCAGCCAGGGGCAGCGCCTGGAGGGCAGGCGGCTGGCATGCGCGGCGGAGGTGCAAGGCGATCTGCTGCTCACCGTGCCCGAGGAAAGCCAGGCACGCAAGCAGATCATTGCCAAAGCGGCTTCGGATCGCGTGATCGAGATCGACCCCGCAGTGCGGCAGGTGTATGTCGAGATAGCGCCGGCAGACATGAGCGATCCACGCGGAGATTGGGAGCGCCTGGCGGAAGCCCTGGAAACCAAGTGGGACCTGCACGGGCTGAGTATCGATGTAAAAGCGCTCCACGCCCTGCAGACAGCGCTCCGGGAAGGCAACCATGCCGTCACGCTGACCATCTGGCAGGGCCAGGAAGTGCTGCGCGTCCAACCCGGCTACAGCGAGGGACTTTACGGTCTGGCAGTGGATGTCGGCTCGACTACCATCGTGGCTCACCTATGCGATCTGCGCACCGGGGCAGTGTTAGCCACCCAGGCGGCGATGAATACCCAGGTGCGCTATGGCGAAGACCTGATGAGCCGGGTGAGCTATGCCACCACAGAGCCGCAAGGGTTGGCGCGCTTGAACCGGGCGGTGATATTGACCCTCAATGAGCTGGCAGAAAAGGCCGCTCGCGCTGCCGGGCTGCAGCCTGTCGATATCGTGGATGCGGTCATTGTTGGCAATCCGGTCATGCACCATGTCCTGTTGGGGATCAACCCCAGGGAGTTGGGCGGCGCACCGTTTGCCCTGGCGGTTGGCTCTGCAATGGATTTGAAAGCTCGCGATATCGGCTTGAACCTCAACCCGTCTGCCCGGCTGCACCTGCTGCCGCTGATCGCCGGTCACGTTGGGGCGGATAATATGGCTGTACAGCTGGCTGAATCGCCCCACGACCAGGATGAGATCATGCTGATCGTGGATGTGGGGACCAACGCCGAGATCGTGTTGGGCAACCGCCAACAGGTGCTGGTGGCCTCCAGTCCGACCGGACCGGCTTTCGAGGGTGCACAGATCACACACGGACAGCGCGCCGCACCAGGAGCTGTCGAGCGCGTGCGCATCGACCCCCTGACTTTAGAGCCGCGCATCCGGTTAATTGGCTATGATGGCTGGATCGAGCCCGGGAATGCGGATGGGCTTCCAGAAGATGTAAAAGCTACAGGGATCTGCGGAAGCGGGATTATTGAAGCTGTGGCTGAGATGTTTTTGGCTGGCATCATCAACGCCAGCGGGCTCTTCGAAGAGAGCGCTGCGGAGCGCTCGCGGCGCGTGGTCTACCACACTCGCACCGGCGAATACACTTTGGTAGACGCGAGCCTGTCTGCGACCGGCGCCCCGATCGTGATCACCCAGAACGATGTGCGTGCCATCCAGTTAGCCAAGGCAGCCCTCTACGCCGGCACAAAGCTGCTCATGAAGCACCGCGGCGTGGAGCAAGTTGACCGGGTGCTCCTGGCGGGCGCATTTGGCAGCTTTATCAGCCCTGTGCATGCCATGATCCTGGGGCTGATCCCGGATTGCGACCTTGATCGTGTGACCGCGGTCGGCAATGCAGCCGGGGATGGCGCCCGGTTTGCCCTGCTCAACCGGGGGATGCGTAAGAAAGCAGAGGCACTGGCGGACTGGGTGCAGCATGTTTCTACGCCGTTGGAACCATCCTTTCAAGATGAGTTTGTCGCTGCCCTCAACCTTCCACACGCCCGCGATCCATACCCGACATTGGAAGACATCCTGCCTGTACAGACTGCCCCGGCGGCACGCAGGCACCGCAACCGTATACGTGATAAACTTGGGGCTTAGGCGCCAAGGTAAATAACTGCTCGAAGAAAAGACAATTTTCAATATAGATGGAGCGATAGTGATATGAGCGAAGATATTGACATCACCCAATTGGAAATTCCGGAGATCCTTGAGCTCATCCAGGATGATTTATATGATGGCCTGGCAGATGAAGTCGTCGCCAGCGTTAGAGAGCTCCTAAGGCGCGGGTTAACGCCCTACGATGTGCTCACCAAAGGCCTGGTAGCGGGCATGGATATCGTCGGGGCAGATTTCCGCGATGGCATCCTGTTCGTACCGGAAGTCCTGATGGCTGCCAAGGCGATGAAAGCCGGCATGGAACTGCTGCGTCCGCTCCTGGCTGAAACCGGCGCTCCCCAGATCGGCACTATGGTGATCGGAACGGTCAAGGGCGATATCCACGATATCGGCAAGAACCTGGTGGCGATGATGATGGAAGGCGCGGGATTTAATGTGATCAACCTGGGCATTAACGTGGATGCAGACAAATTCCTCAATGCCTACCATGAGCACAAGCCCGATATCTTGGGGATGAGCGCCTTGCTTACCACCACAATGCCCTATATGGGGGTGGTGATCAACACCCTCAAAGAGCAGGGACTGCGCGACAAGGTGCTGGTGCTGGTCGGGGGTGCTCCGCTCAACAGCGCCTTTGCAGAGGAGATCGGCGCGGATGCCTACTGCCGCGATGCAGCCGTTGCCGTTGTAACTGCCAAAAAGCTGCTGGCAATCAAACGCGGCGAACCGGCGGTTTGACCGATGAACGCCATCCAATCCTTTTTAGATGAAGCTGGTTACCTGCTAACCGATGGCGCCATGGGCACCATGCTGTTTGCTTCCGGTCTGGGGCACGGAGGCGCTCCTGAATTGTGGAACGTGGAGCAGCCTGACCGGGTAGCGGCTGTACACAGCGCCTACCTGGAGGCAGGCTCACAGATCATCCTCACCAATACCTTCGGAGGCAGCCGCTATCGCTTACAGCTTCACAACATGGAGAGCAGGGTGGCTGAGCTTAACCGCGCGGCGGTGAAGCTACTGCGCGAGGCGGTGGCTGCCAGCGGTAAAAAGGCCCTGGTGGCAGGGGATATCGGCCCCTCCGGCGGCTTGATTCAGCCGCTGGGCGAGCTGACCTATGAAGAGGTCGTAGATGGATTTGCCGAACAGGCAGCGGCTTTGATCGAAGGCGGCGTTGACATCCTGTGGATAGAAACCATGGCTGCACTGGACGAGGTCAAAGCTGCTGTGGAAGCCGTCCGGCGCGTCTCTGCAGATATCCCGGTCGTCACTACCATGACTTTCGATACGCATGGTCGCACCATGATGGGTGTTACTCCTGAGAAGGCCGCGAATACACTCCTCTCTTATGGGGCTGCGGCTGTGGGTGGAAACTGCGGCAACGGTCCGGAAGAGATCATCGCCGTTATCCAGAAAATGCACGCTATTGCTCCGCAGGCTATCCTGGTTGCCAAGGCAAACGCTGGCATCCCTGAGTTGGTCGCTGGACAACCTGTCTACCGCGCTTCACCGGAGGCGATGGCGGAGTATGCGCGGCTGGCATACGATGCCGGGGCGCGCATAATCGGCGCGTGCTGCGGCAGCACAGCCGCACACATCCAGGCGATTGCCGACGCACTTGAAGGGAAGCGAACGGGCAGATGAGAACCGCGCTGATTGCCTGCGGCGCCCTGGCACGTGAGGTGCTGGCTTTGAAGCAGAAAAATGCCTGGCAGGTGGACCTGCTGGCGCTGCCATCCCTGCTGCACAACCATCCAGAGCGCATTCCGGAGGCCCTACGACAGCGCATCCACAAGGCGCGCCAGGATTATGATCGGGTGATCGTCGTGTACGGAGATTGCGGCACGGGCGGGATGCTGGACCGCATGCTGGCGGAAGAGGGCGTGGAACGGGTATCAGGACCACACTGCTATGAGATGTATGCAAACGGTACCTTTGCCAACCTGATGGAAGAAGCACCCGGCACTTTTTTCTTGACCGATTATCTGGTACAGTCCTTCGACCATCTGGTATTGGAAGGTTTGGGATTGGATCGCTTTCCGGCCTTACGACAAGATTATTTCAAGAACTATACCCGTGTGGTTTATCTGGCGCAGCGCGATGATGCTGCCTTAGTCGAAAGAGCCCGATGGGCCGCTGAAAGCCTTGGGCTGCAATTCGAGCATCGCAGGACAGGCTATGGTATGTTGGAAACTCGTTTGCAGGAGCTTATCGAGACATGACTGCATCCTACCAGATCCTCTATTGGAGAGATATCCCTGCTCAGATAAAAGTTCGCGGCGGGGGGCAGCGCGTCAACCGCCCGCTCTCGGCTCGCTTCCAGGAGGCGATCGATGAGGCTGCCATGCGGGCACAGTCCACGAGCACAGATGATTACCTGGAGGAGTGGCGGTCTTCGGATTGGCAGGCTGCAGAGGGTGAAGCTGAAGAGATAGCTGATTCCCTGCTTGCAAAGATCGAAGCCGAATATACCAACGAGCGCTTGAACAGCCTGAAGTCGAACAAAGGTTACGAACCATCTGTGGATAAGGCCTAGCAAGGATGTTTCGCCGCTTGCAGGACTCGCCTCGCCTGCTCGAACTGACATACCAGACAGTCTATAAAATGCTCCTGCCCTTTCAGCGCTGGTTAATCCCTGGAAGCTGGTTGGAGCGCCTTTTTATCGCGCTTGAAAAGCTATCCAAAGGGGCAATCTTCGACTGCCGCATGTGCGGGCAGTGCATCCTGCACAGCACCGGGATGACCTGCCCGATGACCTGTCCAAAGACCCTGCGCAACGGTCCATGCGGGGGTGTGCTGCCCAACGGGCACTGCGAGATACAACCCGACCGTCCCTGCGTATGGGTGCAGGCCTGGGAACGCTCAAAGCACATGCCGATGTACGGGCAGGCAATCACCCACATCCAAAGTCCGCTGAATCACCAGCTGCAAGGCACTTCGGCCTGGATCAACGACCTGCATCTCAGCGGACAGATGGCGCCGAAAGGTTGGGAGGAATGAAATCCAGCTCTCGTTTAGAGCGCGTCCTGCGCTCAGGTCGTTTCGCGGTGACAGCCGAGCTCAACCCGCCGGACAGCGCCGACCCGCAGTCGGTGTACGATCGCGCCCTGGTGCTGTCGGAAGTTTGCGATGCGATCAACGCCACGGATGCCTCTGGCGCCAACGTGCATATGTCCAGCGTTGGGGTATGCGCCCTGCTCACCCGCGCCGGCTACGAGCCAGTGATGCAGGTTTCCTGCCGCGACCGCAACCGCATCGCCATCCAGGGCGACCTGCTAGGCGCAGCCGCGATGGGGGTGCGCAACGTACTCTGCCTCACCGGCGATGGCGTCCAGGCTGGGGATCAACCCCAGGCCAAACCGGTATTTGATCTGGAGTCGATCACGTTGCTGCGCACGGCGCGCATCTTGTGTGAAAAAGGCCAGTTCCTCAGCGGGCGGAAGCTGGAGACGCCGCCAAAGTTTTTCCTGGGGGCGGCTGCCAATCCATTTGTGCCCCCCTATGACTACCGGCCGCTTCGCCTGGCCAAGAAGATCCAGGCGGGAGCTGATTTTATCCAGACACAGTATTGCTTCGACCTGCCGCGCTTTCACCAGTTCATGCAGCAGGTATGCGAAATGGGTTTGCACGAGCGCGCCTTTATCCTGGTCGGCGTAGGTCCGCTGCGTTCCGCCAAGGCGGCGGAATGGATGCGTTCGCATGTTCCCGGTGTGGTCATCCCGGATGGGGTAATCAAGCGCCTGAAAGGCGCGCCGCCCGAGAGGCAGCGAGAAGAGGGAAAACGCATCTGCATAGAGATCATACAGGAAATAAAAACAATCAATGGCGTCAGTGGTGTACATGTGATGGCTTACCGGCAGGAAGAGCTGGTAGCCGAGATCATCCAGGAGGCCGGCCTTCTGCCGCGCCGCTGGCAGGAACATCACCGACAGCCTGATAAATCTGAGGAGGTCTTTGAATGACAGAAACAATCTTCACTTCGCCAACCCGGAAGGTTGTGGTAGGCCCTGGACACCCGTTTGTTATTATCGGGGAGCGCATCAATCCCACCGGGCGAAAGAAACTGGCGGCCGAGATGGCAGTCGGAGATTTCGAGCGTGTGCGGGCGGATGCTATAGCCCAGGTCCAGGCCGGCGCTCAGATGCTAGACGTCAACGCAGGCATTCCCCTGGCGGACGAGCCAGCGATCCTGGCGGAAGCCATACGTATCGTCCAGGGCGTGGTGGATGTGCCGCTGAGCATCGATTCGTCGATCATCAAAGCCCTGGAGGCGGGCCTGAAAGCCTATCAGGGTAAGCCACTGGTCAACTCTGTGACCGCTGAAGATGAACGCCTGGAGATCGTCCTGCCGCTGGTAGCAGAGTATCATGCGGCGGTGATCGGCATATCGAACGATGAAACCGGGATCTCCGAAGATCCGGATGTGCGTTTTTCTATTGCTAAAAAGATAGTGGAGCGTGCCGAGGCTTACGGCATTCCCCGCCAGGATGTGCTCATCGACCCACTGGTGATGCCGATTGGGGCGGTGCGCACGGCGGGCACGGCTGTGTTTGCCATTGTGCGGCGCGTGCGCGAAGAGCTGGGCGTCAATACGGTCTGCGGAGCGTCCAATGTGTCCTTTGGACTGCCGGACCGGGCTACTTTAAATGCCACCTTCCTGGCAATGGCAATCGCGGCGGGAATGACCTGCGCCATCACCAATCCCCTGGAAGAGCACATCCGCAAGGCCATATTGGCGGCGGACGTCATGATGGGGGTAGACGAAAACTGCGAGGCCTGGCTGCGCGCCCAGCGGATTGCGACCCAGGGCGAGGATCTTTCTGACCGCCGCCGGAGGCGCGAGCGGCGAGTTGAGAGAAGCTAGACAAATCTACAATTGGGAATCGGTCAATCGAGCTTCAGCGGGTGCCAGACGCCATCCTGCCAGGCCACATACTGGACGGGTTTGCCTCCCCGCCGGGCGGGCCGCAGCTTCTCAGAGGCTACCAGCCCATCCGAGACCTGCTCACCATCCATCGTCTGCACCGCGGTGATGCCGGCATTTAATAACTCGCCAACCAGAGTTTGACCGCTCATCTCCCGGATCTTTCCGAGAAAAATGTAACGCCCGTCTTCTCCACTGGCAGCCAATCCCACCGCAGCCAATGCCCCGATGACCCCATCGTTCGTACCCCCCAGTCCCTCCAGGAAAATGCCATTCTCGGCTGCCAGCTCCAGGGCTTCCCGGCGGCTGACGACCTGGCGTTGGGCGCGCCGGCCGAAGTCTATGATAGCGAGAGGCACTTCCCGGGTCACGCACAGGCCGGGGTCGCTGCCCGGTTGGAAGTCATCCAGGATCATCTCTTTGATAGATCCAAAGAGCGTCTCAAGCTGGTCCTCTTCCCCGCCATCCAGAAGGATGGCGGCGCTGCTGTTGTGCGAGGTGTAGGGGATTTGTGGGTCAACCAGCAGCTGGTGGCGGATAACACCCAAGACGGTGTAATCGCTGGAAAGCCTGGCGACTATCTGGCGCGCCAGGTGGCCTGTACCGCGGCTCTCACGGTTGTCTGTGTCATCGATACCGATGTATATCGTCATTTTGACAAAACCTTATAACTAAGCTATAATCATTATGGGTATATACCCATAACTCTACGTGATCAACAAGGAGTCGCCATGAGCAGATTATTTGTCCGTGAACGCCATAATGCAGGACGAGGGACAGGTCGTCCCAGGTTTGCATTGGTTGCCGTCGAAGGTGCCGATCTTAAGGTTTATCACAGCCATATCCGCAAATCCGAGCTGGAGAAGATCGCTGAGCTCATCGGAGCCGAGATCGTCTACCTGCCGCGCGGCGAGAAATCGGAAGGTGAGGATGGTCCCGGCAGCCAGCGGCGCAGGCATGGGCGCAGGGAGAACCAGGATTAGCTGTGCCGCGCCCTCGTAAACGCCGCCGGCTGCTGAGAGAACCGCATGCGGTGATCTACAAACCGGCTGGCGTCCCGCTGAGCGACCTGCGCCAGGTGCTGCTCCTGCAAGAAGAGCTGGAAGCCTTGCGCCTGGCTGACCTGGAAGGATTATCCCAAGAGGTGGCTGCCGGGTTGATGGGAGTGTCGCGGTCAACATTTCAGCGCATACTCACGCGTGCTCGCCAGCAGGTGGCACGGGCGCTGGCGGAAGGGCAGGCGTTGGCGGTGGAGGGCGGCACTTTCGAAGTCGCTCCACCGCGAGGGCGGGGCCCACGCAGACATAACAGCAATCCGGGTTAAGTTTCCTTGTAAATCCTTGTGCCGGGATTCTCGCCCTGGAGAGCGCGGGTCAGGCTGCCCGGTTCGAGCCCGTTGATAATGTACACTTCGCGAACGCTGCGGGCGCGCGACAGCGCCTCCAGGAGAGCACGCTCGACAGGCAGGTCGTCCAGGTCCATCGCCAGCAGCTCGCCGATCTCGATTTCAGGGATAAACTTGGCTTTTGGGTCTTTTTTGGGGTCGGCAGTCATCAAGCCGGGTTCGTCTTTTACCAGGATGCAGCGCCGGGCGCCAACCACCTCGGCAGCCAGGAAAGCACCCACATCGGTGCGGTGGGGTGGGATGCGCCCATGGAGGGCAGGCTCTTCCCACAGACCATAGGGCGGCATGGCGTGCATCACCGGGATCGCACCCAGGGCCAGGTAGGAGGGCAGCTTGACCATATCGTCATGCCCGACCTTGATGCCGCCGTATGGGGCCAGCAATATGGATACCATCAGGGCATTCTGTTCGCTGATACTCGACCCCAGTTTTGCCAGCACGCCGGTCGGCATGCCCAGGTCGAGGGCAATGGCATAGGCGTGCCGGCTGCGGGTGCCGCCGCCAGTCATCACCAGCATCTTGTGTTCGGACCTGGCAGCCACGATCTCCTTGAGCAGGGGCAGTAAGACTGCGCTGCCGCGATCGATGATGCTCTGCCCGCCGAGTTTTATAACGTTCAGCGCTGGCAGTGGACGGAAAATATATTCAGCCTCCGTGCTGGCGAGCAGCGTTTTGTCCATCAGCGACTCGGCCATCAGCTTCGAGTCGATGTGCAGCCGGCCCGTTTGATCCTTTTTCAAAGCCATCAGATTACCTCCAGCAAGCAGTTGTTAGATAGGAGTTACGCACTTCAGGGGTAATCGGGGGTGTTTGGGCGGGCGTAGCCCGCCCAAACACCCCCATCCACCTCCCAACTGCGGAAGTCCTCTTAGATTAAAGGTACGTTGGATGGCACCAGAAAGTTTATCCAACGTACCTTTTCACATGCACTGGCAGGTATTTTACTTCACCTGGATTTCTACGATACCCTTAACCTGCAATTTGCCTTCATATCCGGGCATAACTGTGCTGAAACCGCCCTCACTGCGGAACGAGACGATGCAGTCTGGGCAGGCCATGACATCGGCCAGAGGGACTTCGGCCGAGTAGCCGTCGTCAGCGACGAAGACCACCGTGGCTGCATCTGCCTGTGGTGCAGCCAAGTTCAGCAGGTCAGCGATCAGCACGCCCGTGTAGGTCTCTGTTTCTCCCAGTTTGTTGGTCGATTGAGCCTCCATGGTGGTCATCGCCTTCACCTCATCTTCCGTCCAGGCCAGCTCCTGACCGACCAGGCCGGTCACCTTGAGCGCCGGTCCGACTGCCGGCGCAGCGCTTTCCTGGGCAGCGTTCCAGGGAGCCGAATCGGGTATGAATAGGGACTGGCCGAAATCATCCACACCAAATGCTTTGATTTGCTCCTGGACCGGGACGGAGATGATCCAATCGATGAACTGGCTCGCCAGGTCTGCCTGGATGGCTGGGTTCTTATCCGGATTAACAGCAATCACGCCATACGGGTTGAAGAGATCTTTATCGCCTTCGACCAGGACGACCAGCTCCAGCCCTTCCAAGGTGCGGGCCAGGTAGGTTGCGCGGTCGCTGAGCGTGTAGGCCTGCTGCTCATTCGACATGGTCAGCACTTCACCCATGCCTTGCCCGGAGGAGACATACCAGTCACCAGCCGGCTCGATCTCGGCTTTCTTCCAGATCGAGAGCTCCTTGGTATGGGTGCCGGAATCGTCGCCGCGGGAGATAAAGGTCGACTCCGTCTCAGCCAGCTTCTTGAAGGCATCGACTGCACTGGTCATGCCCTTGATGCCTGCCGGGTCGGCTTCCGGTCCGACGATGACGAAGTCGTTGTACATGACTTCTTCGCGCCGGGTGCCGTGACCATTGGCCATAAACTCGTCTTCCCGGGCGCGGGCGTGAACCAGCAGGACATCGGCATTGCCGTCCTCGCCCAGTTGGATGGCCTGCCCGGTGCCGACGGCAATCACATCTACCGTAATTCCGGTCTCGTCTGTGAAGATTGGAAGCAGGACATCCAGCAGGCCAGAGTCCTGGGTGCTGGTCGTCGTCGCCAGGATCAGCTTTTTCTCTCCGCTGGAGGGTGCATCCGTGGTGGCTGGCTCCTCGGGTGGGCTGGTCGGCTCAGCCGTCGGTGGAGCGATGGTCGGCTCCGCTGGCGCCTGGGTAGCGGCTCCGGCGCAGGCCGAGAGCGCCAGGGCAAGCAAGAGCAGCACGCTGAAAATGGTGTTGATTTTCTTATTCATTTTTCTTCTCCTTATAGAGATTGATGATTATTCAGCCTGGATTACAAGGCAGCGTCAATCAAGTAGCTCTAATAAACCATCTCGCCGCGCACGAAGGCCGCCGTGCGCGGATCGGCTGGTGAATTGAAGAATTTTTCAGTATCGGATATCTCGACCACCTTCCCTTCTAACAGCAGCGCCACGCGATGTGCCAGCCGGCGAGCCTGGAAAACGTTATGCGTTACCAGTACCAATGTGGTGCCATGTACCTGATTAAGATCTCTGACGATGTCCTCAATCAGGCCGACATTGTATGGATCCAGATTTGCGGTGGGTTCGTCCAGCAGGAGGACGTCAGGCTGCAGCACCATAGCGCGCGCCAGTGCAACGCGCTGGGCCTCTCCGCCCGAGAGGGTGCGAGCACGCTGGCGCGAAAGCGGCTGCAAGCCGACCTGTTCCAGCACGTCGTGGAGTGTATTGGATGTGTGGCTCGTGCGCCGAAGCTGCAGCCCGTAGCTGATATTGTCCAATACAGTCCGGTCAAACAGTACGGGGCGCTGAAAGACAGTCGTCACCCGCCGTCTCAGCTCCAGGGGCATTTCTGTATCCGGGCGATATTGTTTACTCCTGAATTCGATGTAGCCGCTGGTGGGTCTCTCCAGAAAATTGAGCAGCCGAAGCAGGGTGCTCTTCCCGGCGCCGCTTGGCCCAACAAGAGCGAAGGCTTCGCCGGCCTGGATATCCAGATCGGGTATCTCCAGCACGCACCGACCATCGTACTGCTTGGATAGATCGCGGATGCGGTAGATGGGGGAGCTCATTCGCCTAACGTCCTGCCCTGCAAGCGCAGGATAGCCAGATTGGTAAGGAATGTAATGCCGAGCAGGATAATGCCCAGGATCATGGCTAACTCGAAATTGCCTTTGCGCGTCTCCAGCACAATGGCGGTCGTCATCACCCGTGTCCGGCCCTCGATATTGCCGCCTACCAGCATCACCGCGCCGACCTCGGATATGATGCTGCCAAAACCGGCGACAATGGCGGCGATGACCCCAACCCTGGCTTCATGCAGGATAGCCAATGCGACCTGGGATCTGGTAGCTCCCAGCGACAGCACCTGCAGGCGAAGCTGCGGGTCGACCCCCATGACTGCCGCCATGGTAAAGCCAGCCACCAATGGGAAGGCGATAATCGTTTGCGCCACGACCATCGCCGCGGGAGTAAAGAGCTGGGGCATAAATGCCAGGTTAAGGCTGCCCAGCAGCCCGCTGCGGGATAACATCAGGTAAACGAACAGCCCGATGACCACCGGAGGAAAGCCCATGCCGGTATACAGCAGGGCGGTCACCAGCTTGCGTGCTCGAAAACGGGAAAGCCCCATCCGGATGCCGATTGGCAGCCCGATCAGGGCGCTTAAAAAGAGCGCGACTCCGGATACCTGGAGGGATAGGGAGAGGATCTCGATCAGATCTTGTGTCATGGTGGAACGTGGAATAGCTGTAATGTTGTATTGGTAGAAGTATAGTCGGCATTTACGCATCTGTCCAGGTGACACCGGTCACAACCTGAATATGATGCTTGACAGCTTTTCTTCGGATAAAAAACACTTATTTAAAGCGTGTTGATTGATACAATACAAATGAACAACGAGGAGGCGTCATGAAGAACATCCTATTCATCTTTGTTATATTTTGCCTGCTGGTGATGGGCTGCCAGGCAGCTCCGCAGGCTCAGCCGACCGTTCAGCCAACCGATACACCGGTCCCACCGTCAGCGACACCGGTCCCACCAACCGCTACTCCAGTAACAGCCACCCCGACTCTCAGCCCCCCTATCCTGGAGATCAGAGGACCAGACGGTACTAAGTCTTTCAGCCTGGAGGAGCTTTCCGCATTCCCGGTGAGCGAAGGGATGGCAGGCATCAAATCCAGCACTGGAAAGATCACACCTCCAGAGGCGTATCGAGGTGTGTCGCTCAAGGATCTGGTGGAGGCATACGGCGGAATAAACGAGAGCATGGGCATCAACATCGTGGCAGAAGATGGGTATGCGATTACTTACTCTTATGACCAGCTAATGAACGGCAACTTCATAGCGTATGACCCCGCCACCGGCGAGGAGCTCAGATCCGCCGTGGAATTAGACGCCATTTTGGCCTATGAACGCAATGGCGAGCCATTGGACGAGAAAGAGGATGGCGTTTTAAGATTGGTCATCATCAGCCCAACCAACAACCAGGTCACAGATGGACATTGGTCGGTCAAGTGGGTGGCGGCAGTCGAGATCAAATCTCTTGTGCAAGATTGGAAGCTGGAGTTGGAGGGGGCAATCGAAGCCAGCATCGACCGGGCCAGCTATGAGTCCTGTGTGAACTGCCACAAAGCCACCTGGAAGGATGATAAAGCCCAGGAATGGGTGGGCGTCCCGCTGTGGCTGCTGGCTGGTTATGCAGACGATGAGATCAAACACGAGGGGCCGGCCTTCAACGATGATGTGGCGCAAGCTGCATACCTGTTCGAGCTAATCACTGCAGATGGTTATTCAATCAGCCTGGAGAGCACCAGATTTACCAGGGATAACAACTTCATTATTGCTAACCTGGTGAATGGCAATCAGCTACCGGACCAGTACTTCCCGCTGCGCCTGGTTGGATCTGCTGTTGAAAAGAACGAGCAAATCGGCCAGATCACCCAGGTGAAGCTGCACCTGGAGGACGTCACTCTACCGACCCCGGAGACGATCACCCCAACCGAGAGCGTGTCTGCCGTTCCACCGGGCGAAGGCGATCTGGTAATCTACGGCATGGTAGAGAATCCTCTGGTATTGAACGAAGAAGATATCGGGGCTATGGAAGTCGTCGATTTCACTGCGGAGCATCCAAAGAAGGGCAACGAGACCTATCAAGGCGTGCGGCTGAGCAACCTGTTTGACCAGGCAATGATCACAGGTGCTGCGCAAAGCGTTGTTTTTACTGCCAGCGATGGGTATGCGTCGGAGATATCCCTGTCCGACGTGCAAGGCTGCGCTGACTGCCTGTTAGCCTTTACGGAGACAGCCGGCAAATTCAAGCTGGTGATGCCCGGTTTTCCAAGCGACGCCTGGGTGAAAGATATTGCCCAGATTGAGATCAAGTGATCTTTTGACACCAAAGGCACAGCAGCGGCACCCCATTCACCGGTGCTGTGCCTCTTGTTGAACAAAATGAGCTTCTTCCGCTCCTTCCTGATCGGAATATGGATCGCCTGTCTCGCCGCCGGCTGCCAGGTTAACCTATCGATCCCGGCAACCATCCCGGTGACCGGGCCTGCAGCCACCCCGCCGCCGATCCGGACACCCTTGTCGGTCTTCGCCGCCGGGAGCCTGATCATCCCCTTTGATGAGCTGGAAGAGGCATTCGAGGCGCGCTACCCTCAGGTCGATGTACGGGCTGAATATCATGGCAGCATTCAGGTCATGCGCCACGTGACCGACCTGCACGAGCCGATCGACGTGGTAGCTACGGCTGACGCATCGCTGATCCCAATGCTGATGTATGCTGCGATGGATGAGCAAACGGGCAGACCTTATGCTGACTGGTATATTCAATTTGCCTCAAACCGTTTAGCCTTAGCTTACCACCCTGGCAGCCTGGGGGCGAGTGAGATCAATGCCGAGAACTGGCCCAGCGTGCTGGCCCGCCCAGAGGTAAAGTTTGGGCTGGCAGATCCACGCTTTGACGCGTCTGGGTACCGGGCTTTGATGGCTGTGGCGTTAGCAGAAGAGCGTGCCGGCAGCTACACAACCTTCGGTCCTCTATTCGATGGGCAGTTCAGCTCGCCAATTGCCATTTTCCGGGACGACTTGCTCACCACGATAACGGTGCCAGAGATCCTGGAGACGGTCTCAGGGGCGCACCTGCTGCTGCGCGGCGCCAGCATCCAGCTCATCGCCTTGCTCGAGTCAGGGGACCTGGATTACGCCTTTGAATACGAATCAGTGATCCAGCAGCATGGATTGCAGATGGTCCCCTTACCCGACGAGGTTAATCTGGGAGCAGAAGGCTACGACGAAACGTACCGCCGAGTCCAGGTGAATCTGGATTTCCAGCGTTTTGCCACCGTCAAGCCAGAATTTCGCGGTGAGCGGATAGGTTATGGGATTACGATACCCACGGGAGCGCCTCATCCAGACGAGGCCTCTCTGTTCATAGCCTACCTGCTAGGCGAGGAGGGACGCGCCATCATGGATTCAAACTACCAGCCGGTTTTTACCTTGCCTATCCTGGATGGCGAGGATAACCTGCCCCCAAATCTGAAAGAGCTGCTAAACACCGAAGCGACGCCATGAACCGAAAGCTGACCCCAGTCGATATCGGATTCGCGTTAGTTGGGAGCCTGGCTGTCTTCTTTGTGATCGTGCCCTTGATCAGCACGCTCTCTTACTCCCCGCTGAAGGCTTTGTTGGCTGCTCTGGCTGATGAGGAAGTTCAAAAATCTATCCAGCTGACCTTTGGGGCAGCGCTGGTGGCGGTGCTGTTCGGCCTGCTCAGCGGAGTCCCGCTGGCTTATGTGCTTGCTCGCCGGGCATTCCGCGCCCGGCAGTGGGTATTGGCGATCATCAACATCCCCGTCATTATCCCCCACACTGCTGCGGGTGTGGCTTTGCTGCTGGTATTCGGACGGCGCGGTCTGCTGGGTCAGTGGCTCGAGCCATTGGGCGTGACATTCACGGACAATGCGGCGGGTGTGATCGTAGCCATGATCTTCGTCAGCATCCCGTACCTTATCAACGCCAGCCGGGAAGCCTTCGCAGCGATCAACCAGGAGTACGAGCTGGCAGCCTATGCCGACGGCGCCTCGGCCTGGCAGGTTTTCTGGCTTATAACGATGCCGTTATCCTACCGGGGGATCCTGGCAGGTGGGATGTTGATGTGGGCGCGCGGGGTGAGCGAATTTGGGGCAGTGGTTATTCTGGCGTACCATCCCAAGGTTGTGCCGGTATTGGTTTATGAGCGTTTTCAGGGATATGGGCTGAACGCCGCCCAACCGGTGGCTGCGATCCTGATCGTTATCTCTTTGATTGCCTTTGGCATCCTTAATCTTGCCCTGCTGCCCAGGCAAAACGGGGCCTGATTGTCACCTAATGGCTCCAACAACAATCGGGGCAACATCCTTCTCGGGGCTGACCACGCCCTTGGGTTTCCCATGAATTAGTTGGCTGAAAAAATCTCTTCATAAGGCGAACAATCACAGGTAGAATTAGCCATTGCTGGCATCAGAAAACAAGAAAACGGAGAGACTATAGGTTTTGGAGTGGATTCGGTCAGCGAAGCCACCTAAATTAACAATATGTCTATTCCAGAAAAACCCTCTCCGGATCAACGCTCTCGCGCAGGATGTACAGCTCGTCGGATGAAGGGATAGGCGTCTCGACCGCGCCGGCAGTATCCAGGGGGAAGCCGGTCTCGTTGGCGACTGCCTGGGCAGAAAGGCCGGGATGGTAGCTTTCCAGGTACATCTGCTTGCTATCGGGTCGAAAACGCATGACGCCCATCGTCGTAACAACCACGGATGGCCCACCTCGGATGAGCCCTGATTCGTCTCTGGTGCTGCCGCCATTAAGCCAGCCCGGGCTGGTGATGTAATCTACTTTTTCCGGAAAGCGCCGTTTTTCATGCTTGGCGATGATAACGGTACGGCAGGCAAGGCAGGCAATGTCGCATGACCCGCCGCTGCCAGCGAAACGCACTTCGGGGTGGAGCGGGTTTTTCCCAATAGCAGTGCTGTTGATATTCCCATAGCGGTCGATTTGTGCGCCGCTTAAAAAGCCCACGTCTACCCGCCCGGCTTGCAGAACGTAAGTGAAAACCTCGCTCAAACCGGCGGCAACCGCGGCACCGTGCAGTACGCGGGGATCTCCGACTGACATTGGCAAATGAGCAAGCTGGCTGGCGATCGTACCGGCTTCAAATATGATGCAGCAATCTGGGGCATGGGTGCGCTGGGCCAACATGGCGCCCAACATCGGCAAACCAGTTCCGGCGAAAACCACTTCGCCATCCTGGATTTCACGCGCAGCGGCTACCGTCATCAGCTCAGTCAGGGTGTAATCGGTCATCACTCTAATCTCCTCCGCTTCAAGTCCGGTCTGTAACCGTATGACAGGTCCGCTCGCAAACTCTCCAACCGGGTTGTGCCACCCACGGCTTCCAGGTAGTCGGTCATACTTTTCGCTTGCAACACGAATTTTTCAAGGTATTGTCGGAAAGTAGTATCGTCTCTGGCTGCATCATGGTACAGCTTGAGGTGTTTAGGATCGTAATCGTAGTAGTTGTAAACTGCGTAAGGATGCGATCCAAGGGGTACGTGGCAGACATGTTTGACAACGAATTGCGGCAGCGGGTTGCGCTCCGGCTCGTGGTGCAATGAATCTTCCCCGACGATCTCCTCAGCGGTCACGATCACCATATCCGCGCACAAGGCTTGCTGTACATCGGCGAACAATTGTCCTTCTATCCTTATCATGCCATTTGGGGTTGCTTTTTGCACATGCAGTACGGCGAACTCGGTATGGATGGCAGGTACCAAGACCACCCTATCATTGGTGGAGAAGGGTGATTCCATCACATGCAGCTTTTTGGGTGAGGAGCGACCATCGGCTGCCCGCTGTTCTGCGTTCAGCGTCTGACAGGCTAATAAATCGCTGCCCAGCATGGTGCGGACGGGCATAAAAGGGATGCCCATCGCTCCGGCGGTAAAGCGCGATACCATAGCAAAGTTGCTGTAGTCTTCCCACTCAATCTCACCGCGCTCGACTGCCAATCGCCAGCGGGGACCGATCGTGTTGAACGCCTCGTCGGCTTCGTAGGCTAACTCGACACGCTTGACGCAACCCGCCCCGATAAGGATATCCCAATCTCCGCCAGGTGAATGTCCAAACAGGTAAAGATTACGCCTTTTTAAGCGGATAAGTTCGTAGATAAATGCCATTGGGTGGCGTTGGGTTGTGAATCCACCAAAGGAAATAGTCGCGCCGTCCGGCACAAGTGCAGCAGCCTCGCTTAACTCAATGATCTTATTCACCATAGCGCTCCTTTTCTATTATTATATCCAGAACTACTTGATAATTAATGAGAGTCTTAACGAAAACGACAGGCAAATTCTTGTGCCTGTTCCTGCCGATCACCCGAAATCCCTTTTTGTGAAAGCTGCGTGGAAAAACGCAACAAGTGTTGCACAAACAACAAACAGATATTAGAATCGGTGGATAACAAGTGTTTGATGGAGGACACCATGTCTGATATCGAATGGTTACTTTTCCTGGCGCAACTACCAGCTACTCCCTCCAGCCTGCGCGTGAATGTATGGCGAAGACTGCGTACTGCGGGGGCGACCAGCCTGCAAAACGGGGTTTGGATTTTGCCTCGCAATCCGGAAAGCACGATCTTTTTGGGACGCTTGCTGGCTTATGTCAAACAGAATGGAGCTAGCGGTCAAATATTTCTGGTTCAAGGAGTAGATCAAGCGATCCAGGAAGATATCCTAGCACGCTTCGAAGCCGACCGAGATCAGGAATATGATGAATTCCTGGAACAGTGTGCTGTATTTATCACTGAGCTCGAAAAAGAAACCCATCACCACAAATTCACGTTTGCCGGATTAGAGGAAAACGAGCAAAACTTACAGCGATTGCGAAAGTGGATCGCGAAGATCCAGAAGCGAGATTTCTTCAAGGCAAAGAAATCCCAAGATGCCATCACGGCTTTCCGGAACTGTCATCATCTGTTACAAAAATACACCCGCCATGTATGCCTCCAGGAAGGAATCGAAATTCCAGAACCCCAAGAATCACTGAACAATGAGGGAACCAATGACGAAAACAACTGAATATCCTGCTAAAGGGGCGACGATCAAGCAGCTGCCACGCAATGTTTGGGCCGTGGGCTTGACCAGCTTATTTATGGATATATCCAGTGAGATGGTCATCAACATCTTACCGTTGTTTTTGGCAAATGTATTGGGTGTGCAGACGAGCATTATCGGCCTGATCGAAGGGATTGCGGAGGCCACCGCCAGTATTCTAAAGTTGTTCTCGGGCTGGCTGTCCGATAAGCTGGGCGGACGTAAATGGCTGGCGGTGGCTGGATACGGGCTCTCGGCGATGATCAAACCCTTCTTCTATTTTGCCAGCAGCTGGGGGTTGATTGCCGGGGTACGCTGGGCCGACCGGATCGGTAAGGGTATCCGCACAGCGCCGCGCGACGCACTCGTGGCTGACTCGGTCACAAAAGAGGCGCGTGGGCTGGCATTTGGCTTCCACCGGGCGATGGACACTGCAGGAGCGATGCTTGGGCTGCTCATCGCAGCGGTTGTTGTCTGGCTGGCGCAGGCGACCACGCTCGATCTATCCAGATCTACCTTCCAGACCATCGTTTTACTCAGCCTGATCCCAGCCTTCCTGGCGGTTTTATCTCTGGCGATTGGAGCAAAGGATGTCGCTGTAACAAGCCATCGTATCGCGCCGAAATTTTCGCTGTACAGCCTGGGCAAGCCTTTCAATATATTTTTAGTCATCGTGAGCATCTTCACCCTGGGCAATTCATCCGATGCTTTTTTGGTCCTGCGCGCACAAAACCTGGGCATCTCGGTCGTCAGCATTCTGATGATGCTGGTGGTCTTCAACCTGGTCTATTCGCTGGTCTCTATCCCGGCAGGTTCGCGTTCGGACCGGGTTGGGCGGCGGCGCATGATCATCAGCGGCTGGTTGGTTTATGCAGCCATCTACCTTGGCTTTACCCTGGGGCGAGAAGGATGGCAGATATGGTTGTTGTATGTGGCTTATGGGCTGTATTATGGAATGGCATATGGCACTGCGAATGCAATGGTGGCGGATTTAGTCCCTGAGAACCTGCGCGGGACTGCCTACGGGACTTACCATGCCGTGATCGGCATTCTGGCTTTCCCTGCCTCCTTGATTGCGGGTATTCTCTGGCAAGGGACAGGAGCCTGGAGCGGATTTGGACCGTCTGCTCCGTTCTTATTTGGTGGAACATTGGCCTTGATTGCTGCGCTCTTGATGGCGTTGTGGATGCCGAAAATAGTGATAAAATAAAAGCGAACGATTGAACATATGTTTGAATGTTTACAGAGAGTCGGGACCTATGAAACTATTCATCCTAGACGAGCACACCGCGGCCCATGTGGCGGAGCTTTTCCGCGCCTTCAGCGATACCAGCAGGGTACGCATCCTCTCCGCTATTGTGGTGCAGGAAGTAAACATCTCTGCGCTTGCAGACATGGTTGGATTGACTGTATCAGCCGTTTCTCATCACTTACGCGGGCTGCGCCAAATGCGTATCGTCCAGGCGCGCCGGGAAGGCAAAGAAGTCTATTACAGCGTTATCGACCCGCATATCGTTGAGCTATTTCAACAAGGGGTCAGACATGTACAAGAAAAGTAAAGCCGATCACCAGGCGTGATAAATACTACATCTGCATCGCATAATACACAACGAGGATTTACATGAACGCATCGAGTTTACTCCTGGATGTCGCTGGTGATCAAATACATGCGGCACACAACGGTTTGACAGCCGAGCAGGTTTTAGAGCGCCGTAGAGAGTACGGGGAAAATGTCCTGCCGACCGAAAAAACCGCCTCAAAGTGGACCATCCTGTTCAACCAGCTGAAAAGCCCGCTGGTATATATTATTCTTGCTGCAGCCCTGGTATCGCTGGTTGTGGGTGAATACGGTGATTTTGCCATCATCATGGTGGTTGTCGTGGTTGATGCTATCCTTGGCTTTGTTCAAGAGTACCAGGCCCAGAACACCTACCTGGCTTTGAAAAGTCTATTAAAACCGACCACCACAGTGATTAGAGAAGAGGGACACGGTCCGGAGCGCAAGGAAATCGAGGTGAGCGAGCTGGTGCCGGATGATCTGGTCCTCTTGACCGCCGGGGAGAAAATACCCGGTGATGGCGTAATCCTGGAAGGGGCCAAGCTTGCCGTAGACGAAGCCATCCTGACCGGCGAGAGCGAACCGATCAATAAGAGCACTTCGGGTGGCAATGGCCGCCAACCGGATGCCAGTCTGGTCTTTATGGGAACCACTTTACTGACTGGTCATGGAGTTATGCGGGTTACCCAGACCGGTGTCCGCACGGAGTTAGGGCAGATCGCGGCCAGCCTGCACGAGAGCTTTGAAGATGATACGCCGCTACAGGTGCGCCTTAAGGCATTCAGCAAGTCGTTGACCATTATAGTTGTCGTATTTACCCTGGCGATCCTGATCGTCGGGCTCCTGATGGGGCGCGGGTTTCTGGATATGCTGCGCACATCGATCATATTGGCGATCGCGGCTGTGCCCGAAGGGCTGCTCATTGCTGTGACCGTGATCCTCGTGTTAGGCATGCGCAAGATCTTGAAGCGCAATGGCCTGGTGAAGCGCTTGCTGGCGGTAGAGACGCTCGGTTCAGTGACGACCATCTTCACTGATAAAACCGGTACATTGACCGAAGGACGGATGCGCGTGAACCATGCCGATCTGGTCGACCATGAGCGTGCGTTGGAAACCATGGTCCTGTGCAACAATCTCGAAGGCCCGGTGGATATCGCCTTGTGGGAATACGCTCAGATCGAGATGGATGGGCGTGCTCAAGACGTATTTGACAGGTCCGAACGGCTGGTTGAAGAGCTTTTTTCCAGCGAAACCAAGTATATGATCACGGGCAATCGTTTGTATGGTGATGGAAGCTACAACTACCTGAAGGGGGCTCCGGAGATTGTCCTGGAGATGTGCCAGATGAGCCAGGCGAAAAAAAGCCGGATCTTATCCCAGATCGATGACTGGGCAGGCGAGGGGCTGCGACTTATCGGGCTGGCTTGCCGGCAGTTGGGCAGCCTGGATGACCACAGTGGCTATTCCTGGGTTGGGCTGGTGGGCATGGAGGATCCAATCCGAGAGGGTGTGGTCGAAGCTGTTCAGGTAGCACAGCGCGCCGGGATCCGCGTATCGATGATCACCGGTGATTATCGCCGCACAGCGGAGCGCATCGGGCGCATGATCGGATTGTTCCATGACGGTGACGTGACTATCGATGGCGAGGAGCTGGGGCGGCTCGACGACCGGCAGCTTCAGGAACAGGTTGCGCGCACGGCAGTATTTGCGCGCATTCGCCCGAACGATAAGCTGCGTATTGTCAAAGCCCTACAGGCCAGCAATCAGGTGACGGCTATGATCGGGGATGGGGTAAATGATGCCCCCGCCCTGAAGCGCGCCAACATAGGGGTGGTTGTCGGTTCAGCTACAGATGTGGCCAAGGAAACTGCCGACCTGGTGCTATTGGACAACAACTTCCGCACGGTAGTAGCCGCGGTGGAGGAAGGGCGCACGATCTTCCAAAATATCCGTAAAGTGGTAGCCTATACCCTCTCGAACTCCTTTGCAGAGGTGCTGACTATATTTACTGCCATGATCCTTGGCTGGCCTGCTCCCCTGGCGGTCGCCCAGATCCTGTGGATACACCTGATCTGCGATGGTCCGTCTGACATCGTGCTGGGGTTCGAACCCAAGGAGAAAGGGATCATGGACGAGCCGCCCAAGCCGAAGGATGCCCCTATCCTGACTCGCCTGGGCCTGTCTCTTATCGGGGTGATCAGCATTGTGAGCGCAACATTCGCACTGATTATTTTCAACCATTTCACCACCATCCACGGCAATGAAGTGGAAGGACGCAGTGTGGTCTTTGCCAGCTTTGCAGTCAATTCGATGGTCTATATCTTTGCTTACCGCTCCATGCGCCTGCCGCTATGGAAGATGGTGCCTCTGCGCGAAAACCAACCGCTGATCTGGACGGTGGCAGCCGGCCTGGCAACTGCGCTGATCGCATTTCTGGTTCCGGGATTGCGTAAAGTGCTTGGGATTGTGCCCCTTACCCTGACGCATTGGGGTGTGGTGGTGGGTATTGCATTATTCCTGCTGGCTGTTGTAGAGATCGCCAAGGTAATCGCCAGCCGGTCACCTGATAATAATTGACAGGAGCGATTGCGCCTCATCATCATTGCAAGTAATCCCATAACGCCAGTGCATTTCTATCGTGAAGAAACATGTCATGGCGAGGAGTGCAGCGGCCAAGCCATCTGGCTTTGATAAAATGTTCAGAGCGAGTCTGCTTCGCCAAAGACCGGCTCGCAGTGACGGAGAGTTTATCAGGAGCCAGCACCGAATTTGACAGCAGGTGCTGGCTCCTCTTATTGAGGGGTCGTTTAGTTGACAGCGGAGTCCGGACGTGACAATACCCGCATGAGCTTTCTCTGAAAGCCGATTTCTCCGGATTTCTGCCAGAAAATAAAAATTCCCTCTTGTATTTCTGTAAAAAATGAATAATAATGATTGGGTATGATCGATTGCGATTGATTATGACCTCTTTTAGCGCTTTATCCAGCCTGGAACGTCAGCGTGAGCTAACCCGCCTCGTGGGGAAGATAGGACGGCTCTCTGTGGCGCAAATTTGCCAGCAGTTCGGCATCAGCGAAGCCACCGCCCGCCGGGACCTGGAGGCGTTATCTGAACAAGGGCTGATCCAACGAGTGTATGGGGGGGCAATCCTTGTTCGCCAGGCGGCGCCGGAGGAGCCTGTCTTGCGCAGAAGCTACGAGCAAGAGGGAGAGAAAGAGCGTATTGGCCGCGCTGCCGCAGCACTCATCCAGGATGGAGAAACGGTATTCCTGGGTTCGGGTACAACTGTGCTGCAAGTAGCACAACACATCGTAGCACGAAATCTCACAGTGATAACCAACTCCCTTCCCGTAATCAACCGGATGTCCGAAAAAGAAAATATCACCTTGATCGCCCTGGGTGGGATGCTGCGGGTCAGCGAACTGTCATTCATCGGTCACATCACGGAGCTGGCTGTGTCGGAAGTACGTGCAGACAAAGTCATCATTGGAATTCGCGCCATCAGCCTGGAGCAAGGATTGACCAATGACTACCTGCCGGAAACGCTAACCGACCGCTCCATCTTGAAAGCTGGCCGAGAGACCATCATCGTCGCCGATCACACGAAGTGCGGCGTAGTCTCCACCGCGTTTGTGGCTCCGCTCACCGCGATAAACACGCTTGTCACGGATGACCAGACGGATACGGAATTTATCGAATCGCTGCGCACACAGGGCATTGGTGTGATTGTTGCCTGAGGGCTACCCCATGCTGTTAGCCGATTTTCGCCCGAGGTCCCAACTCATCCATAGATCGACACAGGTGGTTAAGCCGCGCTTTCCCGTGATCGATGCACACAATCACCTCGGGGAGCTGTTCGGGGGTGGCTGGAACAAAAGACCCATCTCTGAACTGCTCGATTTGCTGGACGAGGCCGGCGTTGTCGCCTACGTTGACCTAGACGGCGGCTGGGGGGAAGATATCCTCAACGCCCATCTGGACCATTTCAAGGCGAAGGCCCCGCAGCGCTTCCAGATTTTCGGCGGCGTAGACTGGTCCAAATGGGCAAGCAAAGGGGTTGGATTTTCCGAATGGGCAGCAGGCAGGCTCCGCATCCAGAAAGAACGAGGCGCACAAGGGCTGAAGATCTGGAAGGGATTTGGACTGCATGTCCGAGATCATGATGGTGAGCTGGTAAAAGTTGATGATCCGCGTCTCATCCCCATCTGGGAGACAGCTGGAGAGCTCGGCCTGCCGGTTATGATCCATGTTGCCGACCCGGTGGCGTTCTTTGATCCGATCGACGAAACCAACGAGCGCCTGGAGGAGCTGGGGGCGCATCCCGATTGGGCCTTTACCAGCCCACCGTTCCCTCCTTTCTTATCCATCATGAATGCCCTTGCCAATCTGGTGGCGCGCCACCCAAATACAACCTTTATCGGCGCACATGCAGGCTGTTATGCTGAAAACCTGGGCTGGGTCGGCGCGCTGCTCGATCGCTGCCCGAATTTCTACGTTGACATCAGCGCTCGGATTGGTGAATTGGGGCGCCAACCATACACCGCCCGGCGCTTTTTCATTAAGTATGCCGACCGTATCTTGTTTGGCTCAGACATGGGAGCCGATTTGGAATACTATCGGATTTGCTACCGTTTTCTTGAAACCGATGACGAATACTTCAATTACAACCCGGGAGATGTCCCTCATCAGGGACGCTGGTATGTGTATGGACTGTACCTACCCGATGATGTTCTGAAGGTGGTTTATTCGGAGAACGCCCGAGGCGTTCTGGAGATGGAGTGATAATGTCAATTGAAAAATACGCAACCTATCATGAGATCAAATCCCAGACCGAAGCCTGGGTCCAGGCGCTGGATTTAATCCGAAACGCTCAGCTGCCAAAAGTCGAGCAGTACGAACAGGTCATCTTCACAGGCTGCGGCTCAACATATTATCTCTCACTTGCATCGGCGGCTTTGTATCAAGAATTAACTGGTAGGATTGCGCGAGCTGTCCCCGGCGGAGAACTGCTGCTCAATACGCAGACCATACTGACTGACCAAAGGACTTTGCTGGTAGCCATCAGCCGTTCTGGGACGACAACGGAAACAGTTAAAGCGGTGGAAAAATTCAAAGCAGGTAAAAAAGGTGATGTGCTTGTCATCAGCAACTATGACGAAGTCCTATCGCGCCCATCGGATTTCAACATTGTGATCCCGAAAGGACAAGAAGAATCCGTCGCCCAGACACGCTCCTTTGCCTCGATGTACATGGCAGCGGCAGCGTTCGCGGCGCGCATGGCAGGTCGAGATGATCTATTAGCCTGTATGTCATCCCTGCCTGAAACCGGTCAGCGCATCATGCGGGATTTCGAGCCTGCCGCCAGTAAAATTGGTGAGGACCTTGAATTCGACCGTTTCTACTTTCTCGGCAGCGGCATTCAATATGGCCTGGCTTGCGAAGTCAACCTGAAAATGAAAGAGATGACGCTTACCCACAGTGAACCGTTCCACTTTCTTGAATTCCGCCACGGACCAATGAGTATGGTCAACGAAAACACTGTTGTAGTGGGGCTGGTATCGGATTCGAATTTCAGGCACGAGAAAGCCGTACTGAATGAGATGCAGGCTCTCGGTGGAACGATCATAGCCTTGGGCGAATCGGGTGTAGAGATTGCTTTTAATTCGGGCATCCCCGAAATCGTACGCGCTGTCCTTTATCTTCCGGTCTTGCAGCTTATGGCGTTCTATCGCGCCCTGGCAAAGGGATTGAACCCGGACAGACCGAACAATCTAACAGCTGTGATCAAATTAAATTTATAAGGAGGTGATCGCTGATCATATCGGCAAGGCATCCCATCAATCACGTTCAGGTATGAAAAAAGGAGAAAAAATGAACAAGAAATTGCTTTTTGTATTGAGCCTGCTCATCATGGCATCCATGATGCTGAGTGCTTGCGGAGGGGCAGCCCAACAGCCCGCTGCGCAGACAGAAGCGCCTGCAGCAACTGAGGCCTCCGAAGTACAAGAGCCGGCATCTGAGCCATTCACCCTGACGGTCTGGTACTGGGGTGAGCAGGAAGCGCCAGGGATGCAGGATTTCATGGAGGCGGCAGTCCAGACCTACATGGATGAAAATCCGCATATCACCGTCAATGCTGTGCTTCAGGAATCCGATTCTCTCTATCCTGCGTTCCGTGCAGCCGCGGAAGCTAAAGAAGGACCCGATATTCAATTCTTCTGGGGCGGCGTATTTACCCTGGAGGATGCCTGGTTGGGCAATCTGGCTCCTATCAGTGACTATTGGAGCGCCGAGGAACTGGAAAACATACCTGCCGGTCAGCGTGCTGAGACCTTCTGGGATGGAAAACAGTGGGGTGTACCCTTCTACCAGATCGGGACTTTCTGGGCATACAATAAGACAATGTTTGCTCAGGCAGGCCTGGATCCCGAAAATCCACCGCAGACCTGGGATGAGTGGTTGAATGCCTGCGATTCGCTGCGCGCCGCCGGCATCACCCCGATTGGGACCGGCTTTAAAGACGGCTGGTTGGGCGGTTGGATGGTCAGCTACATCGGGCAGCAAAACTTCAACAGCATCGATGATTTGATGGCTGCCGTGCGCGGTGAGAAGAGCCTGACCGAGCCCATGTACGCCGAATGGTGGGCCCGGTGGAAGGATCTGGTGGATCGCAAGTGCTTCAACGATGACATTATGTCCCTTGACCTTTACCAGGGGCAGGCACTGTTCGAGCAGGAGCAGGCGGCAATGACCAACCACGTCCAGCCATACATTGCCGTGCTGGAGCGCAAGATGGGTAAAGACGTGGTCGGTATTATGCGTACCCCGGTGTATGGCACTGGAAAATACAATAATGCCATTGGTATTCCCGTCCAAACCCTGGCGATCACCTCCTTCTCGCCCCACAAAGAGGAAGCTGCCGAATTCCTGCGTTTCTTGCACCGCGAAGACATCATGAAATTGATGTACGAGAAGGCCGGGGCTGTAACGCCGGATTCGCGTTTCAAACCCGAGTGGTTCAACACCAATTCGGATACCGCCATTAACAAGTGGACCAGTGAATACCCGTTATTCTGGTATCAGTATTACTACCCGCCAATCTGGGAGTCTGAGGGCGCAATCGCTCTAGGACAGTTATTGGTTGCGGGCGAGCTCACCCCGGAAGAGGCTGCTACTCGCTGGCAGGAAATCGCCGATAAGAACCGGCGCGAGAACCCACAGCAGCTCGACAATTACACCAAGTGGGTCCTGCCCCCCGAAATGTTCGGGGAATAACCGGTCTGGATAGTTAACAGGGCTGTCCAGGAGAAGATACCTGGACAGCCCCATCTTTACTTCAAACCTTAAGCGAGGCCGACATTATGCACCGGTCCTTCCAGTCGAAACTCACAGCTTATCTCTATCTTTCGCCTGCGCTTATCTTGATCACCCTGGTCTTTGTCTATCCGGTCTTTGATCTGATCCGGCGCAGCCTTAGCAGAGTAGTCGACGGAGAGACCATCTGGACAGGCCTTGTTGCTTATCAAAATGCGCTGCGAGATCCGATATTTTGGACCTCCTTCTCCAACAACCTGCGCCTGTTCATCTCGATACCCATCCTGGTATTGCTTTCCCTGGTGTTTTCCTCCTTGATCTTTGAACGGGTGCATGGTTGGCGTATCTACAGGTCTTTGGTGTTTATCCCCTATGTCCTGGCGATCCCGGTCGTGGGTATCGTCTTCAGCTATATCCTGCAGGCAAACGGCGTGTTCAACCAGATCCTGCGTGCCACCGGACTGGATTCCCTGACGCGTGAATGGCTCGGGTCATCGGCTACTGCCATATGGTCGATCATGTTTGTGGTGATCTGGAAAGAGCTGGGATTTGGGATCGTCCTGTTTCTGGCAAGGATGAGCTCGATCTCTGAAGAGCTGTATGATGCCGCCAAGCTGGACGGAGCTGGGTGGTGGCAGCAGATGGCCTATGTCACCATCCCTCAAATGACCACGGTGATCGAGTTTTACATCATTGTCAATATGATCACTATGCTCAGCTGGGTATTCTCGTATGTCCTGGTGATGACGAAAGGCGGTCCAGGCAACAGCACCTGGGTGCTGGAATATTTTATTTATCAGAAAGCCTTTCCCTACAGCCAGATGCAGATCGCTTCAGCAGCCGCGGTCCTGCTGCTGAGCTTTGCTCTCTTATTGATGTTCCTACAAGCCCGACTGCGTCCCAAGGCGGAAGGATTGGAGGGTTAGCGTGAAAACACCCAGCATAATCAATATTCAGCGCATTAAGCGCTTACCCAGTGGGATAGTCAAGCAGCTGGCGCTGCTCCTATTATCCCTTTTAACCCTGTTCCCGCTGTATTTCATGGTGACCAACTCATTCAAGATCCAGGATGAATTCTTTGATAACCTGCTTGGTCTGCCGCAAAGCCCGATCCTGGATAATTTTACGAAAATTCTTCAACACCCCAACTTAGGCAGCTGGTTTGCCAACAGTATATTGCTAACAGCCGGTTCGGTGCTGTTCTGCACCATTATTGCAATTTTGGCGGCTTATGCTTTTGCCCAAATGAATTTTCCAGGGCGCGATGCACTCTTCAACCTGATTACTCCTTTAATGGTGATCCCACCGATCGTTATGGTGATCCCCATGTTTGTCCTGTTCCGCCAGCTGGACCTTGTGAACAATCTTGGCGGTCCACTGATTATCTACGCCGGGCTGATGCTGCCCTTTACGATATATCTGCTGCGCAATTTTTTTGTGACGATACCAAGAGAGATCCAGGACGCGGCTTTGATTGATGGCTGCTCGGGATTTCAGGTGCTGACGAAGATCTACATGCCGCTCTCAAAACCCGCGGTAGTGACTTCGATCATTGTGAATGCCGTCTGGGTGTGGAATGAGCTGCTTATTGCCCTGGTATTCTTACAGACTGAAGAGCTCCGCACTCTGATCGTCGGGATCACCACATCATTGCAGAAGCGTTTTACTTTAGATGTTCCCTCGCTGATGGCAGGCTTAACGGTGGCAACGATTCCGATGATCATATTGTATATCATTGGTCAAAACGCCCTGGTGCGCGGTTTGGTTGCCGGGCATGACAAATGACAGTCCATATGCCTTTGTGTAATGGGATGGAACAACGCATATGCCTGAAGCCATAGATACATACATAGCTGACATAAAAAAGCATATCCTCGAAGATATCATGCCTTTCTGGGATACGAGGTGTCTTGATCGCGAAGCCGGCGGCTATATTACCTGCTTTGACAGGCAGGGAAATATTACCAGCACCAATAAATACATCTGGTTTCAAGGGCGACAGCTTTACACCTATTCGCTTCTTTACAACAGGATCGAGAAGAGGAGCGCGTGGCTCAAGCTCGCCCGGGCGGGCTATGATTTTCTCATCCAGCATGCCTATGCCGGGAATGGGAGATGGAACTTCGAGCTTACCCGTGAAGGCAAGGTTGTAACAGGCACGAATTCAATTTATTCTGATTATCATGTGACCCAGGGACTTGCGGAGTACTTGCTGGCTACAGACTGTGCCGACGAGCGTGGGATGAGAATACTTGAGGAGACTTTCTCTTCCCTCGAAAAAAACACCATGGATCCTGAATTCAAGGATATCTTCGAAAACACATGGAGTCCAACGCTAATCTGGCACGATATGCATCTCACGGCGCTCAATACTGCTTCCATCGCGGGACAAACCCTGGGCCGCAAACGGGTGAAAGCCTTCGAGGATTACTGTCTCGACAGGATTCTCAACTGGTTCCTCAGGGATAAAGAACAGCTCATTTTTGAGGCGGTTACCCGTGAAAACCAGCTGGATGCATCGCCAGCAGGTAATTTCATCAATCCAGGTCACTCACTTGAATCTATGTGGTTCTGCATGGAGACGGGCAGGATCCATGAGGACCCGGCAGTTATAAAGCGAGCCCTGCGGGGCGTCGACTGGACATATCGCGTGGGTTGGGACGATGTATACGGCGGCATCTTCGCTTATCTGGATGCATCAAGCCAGACTCCGGAGCCGTTTGATTGGCACAAAGAAACAAACACCGCCTGGGACGACAAGATATGGTGGGTCAACTGCGAGTCGCTGTGCTGCTTTGCCCAGGCTTATGCCGCCTCGATGGATGTGAAGTATTTATCGATGTTCGAAAAGCAGTACGACTTCTGCATGAAATATTTCTACGATCCAGAATATGGGGAATGGTATGAGCGGCTTTACAGGGATGGCACTGTCAAGGTCGCGGAGAAGGGCACCAAGTGGAAATGTGCATATCACCTGGTGCGATCGCTCGTACACACCATATCTGCTTTTGAGAGGATTGAATAGCAGATGAATTTTATTGAACGCATCAATGCCATCTTGCACGATGAGATGCCTGACCAGGTTCCCTTTGCGCCTTACGACAATCTCATGCCGCGCGGCAGCTTCGAGCGCGAGCTGCGCAACCGGGGCATGGGATTGTGCACTCGGATATCGACCATCGGGGCATCCATGCCCAACGTCACGATCGAACAGCGCGCCGATGGAGATACGATGCTGAACATCTACCACACGCCCGATGGAGATGTATCCACCCGCACCAAATCGGGCCTGGGTAGGATCAACGACGCTCAGGTGGTGGAGATCGAAGGCATGATCAAGGACGTCGACGACTATGACCCGGTGATCTTCATGTTGGAAGATACGGTATTCTCCGTAGATAACAGCCTTTACTACGATACAGTGCGCGATTTGGGCTCGGATGGCATCGTACGAGATTACGCTCTGGATTTCGAAGCTGCACCCTACGGTGCGGTGCGCAGATATTTTGGGGAAATCAACAACCTGGAACGGTGGGTCTACGCCCAAATGGATCACCCCGATCATTTTGCGGCGCTTCTGGAAGCGCAAACGCGCAGGGATGAAAGGCGATTAGCGATGATGGTCTACTCGCCCGCAGAGTTCCTGGGCCTGGGTTGGCTTGAAGGCATCTGGAGCCCGGCACAATTTAAAAAGTACGAGCTGCCTTTTTACCAAAAGTGGGTCTCTTATTTTCAGTCTAAAAGCAAAATTTGTGCCCTACACTGCGACGCGACCAAGAGCATGAGGGGCTATAAAGACTTGATCGCCCAGGTAGGTTTCAAAGTGATCGAAGCGTATACACCCCCTCCTGTAGGCGAGCTTTCGCTGGCTGAGGTGCGCCGTGCCTGGGGGGAGGATACCGTCATCTGGGTGAACTTTCCTGAGACGATCTTCTACTCGGGATACGAGGTAACAAATCAATATACGATCGATCTGCTGCACAGTGATGCCCCAGGCGACCACCTGGTGATCAGCTTCACCGAAATGGGACTCTGGGGCGCATTGAACGACGAAACCGAAAGAATATTCAAAACCGGCACTCTGGCAGTTATGGATGCCATCGAAGAACATGGGAAAGTGCCCATTGTGAGCCCATGAATCACACCCGGCAGTACGACATCCTCACCTTTGGCGACATGTGCGTCGACTTGATCGTGACCGGCGATGATGTCGTTCCGCAGTTCGGTCAGTATGAAAAACTGGTTGGCAACTACGAGCTGGAAATGGGCGGATCGAGCAATATCTTTGCCTGCCAGGCTGCCAAGCTGGGGCTGCGCGTAGGAATTGTTGGCAGGGTTGGCGATGATGATTTCGGCAGGCTGGTCGTGCGGCGATTGGTCGAAAGCGGGGTTGATATACAGCATGTCATTGTCGATCCAGCTCTAAAAACCGGTCTGGGCATTGCGCTCTGCCGGGGAAACGACCGCGCCATCCTGACTTACCTGGGTTCGCTGAATGCCCTTTACCAGGAGCAGATCAGCGATGACTTGCTCCGTTCGGCCCGTCACCTGCACCACGGCAGTTTCTTTCTTCAAACCAACCTGCGCCCCGCTATTCCGGGCATATTTGCACGCGCTCGCTCCTTCGGTCTGAGCACCTCTTTGGATACGAACTGGGATCCAGAAGAAAAATGGAACGGCTACCTCCAGCAGACTCTCCCGCTAGCGGATGTTTTCCTGCCCAATGAGCAGGAAGCCAGGTACATCAGCCGGGCATCCAATGTGGACGAGGCTGTGTGGATATTTCAGCAGATGGGCCTCGTCATTATCGCCATCAAGCAGGGCGAGGCAGGGGCGTTGGTCGTCTCAGGGGGTGAACGCCATACCTGCGTCCTGCCGGCCAGCTTGGGTGGAGACAGCATTGGGACAGGGGACAGCTTCGACGCCGGATTCCTGGCGGGTTGGCTGCGAGGATTACCCCTGGAAAAATGCCTGCGCATAGCCTGCTATTGCGGCAGAGAGGTTGCTGCCCAGACCGGAGGGATACGGAGCCAACCGGATTGGCCCACCGTCCTGCGCTTGGCTGGGATAAAGGTTCCATCGTGATACTTGTATAGAATGTATACTATCTATTCACACTGCACGATGTGCATGAAATCCCATACTTGGAGAAACTATGCCTGGGCTTGATTCCCGCCAGCGGCTTCTCAGAGCCATAGCTCATCAGGATGTCGATTACATCCCGTGCAGCTTTATGAGTTTCGCAATCCTGCGCAACAGGCACAACCAGGATCTTTATCAGGTGGCATTGGCCGAGAAGAAAATGGGTTTAGACCTCATGCTGTTTATCCCGACCCTCTCGCGCCAGCAGCGCCCGGATCACCCGGATCTGCGAGGCTTGCCGGTGCGCTTCCATCCTGATGTGAAGACGAAATCCTGGCGTGAGGGCGACTTGCTCGCCGGTCGATTGTTCAAGGAATACGAAACTCCTGCCGGAAAGCTGAGCACCAGCGTGCGCCTGTCTGAGGATTGGCCGCATGGGGAGCTCATCCCTTTCGTCGACGACTTTCAAATTCCACGTGCTGACAAACCCCTGGTCACTTCTCCCGAAGATCTCGAATCGCTGCAGTACCTGCTGATTCCGCCGGCAGAGGCTGATATTCAGGCTTATCGAAATGAAGCCATTACAGCCCGTTCTTTTACCGAAGAGACTGGGGTGCTGCTGGCTGGGGGATGGGGGGTTGGTCTGGATATGGCCAACTGGCTGTGCGGTATGGAAAACCTGATGATCCTGATGCATGAACAACCCCGGTTTGTCAGCCAGCTCTTGGAGATGATCCACCAATGGAACATGCAGCGCATGGAAGCGGTACTCTCAGGAGGTATTGACCTGTACATCCGACGGGCGTGGTATGAAGGCTGCGATTTCGTTACCCCAAAGTACTTTCAGCAGGATGTCCTACCGCGCTTGAAAGCGGAGGCGGCGCTGGTCCATGAGCATGGTGTCAAGTTCGGTTATATCTGCTCCAGCGGCACGAAACCGATGTTGGATTTCTACAATGAGGCCGGTATTGACGTGTTGATCGGAATCGACCCCGTCCAAGGAACCTATACTGACATGCCGCTGATGAAAGAAAGAATTGGGGAACGCGTGTGCCTGTGGGGCGGCGTGTCTGCAGCCGTGACTGTGGAGCGCGGCAGTGAAGCAGAGATCCGGACTGCGGTGCAGCATGCCCTCCACACGCTGGGTCCCAGGGGGATGATCTTGTCGCCGGTGGACAATTTCACCGTAGATGAGCCAGTCACCTGGGCGAATATTGAGATATTCATCGATGAATGGAGATCGCGACGAAAATTCTGAAGCTGCGAAAGGAGGTTGGAAAGACGGGAATCCTTGATTACTCTGCAACTATTGATCCCAATAACCAAAAGGAGAGAGATGATGAAAAAGATTTTCATGTTGTTTGTTTTGTTGGCGCTGCTGCTGTCTGCTTGCGGCGGCGCCGGGACCCCTCAGCCTTCGGGCAGTGAAGCACCGGAGACAGGCGGCGAAGAACCCGCAGCTGGTGAAAATGTCTCGATTCGTGTCTGGACGCACCAGAACGATTCCTTCAACGCCGGCTATCAGGCGCTGGCAGAAGAGTATATGAGCGCTCACCCTGAGGTGGAGATCGTCTTCGAGACTTTCGATTACGATACCTACATCCAGACCCTTCAAACTGCCCTGCCCGCCAAGACCGAGGCAGATATCCTGCAAATGTTTGGCTCGTGGGTCTGCTCCTATGCCGAAGGCGGCAACTTGGCAGAAATGCCCGCCAGCGTCATCTCGCTCGATGACGCCAAAGCCCAGCTGCTCAGCGCTCCAATCGGCGGCTACATCTGTGATAGCAAGCTGTATGGTGTGCCGCAAGAGTTCAATATCGAATATGGGGCGGTACTGCTCAACACCGGCATTGCAGAAGAAGTTGGGGCAACCAATTACCTGGATGGCTGGGCGAGCTGGGATGAAGTCATCGAAGATGGCAAGAAAATGGCAGTCGTGCAGGATGGCGTGATGACCCGCTCTGGGTTAAACTTCACCGGCTCGGACGGTATTGCCACCATGTTCCACTCCCTCTACCTCCAGTATGGCGGGCAGTACTTGACGGATGGCGTGTACACTGTCAATACCCCCGTAGGCGTACAAACCCTCGAGCTGATGAAGCGCCTTGTGGATGAGGGCCTGGTAGATCCTTTGCTCTACAACGACGAGGAGAACTGGGTGGGCGACTCTTTCTTTGCTGAAACCAGCGCTATGGGGCTGGTTGGTCCCTGGGCTATCCCCGAATACAGCGGAGATTATGCAGAAGTGGCTGCGAAAACCATCTACCAGCCGCTTCCGAGCGTTGGATCTGAGCCTGGATTCGCGGCGGCTTCCGGCTGGGGTTTGACCGTTTCTGTCAACAGTAAGGCGCAGGATACAGCGTGGGATTTCGTGAAATTCGTAACCCTGGATACGAGCAACGCTGTTGAATTCAACCTGGCTTCGGGCACCCTACCTGCGCTGAAAGAAAACATCAGCGGTACCAATGCAGAAGCCCTGATCGCCGAGTTCCCCTACTTTGAACCATTCCTCGGTATATTGGAATATGGTCAGTATGAGGGTCAGTTCCCCGACCGCGATTTCGTCTGGTACGAAGTTACATATCCAACCGTGTTGAGTTTCCTGCAATCCAATGCCACACTGGAGGAGACGCTTCAAACCATCGAAAGCGAAGTCCAGGGCTCATTCAAGTAATCCCATTACGACGAGTCGGCTTCGAGGGGATTAATCCCCTCGAAGCCGATCAGGAGCCGCAGATGACTGTCTCTTCTCGAAACAACAAGCTGGGGCGTACCTTTAGCGGACGTAACGCGGCCGAAAAGCGGTTCCTTACAGGAACGATTTCTCCGCTGGTCTTATACCTGGCTTTCTGGACGATCTTCCCTCTGCTGTGGGGGATTGCCCTGGCATTTTTCGATTACAGCCCGCGCCAAACGGGCGGCTTCCTGGGTTTTGGCGAAGGCAATCCCTTTGTCGGTTTGCTGCACTTCCAAAATATGCTGAACTTTACTGCCGATGCGCCGTTGGAAGTCCAGCAGTTCCACATCGGCATCAAAGTTACGTTCTTGTTCGCCATACTGGTCGTGCCGCTTAATTTGCTGATCACCTTGCCGCTGGCGTTCCTGATCGAATCGGTCAACGAGGGAGTCAAAGGCATATTCCGGACGATCTTTTTCCTGCCTGTACTGGCGCCGTCTGTAGGTGTAGCAATCATGTGGGGATTTATCTTTCACCCGCAGCGCGGTTTATTGAACGCCCTCATCGGCGCGTTCAGCGGAAAACTGGTCGGCATCGCCTGGCTCAGGGACTCCAGCCTTACAGTCTGGGGCATTCCGGTAGCCTTGTTTGCCATAATCGTCGCTTATCTGTGGCAGGACATGGGTTATAACCTGGTCATTTTCATTGCCGCCCTGCAGGGGATTCCTCAAAGCATCAAGGATGCCGCCAGGATCGACGGCGCTAACTGGTGGCAGTTGTTTGCGCGCATCATTGTCCCCCTTTTGATGCCAACCATTCTGCTGGCAGCTATCCTGACGTTGATCTCCGCCTTTCAGGTTTTTGATATCGTCCAGGTCATGACCGACGGCGGTCCCGATGACCAGACCCAGGTGCTGCTGTTGAATATTTATCGCTACGCCTTCAGATACCAGAAAATGGGCTGGGCGGCGGCGGTCTCCATTGTGATGTTTCTCCTGGTGTTAAGCATCTCGATCGTGCAAACGCGCTTTCTGCGCTCGGAATGGGAGTATTGATCATGACAGCTTCAGCCATCTCCTATAAGCGCCGTACATTGCGCATCAACCTGGCTTATCTCATACTCATTCCCGCCAGCCTGATTGCCCTGCTGCCTTTCACATGGATGATACTGAGTTCGTTCAAATCCCTCAAAGAGATCCGCCAGATTCCACCTACTTTTGTACCCCAGGAATTTACACTGGAAAACTATAGGACAGTGCTGAATGATCCCGACTTGCCGCTGGGAATCTTCTACCGTAATTCGGCGATCATTGCATTAGCCAATGTGGTCCAGGTATTATTTACCAGCTCCCTGTTCGGTTATATCTTCGCCAAGTTTGAGTTCAAGGGCAAGAAGGCGCTCTTCTGGTTCATCCTTTCGCTGATGATGATTCCCCACCAGATGACCATGATACCGGGCTACCTCATCCTGGCGAAGCTGGGTTTGATCAACAACCTGCTGGGATTGATCATCCCCGCCGCAATAGATGCCTTCGGGATATTTCTCTTCCGGCAGTTCGCACTCTCGATCCCGAACGAGCTGCTGGATGCAGCCCGTGTGGACGGGGCGGGTGAGTTCTACATATACCGAAGCATAGTCCTGCCGCAACTGGGTCCTGCGCTGGCGACCTTCGGCATGCTGACTTTCATGTTCAACTGGAACGCGTACCTGTGGCCTCTCATTGTGCTGACGGAGAAAAACGTCCGCACCTTGCCGATCATCCTGACCTGGTTCTCGAATCAACAGGTTGACAAAACAAACCTTACCATGGCAGCATCGGTATTGGTGATTCTGCCCGTCTTGTTCATCTTCCTTCTTGTCCAAAAGTGGATCGTAGAAGGCATCACACTCAGCGGTTTGAAAGGGTAATCACTTATGACCAAGATCGCTTTCATCGGCGCAGGCAGTCTGGGTTTTACCGGCGAGCTCGTGCGCGATGTCCTAACATTCCCCCTTTTGCAGGGTGCAACGATCTCATTAATGGATATCGATGCCGAGCGGCTTGAATGGGCTCAAAAAGGAGTAGAAAAATTGATCGCGGCGGGAAACCACCCCGCGCACGTAGAGGCAACTCTGGACCGGATCGAAGCGCTTAAAGGCGCGGATGTGGTGCTCACAACCATCCTGGCTGGAACCACCGAAGTCTGGCGGCATGATATCGAAATCCCCAAGAAATACGGCGTGGACATCAACGTTGGGGATACGCGCGGACCGAGCGGCATCTTTCGCTTCCTGCGCACGATCAATCCTATGATGGACATCGTGTGTGATATGGAGAGATACTGCCCGAACGCTGTCTTGCTCAACTACACCAACCCAATGGCTATGCTGGTATCTGCCATTCAGAAACAGACCTTCGTCAATGTGACAGGCTTGTGCCATTCCGTGCAGGGTTCAGCCATGATGCTGGCTGACTGGATCGGCGCGCCCTACGATGAGATTGATTACCTGTGCGCCGGCATCAACCACCAGGCCTGGTATATCGAATATAAGTGGAAGGGTAAAGATGCTTACCCGCTCATCTATAAAGCCGTGACCGAGCGCCCCGAGGTGTACGACGAAGAGCCGGTGCGCAACGAGATGTACCTGGCGCTGGGCTACTACGTCACCGAGTCGAGCGGGCACAACTCCGAGTACAACTGGTGGTTCCGTAAGCGCCCCGATTTGATTGAAAAATACTGCACGCATGGCACCGGTTGGAATCCCGGTGAGTATGCTTATATACTAAAAGAGTACCAGCACAATGAAGCTACCTGGGTAAATCAGGTAAAAGCAGAGCTGGCCCGTCCGCTTACAGTCGAAGACCTGCAGAGGGGGCACGAATATGCCGCCTACATCATCAATGCCCTGCAAGGTGGTGAAGCGTTCAAATTCAACGGCAACGTTCAAAACACGCATCTCATTACCAACCTGCCTGAAGGCGCCTGTGTGGAGGTGCCTGTCCTGGTAGACCGCGCCGGCTTCCACCCCATGCACGTCGGTGCGCTGCCACCCGAATGTGCCTTGCTCACCCAGCTTTCAAGCGGCATCGAAGAGATGGCCATCCAGGCCTCACTGGCGGGCGACCCGACCATGGTTTATCGGGCCATCTGCCACGACCCCCTGACTGCCTGCGTGCTTTCGCTGGCTGAAATTCGGCAATTGACGAATGAGCTCTTCGCCCAACACAAACAGCACCTGCCGCAATTCAAACACCACCGGGTGTAGGATAAATGCGGTCTTTCCCTGACCAGCAACGGTTTATGCTGCTGATCTTAGCCCTGACTTTAGGCGTGGGTGCATGCACTTCAATCGGATTTTATAATGATTATGATACGAGAGGGACTGACCTTATGCCCAACGCAACATCCTCCACACCGGTCAAAGATTGGTGGCGTCCCTCTGCCGGACTCACCTGGCAGTGGCAGCTGACGAGTAAACTCGACCTCGACCTGCAAAGCGATGTGATCGATGTCGATCTGGAGGTTGGTCAATCTGTCGTGGATCACTACCACAGCAAAGGCACGAAAGTCATTTGCTATATCAGCGTTGGCTCTTATGAAAACTGGCGTTCCGATGCTGAACAGTTCCCGGACAAGGTGCTGGGCAAAGATTACGAAGGCTGGAGCGGTGAAAAATGGCTGGATGTCCGTCGAATTGATCTTCTGGCTCCCATCATGCTGGCAAGGTTGGACGAGTGCGCCGCCAAAGGATTTGACGGCGTCGAGCCAGACAACATGCAAATATGGGATAACGATACCGGATTTCCACTGACTTACGAAGACCAACTACGCTATGCTCTCTGGTTAGCCGAAGAGGCGCACAAGCGCGGCCTGGCGATCGGTCAGAAGAATGCCCCTGACCAAACCAAAGATTTGGTGGAGATTTTCGATTTTGCCATCACGGAGGATGCCTTCTACTACCACTGGGCAGAAGATATGCTGCCATACATTCAGGCGGGCAAACC
>CAZGIX010000012.1:0-43257 GCA_964525785.1 uncultured Anaerolineaceae bacterium
TGGGTATGGGCAGGCGGACGGTGCAGTACCGCATGCGCGATTGGCTGATCAGCCGGCAGCGCTACTGGGGAGCACCTATCCCGATCGTATACTGCGATAGCTGCGGTACTGTGCCGGTGCCCGAAGATCAGCTGCCCGTGCTGCTGCCCGAGATGCAGGATTTCCAGCCGGATGGGAGCGGGCGGTCTCCCCTGGCGCGCCTGCCTGATTTTGTCAATACGGCTTGCCCGCAGTGCGGCGGACCCGCGCGCCGGGAAACCGACACTATGGGTGGTTTCGCCTGCTCCTCGTGGTACTTCCTGCGCTTCACCAGCCCGCACTACGACGGTGGTCCGTTCGAGCCTCAGGCAATGCACTACTGGATGCCAGTCGACCTATACGTGGGAGGCGCAGAGCATGCAGTTCTACACTTGCTGTACGCCCGTTTTTGGACGAAAGTACTGGCAGATGCAGGCTTGATCCCGTTTCGTGAGCCATTTGCACGATTGATCAGCCAGGGGCAGATGATGGGAGCAGACGGCATGCGTATGTCCAAGTCGCGCGGCAATGTCATCGCCCCTGATAGTATCGTGGCGACGTACGGAGCAGATGCATTGCGTTTATATGAGATGTTCATAGCGCCATTCGAACAAGATGTGGATTGGCACACCGATGGGATCAATGGTACCCGGCGCTTCCTGAACCGGCTCTGGAACCTGTACGCCGACACCTATATCGCCAGTTCAGGCTGTACAGCTCGTGATGACTACCTGGAAAGGAGTTTACACCGGACGATTCAACAAATCAGCGAACGCATCCGCACCTTGCGCTTCAATACCATGGTCTCAGCCTTGATGGAGATCGTCAATGAGCTGGTCGGAATTCATCGCCACGGAAGATGGCGCACTGCTACTTTTCACCAGGTATTGGAGAGGTTGTTGGTGCTGGCTGCTCCGGCTGCACCCCACATCACTGATGAGCTCTGGCAGAGAACCGGTCATTCCGGTAGTGTCCACGAGCAAGCCTGGCCCGTCTGGGACGAAGCTCTGGCACGCGAGAATGTCATCCAAATAGCCGTGCAGGTGGATGGTAAATTAAGGGATGTGATCGAGATTCCCGCCGGCGCCCCTCAGGACGAGATCGTTCCGATCGCCAGATCTCAGATCAAGGTTCAGCAGCAGCTCCTTGATCGGGAAGTAGTGAAAGTGATCTACGTCCCGGACAAGATCTTGAATTTTATTACGCGTAAGTAGCCTGGATGAACGCATCGACATGGATCTGACTCTCACAACCACATGGAATCTGCGCGGCGAGCTGCCTCGATTGCAGCGCCTCTTGCCGCGTATGCAGGAAGTCTATAACTACATCCTGGCCGTCATCCCGCCCGAAAGCATAATTGGTGAAGCGGGGATGGAACAGGTGATGACCATAAAGAAGTTGGGCGGGCTGCAGGTTTGTCAGACCAGCAACTGGTCGGAGGGAAGGTATATTGCACTGCAGCGATCGCTGGCTGCTGCCTGTACCCATATCCAATATGCTGATATGGACCGCATCCTGCGTTGGGTAGAGACTCGCCCGGATGAGTGGCGCCATGCGGCTGAAATGGTGACCAGGTGCGATTGTTTGATCATCGGTCGCAGCCCGGCAGCATACAGGACCCATCCGCAAGCTCTTACCCAGACAGAAGCAATCAGCAACCGTGTCGTTTCCCATTTCCTGGGACGATCGATGGATGTAAGCGCTGGCTCTAAAGGATTCAGTCGGGAGGCAGCCGAGTACCTGGTGGCGAACACAATCCCCTCTCGCGCCCTGGGCACAGACGCAGAATGGCCAATTTTATTGCATAGGGCTGGTTTTCATCTTGACTATATAGAAGTGGATGGATTAGATTGGGAGAGCGCAGACCGTTATCGTGAGAAAGCCGCGGATGCTCACAGCCAGCGTGCCCTGGCGGAAGCTTACGATGCAGATCCCCAGCACTGGGCGAGCCGGGTAGAAGTAGCAATGGAGATTGTCGATATGGCTGTTGAGACGATTTCCAGGAGTATGGATGAGTCATCAGACAGCAAACCGATTAGATGATGGTTCAATAAGATATAATCCTGCTTACGAATAATTATTGTTCCGGAGAATAAATGACAGAGCAACCACAATACAACCATTCCGAAATCGAACCAAAGTGGCAGGCGCGCTGGGAACAGGATGGCCTGTATAACGCCGATATCGACCCGGCAAAACCCAAGCATTACGCTTTGACCATGCTGCCGTATCCATCCGGCGACCTGCACATTGGTCACTGGTATGCTATGACTCCCTCGGATGCCCGCGCCCGATATATGCGCATGCGCGGCTATAATGTCTTATTCCCAATGGGCTTCGATGCATTCGGTTTGCCAGCCGAAAATGCTGCCATTAAACATAGAATCCATCCCAAAAAATGGACCTACGCCAATATCGCGCGCATGCGGCGCCAGCTCAAATCCATGGGTGCTATGTTTGACTGGCGGCGTGAGGCAGTCTCTTCCGATCCAGAATATTACCGCTGGTCGCAATGGTTCTTCACCCAGCTGCGCAAGAATAACCTGGCATATCGCAAGAAGTCACCAGTGGATTGGTGCCCAAACTGTAATACAACCCTGGCGCGCGAGCAGGTGTGGGGCGACGACCGACACTGCGAGCGCTGCGGCACCCCGGTGATCAAAAAAGACCTGGAGCAGTGGTTCTTCCGTACCACGCAGTATGCCGAAGAGCTGCGGGATTTCTCGCACACCAATTGGCCAGAGCGAGTACGCACTTTACAGACCAACTGGATTGGGCGCTCTGAAGGCGCTTCAGTGATCTTTCGCTCCGAAGGTGGGGATGCGCTGGAGATCTTTACCACTCGTCCGGACACGCTGTGGGGAGCTACCTTCATGGTATTAGCCCCTGAACACCCGTTGGTTCAGAAGTTCACCACACTGGCACAAAAAGACGCCGTGGAGAGGTACGTAGAGCAAGCGCTGCGTATGAGTGATATTCAACGCGAAGCCGTCGATAAAGATAAAACAGGCGTGTTTACCGGGGGCTATGCCATCAACCCGGTGAATGAGGAACGCATTCCTGTATGGATCGCAGATTATGTATTGGTGACCTACGGAACCGGCGCCATCATGGCAGTGCCGGCTCATGACCAGCGTGACTTCGAGTTCGCTCGCAAGTACGGGCTGGAAGTGCGCGTTGTTGTCCAGCTGGAGGATATGCCGCTGTTAGATGGCGCCAGCATGCTCGAGTCTGTTCCGGCTTACGGCAGGATGGTGAACTCCGGTATATTAAGCGGCACTCCCGGCGACAAGGCATTCGATCTCACGATTGATTACCTGGAGGCGCGCAAGATCGGTAAGCGGGCGGTCAACTACCGCTTGCGCGATTGGCTGATCTCCCGCCAGCGATATTGGGGAGCGCCGATCCCAATTGTATACTGTCCAGAACACGGGGCATTGGATGTGCCGGATGAACAGCTCCCGGTCTTGCTGCCGGATGATGTCGAATGGCTGCCCACCGGAGAATCACCGCTGAAGCTGCACCCGACCTGGAAACTGACCGTCTGCCCGACATGCGCTGCTCCTGCTGAGCGCGAGACCGATACAATGGATACCTTTATGTGCTCATCCTGGTATCACTTGCGCTATTTAAGCCCGCACTATTCTAAAGGACCATTTGATCCGGCGGAGTATGGGTATTGGATGCCCGTAGATACGTATACAGGCGGCATCGAACACGCCACCATGCATCTGATCTACACGCGCTTCTTTCATAAAGCATTCCGTGATCTGGGCGTCCTGAGCGGACCGGAGCCAATGACCCAGCTTCGCAACCAGGGTATCGTCCTGGGTGAGGATTCAGAGAAGATGTCCAAGAGCCGCGGCAACGTTGTCGCGCCGGATGATCTGATCAGCCGCTATGGTGCGGATACCGTCCGGGCTTACCTGATGTTCTTTGCCCGTTGGGATATGGGTGGCCCATGGAACAGCAGCGGCATCGAGGGTACTGTTCGCTGGGTGCGGCGGGTTTGGAACTTGATCACCGATCCAGTTATAGCCGGGAATCCCGATCCCGAGACCCTGCGATCGCTGCGTCGAAAATTGCACCAGACCCTGCGGCAGGTGACCCATGATTTCGAGGCCTTCGAATTCAACACGATCGTATCGTCATTAATGGAGCTGCTCAACGAGATGTACAAGGCGCGCGAGCTAGGTGCCTGTGGTACAGCGGAGTGGAACGAAGCACTGGATCTATACCTGCGCATGATGGCTCCGGTAGCGCCTCACATCACCGAGGAGCTGTGGGCTTACCTGGGTAAACCATATTCGATCCATTCCCAGCCGTGGCCTGGCGTGGATTCGGTGGCAGCAGCAGAAGATCAGATCACATTAATTGTGCAGGTCAATGGAAAATTGCGCGATCGGATCACGGTCCCAGCCGATATCAGTCAGGAAGCTGCCCGCCAGGCTGCTCTGGCGAGCCCGGCGGTGGTTAAATATTTGGAAGGCAGATCGCCTAAGAAGGTCATTGTCGTTCCTGGTAAACTGGTCAATATCGTGGGCTGATGACGTATTACCATAATATACTGCGTGGTCGTAATGCGCTTTGAAGATCTGAGCTGGATGGATATCGAGGAGTATCTGAAGGGCGATGATCGCCTGATGCTGGTGATCGGAGCTTGCGAGCAGCATGGCTACCTCAGCCTTCTGTGTGACGTGAAGATCCCTCTGGCGCTGGCAGATGCCGCCAGCCAGCAAACCGGTGTGCTGCTGGCGCCTGCGTTGAGCTTTGGCTGCTCGCCATACTTCTTGGATTACCCCGGTACGCTGTCCCTGAGGATCTCGACCCTGTTGGATATTGTCGAAGACCTGGTGCGCTCGGCTTACCGGCAAGGTTTCCGTCGCTTTCTGCTGCTTAATGGTCATGGGGGTAATGATCCTGTTCGTGCCCGGATGTATGAGCTGGCAAACCAGCTGTCTGGAATTCAAATCGGCTGGTATGCCTGGTGGCAATCCCACAGCGTGCAGGACGTGGCATTGGCTCACACGTTAAAGCCATCGCATGCAAACTGGCTGGAGGCTTTTCCGTTTACCCGGGTTGGCGATATCCCCCAGGGTGAGAAAGCCCCGCCATTTGTGCCCGGTTTGATGAGCGCCCAGGAAGCCCGGCAGGCTTTTGGGGATGGGTCGTTTGGCGGGATATACCAGGTCAACGACGATATTATGGAGGAGCTATTCAGGGCTTCCCTGGCAGATATCCTGCAACTGCTGAAGTTCGAGAAAGAATGAGAACCATTCCGGATATTATTACACCACAAAGAAAATATAATTTTCGGATAGATACGAAAGATTTTCCAGGGAGATATTATGGCTAAAAAACGTGCGATTAAGACGGATAAAGCTCCGAAGGCGCTTGGGCCTTACAGCGTGGCTAATCGTTATGGGGAGCTGGTTTTCGCCTCCGGTCAACTCGGACTCGATCCCGCTACCAACGAATTTGCTCCAGGCGGCGTAGAGGCAGAAACTCGCCAGGCGCTGACCAACTTGAAGCATGTGCTCGAAGCTGCGGGGTCGTCGCTTGATGAGGTAGTCAAGACCACGGTGTTCTTAAGGGATATGGGCGATTTTCCTTGTATGAACGCGGTCTATGCCGAATTCTTCCCGAGCGATGCGCCCGCCCGTTCGACAGTCCAGGTGGCAGCACTGCCGCGCAATGGGGCGGTTGAGATCGATCTGATCGCTGTCGTGAGTTGAACAATACCATACAGTGAACGCCCCCACGGTGTCGGTCATCGTCCCATGTTACAATGAGGAGGCGACCATTCGCCTGCTGCTGGAGGCGTTGTATAGCCAGACATACCCACGAACTGAGATCGAAGTGCTTGTCTCGGATGGTCAGTCTACAGACAGGACTCGGGATGTAATCACCGCCTTCCAGGCGTCCCATCCGGATCTGCGGATCCGGATCCTGGATAATGAACTCCGAACGATACCCTCAGGACTGAATGTGGCTATCCGGGCAGCAATCGGTGAGTATGTGGTCCGGTTAGATGCTCACTCGCGCCCCTACCCGGACTATATTCAGCGCTGTGTGCAAGCGCTGCATCAGGCTAAAGGCGATAATGTGGGTGGTGTGTGGGAGATACATCCAGGCGGCGCGAGTTGGATTTCCAGATCGATTGCGGTGGCAGCAGCTCATCCTTTGGGGGTGGGCGATGCCCATTACAGGGTTGGCGGGCAGGCGAGACGGGTAGACACGGTCCCATTCGGAGCCTATCGACGGTCGTTGGTAGAGCGCATTGGGCTCTATGACGAGAGCTTGTTGACAAATGAGGATTACGAGTTCAATGTGCGCGTGCGTAATTCCGGTGGAATTGTCTGGTTGGATCCGATGATACGCTGCGTCTATTTTGCCCGATCGAACCTTCCAGCCCTGGGACACCAATATTTTCGCTACGGTTTTTGGAAAGGAAAGATGCTCCAGCGCAATCCTAAAAGCATCCGCTGGCGACAGCTGCTGCCGCCTTTGTTTGTCTTGAGTCTGCTTCTCTTATTGGCGGCATCTATTCTGTCGCCTGTATTTGCACCCATCTTATTATTCTTGGTCGCCTTCTACCTCCTGGTACTCATTCTGGCAGGCCTCAGCACCGCCCTGAGTAAACGGGACTTACCTCTAATAATTGGCTTTCCGTTGGCAGTCGCAACCATGCACCTGACCTGGGGAAGCGCTTTACTGTGGAGTCTTCTCGTTCGATGAGCGTGCCCTTATATTTGAACAAATCCAGCCGGTTAAAGCTGCGCCTGGGTGAGCGGCGGGCAGTGCTGATTGCAGGTGATTTTCTGATGGCGCTTATCGCCCTGGCGATCTCATTGCTCTATTGGGGCTCTTCCGTACGCTTTATTGATTTCGATTTTCAATTTCTGGTCGAGCGTGTTCCTGCCTGGTTTTATCTAACCCCTATTTTTTGGATCATCTTATTGGTGGAGCTTTATGATATCCACCGTGCTGGCAACTGGTCTGTGACGGTGCGCGGCGTAGCTGCTGCAGCATTGATCGGCTTCGGTGTTTACCTGGTGCTCTTTTTTTATTATGTCGATCCTCCGCGCTCATTACTGCCGCGCCGTGGAGTAGCCAGCTTTCTGATCGCCGCCTCACTGCTTACATTGCTCTGGCGCTGGTTGTATATCCATATATTTACTGCACCCCAATTCATGCGGCGTGTACTGCTTGTCGGTGGAGGGCAGACCGGTGAGGTGTTGCTGAGAACCGCTAACGGCATCCGGCCGCCTCCATTTTATGTGGTAGGTATTATCGATGATGATCCCGAGAAGCTTGGCAAGGAAATCCAAAGCTATCCGGTATTGGGTGGCAGCGATGATCTGCTGTCTGTTGTAAATCAGCAGAATGTGTCGGATATCATCGTCGCCATCTCGGGCGAGATGCATGGGAAGATGTTCCAGGCGTTGCTGGATGTTCAAGAGAGTGGGATCGAGATTGTCCGCATGCCGAGAGCTTATGAACAGCTGGTTGCCAGGGTGCCGATCCGTCTGCTGGAAGCGGATTGGATCTTGCGCTCATTCGTTGACGAAGTCCAGGGGAGCGGCTTTTATGAGCTTGGCAAACGCATGCTTGATATCGCTGGTGGACTGATTGGTACGCTGATTATGCTGATCTTGCTGCCCTTCCTGGCATTGGCGATCTTTATCGATGATGGCAGCCCAATTATCTACACTCAAACCCGGGCTGGTAAAGGTGGTCAGCCTTATACGATTATTAAGCTAAGGACGATGCGCCGTGATGCAGAAGCTGATGGTACTCCAAAATGGGCCAAGGAGGATGATGAACGCGCAACTCGGATTGGGCGCATCCTGCGTAGGACCCACCTGGATGAGCTACCCCAATTCTTGAATGTCTTACGAGGTGAGATGAGCCTGGTGGGCCCGCGGGCAGAACGCCCCGAGCTGATGCTGACCTTTCAAAAGCACGTCCCTTTTTACCGGGCGCGGCTGCTGGTTAAACCGGGCATCACCGGTTGGGCGCAGATCAATATGGGGTATGCATCCACGATCGAAGAAACGACCATAAAATTGGAGTATGATTTATATTACATTAAGCACCGCAGCATGCTCCTGGATCTGATCATCCTCCTGCGCACCCCCGCCACCATGCTCGGTTTCCGCGGTCGGTAAATGCGTTTGTCCCAGCCCAGCAGGGCAATTCTGAATGCCTGATACAATTTGCTGGTAATCATGAAGCTACCTTCCATACAAGCTCTGCGAGAGAACATCCATTTTCGCCGCCTCATCAAGATGCGGGGTTGGGTATTATTCATTAGCGATTTGATCCTGACCGCAGTATCGGTGCTGGGGAGCTTTGCACTACGACTAGATATTGGCCCATTATTCGTCTGGTATCTTCCCGCGGCTTATTGGTTCATGGCTGTGGCTTTAATTGTCAAGCCGCTGGTTTATTTCTCATTCGGTTTGTACCGCCGGTTGTGGGCATATGCCAGTACGCAGGAATTAAGGATCATTATTGCAGCGGTTACTTCCGCCTCGGTCGTAGTATCGGTGGTGATGGTGATCCTGCGGGCGTTGAACATCCTTCCAAATTTCCCGCGCGGGACACTGCCGATCGATTGGCTGCTGTCGATGGCGCTTATCGGTGGATTCCGATTCTCCCTGCGTATGCTGGCAGAAGCGCGTTCGATGCCAGATGGTGTAATGGGCCGCAAGCGGCGCGTGTTGGTGGTCGGGGCGGGAGATGCAGGCGCGCTGGTCGTGCGGGAAATGCAGAAGAATCCGCAACTCAACCTCATCCCGATTTGTTTTTTAGATGACGATCTGACGAAGCAAAAACAGCAAATCCATGGAATACCAGTGATCGGGACCCTGGATGATTTGGCCAAGATCGTGACGCTGAAAAGGGTAGATGAAGTGGTCATTGCCTTGCCCAGTGCTCCAGGACGAGCCGTGCGTAAGGTGGCCGAGGCTTGCCGCTCGAAGGCGGTGCCTTTCCGGACAATGCCAGGGATCTACGAGCTCATCGGTGGAAAAGTAAACGTCAGTCGCTTGAGAGAGGTAAAAATAACCGACTTGTTGCGGCGAGAGTCAGTATCCATGGACGATAGTCTAATTGGGACCAGCCTGGGAGGCAAACGTGTGTTGGTGACGGGTGCGGGTGGTTCAATCGGGCGCGAAATCTGCAGACAGGTCTCTCGCTGGGGACCTTCTGAACTGGTGCTGCTTGGGCATGGTGAGAATAGTATTTTCGAGACCCTGCTGGAGATAGAAGAAGACTACCCCATCCTGCCAATTCACGCTGTGATTGCCGATGTGCGCGATATGGATCGCCTGGATGTGGTGTTCGAAAACTACCATCCGCAGGTTATCTTCCACGCTGCTGCCCACAAGCATGTGCCGCTGATGGAAGTGAACATCGAAGATGCGATCACCAACAATGTCCTGGGTACTCGCAATGTCATCGAGGCAGCGATTAACTTTGGTATAGAACGCTTCGTGCTCGTTTCTACTGATAAAGCAATTCGCCCATCCAGTGTATATGGAGCGACGAAGCGCCTGGCTGAGCTTTTGGTACTGGATGCTGCTAACCGGACAGGACTGGCGTTTTCTGTCGTCCGTTTTGGTAATGTGCTGGGTAGTCGCGGAAGCGTAATCCCACTCTTCGAGCAACAGATCCGCCACGGCGGTCCGGTGACGATCACGCATCCGGATATGGAACGCTACTTCATGACCATTCCCGAGGCAGTTCACCTTGTCTTGCAGGCCTCGTCTTTGGGCAAGGGGTGCGAAGTCTTTGTGCTCAACATGGGCGAGCAAGTGCGTATTCTAGATCTGGCAGAGGATCTGATACGCCTGTCGGGGTTGGAGCCTGGCAAAGACATTGAAATTACGTTCACCGGGATCCGCCCCGGGGAAAAATTATCTGAAGAGCTATGGGATCAGGGAGCGCAGTATAAACCTACCCCGCATCCGGATATTGTTTTACTGGCAGAAGAAGATTTCCTTGGTGGGCAGGAGCTGCGCCGTACGGTCAACGATCTGATCCACCTCGCACGGGAGGGAGACACGACTTCGATTGTGCGCATATTGGATGAGTTTATTCCGGGGGCTGCGGTGCGCAGCACGCCTCCACCAGACCTGACCTCGATCGTCTAGCATTCTGCATGGCTATTGTTTCACCATCAGCCTGGCAAGATTTCCTCGCCAACTACCCTCACGCTCATATTCTACAAACTGCAGCCTGGGGTGCATTAAAATCCGGGTTCGGCTGGCAGGCTGCCTGGGTGGCCCGACCGGAGTGTGGCGCACAGGTGCTCTTTCGCCAGCTTCCACTGGGTTTTACAGTAGCATACCTCCCGAAAGGACCTGTGGGTGATAAAGCCGATTGGGGTAAGCTGTGGGGTGAAATTGATACACTCTGCCGAAGCAGGCGCGCTATCCATCTCATTGTTGAACCTGATAGTTGGATTGACGCCAAAGATCCTGATTCAAAAAGTATGCCGGCTGGATTTCGCCCCGGAATACAAAATATCCAACCGCTGCGCACAATTGTCCTTGATTTGAGCGGGGATGAAAACGATCTGCTGAACAGGATGAAGCAAAAAACCCGTTATAACGTCCGGCTGGCGGAGAAACGTGGAGTGCGGGTGACAGTCAGCCTGGATGTCGAGCTATTTTACAAACTGATGCTCGAAACAGGCGCGCGTGACCAGTTTGGTGTACACAACCTGGACTACTACCGGCGCGCAATGGATTTGTTCCACCCGACCAACGCATGCGAACTTTTTATTGCTGATTACATGGGAGAGCCGCTGGCTGCCTTGATGGTTTTTCGCAATGGCAGGCGGGCCTGGTATTTCTACGGGGCTTCCGGCGACAGGCGCCGTGAGCACATGCCTGCCTATTTACTCCAGTGGGAAGCGATGCGCTGGGCGCGCTCCCATGGATGCGAGGAGTATGACCTGTGGGGTGTTCCGGATGTAGATCTGGCAGACCTGGAAAGCCAGTTTTTGGAGCGTACGGATGGGTTATGGGGCGTTTATCGATTTAAACGCGGTTTTGGCGGCACTCTGCGGCGTGCTGCTGGACCATGGGAGCGAATCTACAACCATCCGCTGTATGCTTTTTACCGGACCTGGGTGAAGCGGAACAGGATCGAGGCATAGAATACCGTGAACGCCTGCATGAAAGATGTCAACCCATCTGCCTGGGATGCAACCATCACGCGCTTGCCAGAGCCGCATGTTCTGCAGAGCGCGGAATGGGCCAGTATAAAAGCTAAGTATGGATGGCAGCCGGAGTTCTACCTCTGGTCGGGTTCTGCAGGCAGCTATCAACTTGCAGAAAACAGGCTGTCTTCTCCGATAGATGCTGCGGCAGCTGCGCTTATCCTGATCCGCTCGATATCCATTCGAGGTGTGACCATACCGCTGCGCATCATGTATGTTCCAAAAGGTCCATTGCTGGCAGACTGGTGTGACGATGCGCTGCGGCAGCAGGTATTGGGGGATCTGAAACACCTTGCCCGGCAAGCCAGGGCGATCTTCATTAAGATCGATCCGGACCTCCGTATGGGCGTTGGAGTCCCGGGTGCGGGATCCTATACAGATGACAATAACGGGATCTTGGTCAGCCGTGAGCTACAGAGCCAGGGCTGGCTGTTTTCTGACCAACAGATCCAGTTCAGAAACACCGTCTTATTGGATTTGCTACCAACAGAGGAACAGATTTTAGGGAGTATGAAGCAAAAAGCCCGCTACAATATCCGGCTGGCGGCGCGTAAGGGGGTAATCGTTCGCAAAGGGCAGCTCTCCGATATCGATTTACTGTACCGTATGTATTCCGAGACCGCCGCGCGGGATGGTTTTGTGATCAGAGATTCCAGCTATTACCAGACTGTCTGGTCGACCTTCCTGAATGCAGGCATGGCTGAGCTGTTGATTGCCGATGTGGACCGCGAGCCGGTCGGTGCCATCATCCTTTTTATGTTTGGCAAACGAGCCTGGTATCTTTATGGCATGTCCCGTGAGCTGCACCGAGAGAAGATGCCGAACTATCTACTGCAATGGGAAGCAATCCGGACCGCCAAGCTAAGCGGCTGTCATACCTACGATCTATGGGGCGCACCTGACAATTTCACTGAGAGTGATCCGTTGTGGGGTGTCTACCGGTTTAAGGAAGGATTGGGTGGGGAGGTCGTTAGGACGATCGGTGCATGGGATTTGCCTGTACAAAAAAATGCCTATAATCTGTATGTCAAGATACTGCCTCACATCCTGGCAGTGATGCGTGGGCGCGGCAGGCAGCGCATCCGTCAAGAACTCGCTGTATGATCTGCCAGCTGTTTGGTCGCAATAGGCAGGTCTAACCGTCCCGGTATAGCGCCGGTAATTAGCAAGGTATGGAGAGGCCTACATGAAAGAGATACCCAGACTGCAGTTTGCCCATCTGCCGACCCCGGTAGAACCGCTAGACAGGCTAGCCGGTTCATTAGGCGGTCCGCGCTTGCTGGTTAAACGTGATGACCAGACAGGTTTGGCATTTGGTGGGAATAAAACTCGCAAGTTGGAACTGCTGCTCGCCGATGCCAGGGAGCGGGGAGCGCGCACCCTGGTGACTGCCGGTGCAGTACAATCCAACCACTGCCGGCAAACCGCGGCGGCAGCTGCGCGTTTTGGTTTCGATTGCATCCTGGTGCTGACTGGTGATCCGCCAGAGATGTTCACCGGCAATTTGCTGCTGGACAACTTATTCGGGGCGGATATTGTTTGGAGCGACCGCCTAAATCGCAGCCAGGTCCTGCAAGAGACGGTTGAGCGCGCTGACAGAGCAGGGCGAAAACCATACTTGATCCCTTATGGGGGATCAAGTCCGCTTGGTGCGGCCGGGTACGCTCTGGCAATGGGCGAGCTCATTGCTCAGAAAATCACCGCAGATTGGATTGTCGTCCCATCCTCATCAGGAGGCACTCAAGCCGGGTTGGTGGCAGGCGCGCGCCTGTTCGGCTGGCGTGGGAAGATATTGGGGATCAGCATCGATGAGCCTGCAGCAGTTTTGCAGGAACGAGTCGCTGGATTGGCAGGCCAGGTCGTTGGGATCTTCCAAGAGGAGATCGACTTCGAAGCGGATGAGGTTCTGGTCGATGATCACTATCTGGGGGCAGGTTACGGCATCCTTGGTGATCTTGAGCGGGAGGCGATCCGCGCCTTTGCCAGCTTAGAAGGGCTGCTGCTCGATCCGGTGTACACGGGCAGGGCAGCTGGAGGGATGATCGACCTCATCCGCCGGGGTAAATTCAACATAAGTGAAACCGTTTTGTTCTGGCATACCGGCGGTGGACCTGCACTCTTCGCTGATCTTTACAGAGATATCGTATAATTTTTTCGCCTCGAGGTTGGTCCTGAAATTAAAAGCGATTTTTTCGGGGAGGATTGAATAGTTTCTGCAGCCAGGCGCGATAAGATAGCTGGCGGATTTCGCTACCCGCTTGCTTAGCGGTTGGTACGTCAGGAGAATAATTACGGCTGTAGATTGTGGTTTGATACTCTTCCACCAATCGCCCGGCTGGCGGGCCGGCTAGAGGAAGAACAGCAGTCAATCCGGAAACGCGCTCCGAAGGTGTGTCTGTGGGGCTGGGGGTACTACCCAGCCGGTCGAGCGCAAAGTTGATCTCCTGATATGCGCGCGAAAGAGGCGACAGCCGCGCCCGCAGCGACCAATTTACCAGCAGTTTGGGGGGTTGAATCCCGAACTTGCGAATGCCGGTTTCTAACATCACAGGCAGCATGGGTATTTTCTCGTGCCAGCGTCTGCGCCGGGCTAATGGAACCAGCAGCAACGCCAGCACCACGAGTAAGCCTGCGATGGCTGCTCCGATGCTTATCGCGGCCCACGGCAGTGTTTCTATGCCCTCAGGGGTTCCTGTATCAGCCAACGTTGAAGGGTCGAAATTTTCTTCATCATTCGGTCCCAAAATGTTTGGGGTGGGTATCGCGACCGGGTTCTCGAGCTCTTCACCCTGCGGTCGTAAGAGACTGGGCTGCGAAACTGTGGGTTCGAACTCCACCCAGCCGATACCCTGGAAGTAAATTTCAGGCCAGGCGTGAGCGTCACGCTGCCGGACCATATATGCGTTGGCAACTTCCAGGGGTTCTCCCTGCGCGTAGCCGACCGCCAAACGCGCCGGAATACCCAATGCCCGCAGTAAAATGATCTCTGCAGAAGCATAATAGTTACAGAAGCCTTGTTTCAAATCGAACAGGAACCAATCGACAAGATCTTGATCGGTTGGCAGCGCGGGCACGGTTTCGGAGTACTCGATATTTTGGCGCAGGTAATTGGTCACAGCCATTACGATGTCATATTGCGTGTTATTTCCAGCGGCGATCGATTGCGCAAGCTGGATGGTGCGCGGTGTAATGGTCTCAGGCAGTTGAAGGTAGCGCTCGGTCACCCAATCTGGGTACTCCGTTCCGGCTTCACGCAGGCTTTTTATGGTGGGTTGGTTGAAGGACGATCGAATGTGATAAGTTTCCCCGGCCCTTAACGGGGGGGTGGCGCGTAATGACCCTAGATCGGCTTCACCGTTTTCATTAAATTCGAGCTCGAGTTTAACCGGTCGGCTGACCCAGACTAACTGGCTTGGTGCCAGCAGCGTGGCAAGCGGTGAAGACAGGTTAAACGAAAAGGAATATTGCCCGGGGGCATTATCGGCGGAATCGGGGTACCTTAGATCGAAGGTTTCGGCATCGAGGATCTCGGTGCTGAGCAGCGTGCTCCTCCAGCCGTTTTCGTAGGAATCGTAGACACGCGCCCGCCAGTAATAGCGCATGTTATCTACCCTCTCTTCTGGAACCAATACGGTGAATACCTGCGTGTCGGTTAACCGGTTTCCGCGCCCCAAGGATAAATTGGGACCATAGTAATCTGAGACAATGCCTACAGTCGAACGCAATGATGCAAAGGCATTATCCATCGTATTGCGGATATCATTCCATGGCTGTTTCAGTTTTTGCCATACCTCTTGAGCAGCAGGAATCGCATCTGCCAGTGCAGGTGTCGTCCAGGTAAGCAGCAGCAGGACCAGGGTGGCTATGAGAGCCAGGCGGACGAAATCGACGCCCAGATATGGGGGGATGTATGTATTGGTCGATTGCCAGCGGTTGCGATTATGCAGGTAGACTAACCTGGCCACAAGGAGCAGGGCAAAGAAGAGATAAATCACCAGGTACCAGATCCTGCTTGCGAAGTACGAGTCGTATGAATGAACCAGCACCAGAGCTACGCCAACCGGCAAGGCTACTCGCCAGGGATTAGCATAGCGGGTGAGCGAGTAACCGGCATAGATGCTGAGGAACCAAAAGAGCGTCCCCATCAACACCAGGAACAAGAAGCTATCCGTGACTGCCTGCCTGCGCACCAGTTGTACCAGGATCGTGGATAATCGCCCACCCATGCTGAGCAGCCGTTCTGTCCACAAAACCCCCTCTCCAAGGAGCAGCCCTAAACGCCAGGGGACGACAAACACACCGTACAGGATGGCGAATACTGTCGCCAGACGTGCTGAGAAGCGGCTTTGGCCCAATGCCAGACCAGCGACCAGTCCGAGATAAGTAATCGTGCGTGTAACCTGCAGACCCCCGGTCCATTCGGTGGCAGTAAGGCGGGTGAAGGCTGTGGTCAGGATAATGAGTAGCAACACAGCGGCGGGAATATCCCACCAACGATCACTTTTAGAGGGGGTTATCTGTCTATCCATAATGATCTACTCAACATACATACCGGTTTCGAGTATGTGCTGGTTCAGTTTAACCTATTTTCCCCCACTTGGATAGTAATGCGCTGATTTTTAAGATCCAGAGAATAGGGTTTCCGGTGGTAGTCCTGACATGACAACCCATATTTGTCATGTCGCTTATGTGAAAGTTGTAACATGGTAAACTAAGATATAGTATGGTAAAATTTTCGCCGTTGATAATCGCGGCAACGAACGTTGGATTCATTCGTTGAAGGAGCGCGTAAAGGCGCGCGTTAGCGCGCTTTTTACATGCCCCTCCGCTTATCCCATTGTAAATAAGGAGCAGCTAAGGTGAATGACTGGTTATTCATCGGCGTTTTCTTAGTCGTCGCCCCCCTCTTACCGATCGCGGCCTTGCTCATTCCTCGTTTGATCGCCCCCCGCAAGCCCAGCCCGTTAAAATCACAAACTTACGAGTGTGGTATCGAAACGGTCGGTGATACCTGGGTGCAGTTTCGTGTCCAGTACTACATATTCGCCCTGGTGTTCTTAATCTTTGATGTGGAAACCGTATTCCTGTACCCCTGGGCAGCCGCATTCAACCAACTTCCCTTGTTCGCTGTTCTGGAAGGCGTACTCTTTATCCTGATCCTGGTGGTCGGATTGCTGTATGCCTGGCGCAAAGGCGTATTGGAGTGGGTATAAGTCATAAATAGAAAGATAAAGGCTGATGGATTATCCCTCAGCCTTTTATTTGTCCCCGGTTGATTTTGTTTGACCTCAATTTGGATTATCAAAGAGGAGAAACTGCATGGGTGACCCAGTTACATTGATTGCACAATGGTTGGAAAACCTGATGCTCGGATGGGGTCTTGCACCACAGGCGGTGAATCTGATCATGACCGTGATCGGTGTGGTCGTCATCGCCGTTTTTGTGTTGGTGATCGATATTTTCCTGGTTTGGGTGGAACGCAAGGTGGTGGCGCGGTTTCAGGATCGCCTTGGGCCGAACCGTCTGGGACCTTTTGGCTTGATCCAGCCCGTAGCCGATGTGATCAAACTGCTGATCAAAGAAGATATCACACCAGTGGGAGCAGACCGGTTTGTATACAATATGGCTCCCGTGATGGCTCTGGCGACCGTTCTGATGCTGTGGGCGGTGATCCCCATGGCACCGACGATTGTTGGAAGCGATATCAATGTTGGTGTATTGTATGTGGTTGCCATCGGGGCGATAAGCACCCTCGGGATCATCATGGCAGGCTGGTCATCGAATAACAAATACGCATTACTGGGTGCATTCCGGATGGTTGCCCAGATGGTTTCGTACGAAGTCCCGATGGTAATAGCCCTGTTGGTGCCTGTGATCCTGGCTGGTACGATGGGGATCAACGCGATCGTCGATGCGCAAAGCCCGGTCTGGTTCGTTGTTCTGGCTCCGATCGCGGCTGTGATTGTATTCCTGACATCAATTGCCGAGCTAGGCCGTGCACCCTTTGATATGGTAGAGGCCGAGTCTGAAATTGTGGCTGGTTTCCACATCGAGTATACCGGTATGAAGTTCGGGATGTTCTATGCCGGCGAGCTGCTGCATGCCTTGACAGTCGGGGGGATTATTTCCTCCTTATTCTTGGGCGGTTGGCGTGGGCCCGGTGCAGAGGCAATCCCAATACTGGGGGTGGGCTACTTGTTCATCAAGGCCTTCTTCATTTACTGGGTGATTATGTGGCTGAAATACTCTTTGCCGCGTCTTCGTATCGATCACATGTTGGGCTTCAACTGGAAATTCCTCACCCCGCTGTCATTGGTTGTGGTCATCGTAACCGCTATCCTGCAAAAAGTGCTAGTGACGAGCCCGTACTGGTTATACGTAGCCGGGATGCTTGTTGCTAACGTCCTGATTGCCTGGATTACCCTGCTGATCTTGCGGTCACGCGCCCGGACCGAGCGGAAGCGGGTGGCAGAACCGCGGCCTGTGGCGGCGCCACCCAGCACGACTGTTTCTTCAACAACACCCTGACCTCTTGGGAGAGTGCAGATGACTGGAATGCATTTCGTTTTCCTGATTGTTGCCGTAATCACCCTGGGAGCGGCACTGATGGCAGTCACATCCCGCAACATGGTGCATGCAGCATTGTGGTTGATCCTGGCACTGTTTGGGGTGGCGATTACCTTTGCGATATTGAATGCAGGCTTTTTGGCTGTTGCGCAGGTGATTATCTATATCGGCGCGATCTCGATCTTAATGATATTCGCCATCATGATGACACGCCGGCTCATTGCGGATGCGGGCGGCCAGATCAGCTCGAATTGGCCCTGGGCGGCACTGATTGCGGTCGTTCTTTTCGGGGGTCTTTGGTGGTTGCTTTCTAGCTGGGGAGGTTTCAATACCACTCTCCCATCAATCAGCGCCCGCGCTGACCCTTTAGTAGAACTTGGTCAGGCGTTGGTCTCGCCCAGTGCGTATATCATTCCGTTTGAGGTCGCCTCAGTGCTGCTGCTTGCGGCGCTGATTGGAGCCATCATCATCGCCTGGGAAAGGAAATAGCCGCGGAGGAGGTTTGATGATCACATTATCCTGGTATTTGATATTCTCAGCTGCTCTATTCTGCATCGGATTGTTTGGCGTCCTGGCGCGCAAGAACGCGATTGCCATTTTTATTGGCATCGAGCTGATGCTCAACGCCGTGAATGTTAACCTGGTCGCTTTTTGGCGTTATATCGCCCCTGAGGCGATCACCGGCCAGGCATTTGCGGTGCTGGTTTTTGCTGTTGCTGCCGCGGAAGTGGCTGTCGGTCTGGCATTGGTCATCTCTATCTACCGCCGGCGCAATACGGTTAATGCCGACGAGATCGATATGCTGAAATTCTAAAACGCATCGCTGATGCGCCGCTATAACCAGATGCGTTTTATTCAGGAGCAATTATGACGACAGAACTGATTACCTGGCTAATCCCCCTCCCGCCACTCCTGGCATTTTTCCTTATCATTCTGTTCACCAACCGCAGTAAACCTCTCAGCCATACCCTGGCTGTTGGAGCGGCATTCTTATCCTGGTTGGGTAGCATGGTGGTCTTTTTCAGGGTGATCCGGATCGAACATCTGGGCGAGCACCCGATAATGTCTTCGATCCCCTGGTTAGCGACCGGAAGCAAGACCTTTAATATAGGTATACAAGTCGATCCCCTGACTGCCGGAACGCTTTTCTTTGTGGCCTGGACCGTGTTGATGATCTTCATCTATAGCGTGGGGTATCACAACTACGGTCAGCCGAAAGGCGATCATGATATGCCGGGGCTGCCTCCGCATGGCGCCACGGTCACCGATGCTCACGGTCATTCGCACCAGGTACCATCCATTGAACCGATATACTCGCGCTTTTTTGCCTTCATCGGATTATTTGCGTTTGGGATGTTCCTGCTGGTTGTTACAGATAACTTACTGACCTTGTTCATGGGCTGGGAGATCATGGGTCTGTGCTCTTACCTGCTGATCGGCTTTTGGTACGCAAAGCCTTCAGCCAGGGCAGCAATGATCAAAGCCTTCATGACCACGCGTGTTGGCGACGTCTTCCTGCTGCTGGGCATCGCTTATCTTTACTCCGCTACCGGCACACTGAACTATCGCGAAATCTTTTATAACGAAGGGGTGCTTCATACTCTGGCGACCACCCCAACCGGTTTCTTGGGATTATCGGCTGCCGGTTTGATTGGCATCTTGATCTTTATCGGCACAGTAGGGAAGTCTGCTCAATGGCCTCTGCATGTATGGCTCCCGGATGCCATGGAAGGCCCCACCCCCGTATCCGCCATGATCCATGCTGCTACCATGGTCTCTGCAGGTGTCTACCTGGTGATCCGCAGCTATCCCCTGCTGTCAGCCGGCGCTGAGCATGGTGTACTCTCACCGCCGATGATAGCTATGGCGTTTATTGGAGCGTTTACTGCTCTGTTCGCAGCGACCATCGCCGTAACGCAGAACGATATCAAGCGTGTTCTGGCATATTCAACGATTTCGCAGCTCGGCTACATGATCGCTGCCCTGGGGATTGGGGCGTATGTAGCAGCCGCTTTCCACCTCATCACGCACGCTTTCTTCAAGGCACTGCTTTTCTTGGGCTCGGGCTCAGTCATCCACGGTATGGAGCACGGGGTCTTGCATACCGGCGCCCATATCGACCCGCAAGACATGTTCAATATGGGCGGTCTGCGAAAGAAGATGCCCATCACTTTCTGGACTTTTCTGATCGGTGGTTTGGCGCTGTCCGGTTTTCCACTGGTCACGGCAGGATTCTGGTCAAAAGACGAGATCCTATCGGATGCCTGGGGCCATGGATTTTGGGTGGTGTTTATTGTCCTTGCTCTGGCAGCTTTGCTCACCGCTTTTTACACGATGCGCCAGATAAGCCTGACTTTCCTGGGCGAGCCGCGCACTGAGGCTGCCGAACACGCAAAGGAAACGCCGTGGACGATGACCGCACCCCTGATCATCCTGGCTGTCTTTGCGGTTGCGGCTGGTTGGGTGGGCATCCCAGAGCATTTTCCTGTCCTTGGTGGATTGATCCCCAACTGGTTCCATGAGTTTATGGGCGGCACTTTACTCGAGCATCCCGAGGCGGTTGATTTCAGCTTCATCCCCCTGCTGACTTCCCTGGTCGTTGCATTGGGTGGTCTTTACCTGGGTTGGGTCGTATACCGTAAAGTAAAAGCAGGTGAAAAAGATCCGCTCCAATCACCACTCGGACCGGTTTATCCGGTGCTGAAGAATAAATATTATTTCGATGAGCTGTATGACCGGTTGTTTGTCCGCCCGGCTTATTGGCTGGCTGAATCCTTTACTTACTTGTTCATCGACCGGAAGGTAATCGACGGTATACTGCATTGGTTTGCGCGTGTCTCGATAACCCTTGGCGATTTCTTCCGCAACTACATTGATAAGCCAATTGTGAATGGATTTGGTGATTTCGTCGGCGAAGGGACAAAACGCCTAGGACGCACCTTCCGCTTCATCCAATCCGGCAAGATACAGCAGTACATGATCGTTGCTCTGGTGAGCCTGGCTGCTTTCAGTGTACTCTTCTATTACTTGCTGGTCTCAACTCCCTAGGCTGGCATGGTGAGGAGCGACTAAATGGAACTCGTTTCAAATCACTTGCTCACATTCATCCTGTTTTCTCCGGTTGCTGCGGCAGTTATTATTGCCTTGTTGCCGCGTGACCAGGAGAACCTAATACGCTGGACTGCGTTTATCCTCAGCTTCATCCCCCTGGGTTTTTCGATTGCGCTGTGGTTGGGCTTCAGCTCTGCTACACCCGGTTTCCAGTTCCAGGAGCAGGCCGTCTGGTATGCACCGATCAATTCAAGCTATCATGTCGGGGTGGATGGCATCTCGCTGACCATGGTGCTGCTGACCACCTTGCTGACCCCGCTGGCTATTCTAGCCTCCTTCAGCATCACCGACCGGGTGAAATCCTATATGGCGCTGTTCTTCCTGCTGGAGATGGGATTGTTGGGGGTCTTTCTCACACTCGATTTGCTCCTGTTCTTCGTCTTTTGGGAGTTCGGTCTGGTACCCATGTATTTCCTGATCAACCAGTGGGGTAGTGAAAAAGGCGAGCGTGAGATTTGGGGGGGACGAAAAGTATCTGCACGTGCATATGCTTCATTCAAGTTTATGATCTATACCATGGCGGGTTCATTGGGCTTGCTTCTGGCGATCCAGATGATCGGCGTCGTAGCAGGCACTTTCGATCTGCCCCAGCTTTACGCAGCCTGGCCTGCTCTGGACCAGCCATTATTTGGTATGTCAATCTCGACTGTTAAATCGATCGCTTTTTGGGCGTTTGTCATCGCTTTCGCTATCAAGGTCCCGGTCTGGCCGTTCCATACATGGCTGCCAGATGCCCATACCGAGGCTCCCACTGCGGGCTCTATGATCCTGGCGGGTGTTCTGCTTAAGCTGGGTGCATACGGCTTCTTACGGCTGGTGCTTCCCCTCTATCCGGCGGAATCGAAGGCTTATGCCGGAGCTCTTGGATTGCTGGCAGTCCTGGCGATCATCTTTGGTGCTCTCGCCTCTTACGGACAGACAGATTTCAAGCGCCTGGTGGCCTACTCATCCGTAAACCATATGGGCTTCGTCGTGCTGGGAATTGCCGCGGCCGCTTTCGCGATGGGCACTGAAAATGCGACCATTGCTCTCAATGGGGCGGTGCTGCAGATGTTCAATCATGGGCTGTCGGCTGCGGCGATGTTCTTCCTGGTCGGCGTGATTTACGAGCGGACGCACACTCGTAATTTGAATGACTATGGAGGCTTGTTCCCCCTGGTCCCCGTATATGGGGGGATCTTAATATTCACCTCGATGGCATCTTTGGGACTGCCGGGATTGAACGGCTTCATCTCCGAGTTCCTTGTTGTGAGAGGGTCGTGGCCGATCCTCACAGTCTATACAGCCCTGGCGATGATCGGTCTGTTTTTAACCGGCGCGTATATTTTGAAGGGGATTAAGATGGTGCTGCATGGACCGTTGAACGAGAAATGGGCGGGTCATATCAGTGAGATCAGTGCGCGTGAAATTGTTGTGATCGCACCCTTAATGGTCTTAATGCTGTGGATTGGTGTCTGGCCGGCCTGGATCCTGAACGTGATCAACCGCGCAGTCGAGATGTTATTCTAATCGTCTTCTGAGACTATGTTGTCCTTTAGGCGAATGACTGCTGAACATCGAGGTGGAGAATGCAATTTCCTATCCTGAGCGTAATCGTTTTTACACCCATCATCGCGGGAATTTTGATCTTGCTGATCCCGGGCGAGAGAAAGACGGAGATACGCGTCGCGGCTCTGGCGGCGGCAACCTTCGCCATGCTCCTGTCGGTGTGGGCTTATTTTTCATATGACGTCTCAGCCGCGGGATATCAATTTGTAGAGAAATACGCCTGGCTGCCCCAACTTGGCATTTCATATCACGTTGGCATCGATGGTATGAGCGTTCCGCTGGTGATGCTCACCGGGATCGTCATGTTCACCGGCGTCCTGATTTCCTGGGGCATCGATGACCGGCCGCGTGAATTTTTTGCATTCCTGTTCATCCTGGCTACTGGCGTTTTTGGCGTTTTCGTTACCCTGGATCTCTTCATGTTGTTCTTCTTTTACGAGATCGCTGTTTTTCCGATGTATTTATTGATCTCGATTTGGGGCTGGAAAGAGACACGTGAATATGCTGCCATGAAGCTGACGTTGTACCTGTTTATCGGGTCGATGGTGGCTTTGATCGGCGCGCTGGCGATGTACTTCGTCGCCGGTATGAACTCTTTCGATATGCTTGAGCTGGAGAGAGCTGGCTTCTCTGCGGCCTTCCAGAAGGTGGCCTTCCCGTTCGTATTCTTCGGTTTTGCAGTCCTCGGCGGCATTTTCCCCTTCCATAACTGGAGCCCGGATGGTCACGTCGCCGCACCGACCGCGGTCTCCATGTTCCATGCGGGGGTTCTGATGAAGCTGGGCGCATTCGCCGCGTTGCGGGTGGGGATCATGCTCCTGCCAGAAGGCGCGAAATTCCACATGCCCTGGATCATACTGCTGACTCTGGTGAATGTCGTCTACGGCGCGTTTATCGCCAGTGTACAGACAGATTTTAAATATGTTATTGGTTTCTCATCGGTATCCCATATGGGTCTGGTCGCTATGGGTTTTGCAACATTGAACCATCAAGGCTTGCTCGGGGCGGGCGTGCAAATGTTCTCGCACGGTGTGATGACGGCTCTTTTCTTTGCTGTAGTCGGGATGGTTTACGACCGGGCGCATACACGTGAAATCCCCCGCCTGGGAGGTTTCAGGAAAGTAATGCCGCTGGTGGCGCTGGCGTTTATCGTAGGAGGCCTGGTCTCGATGGGCATGCCAGGCTTCTCAGGATTTATCGCCGAGTTCCCCATATTTATGGGCGTGTGGGGCAGACAGCCGTGGATTGCCATCGTGGCAGCCATATCTATTGTGATAACGGCATCGTATATTATCCGGATTATCACGAAGGTGTTTTTTAGCCCAATGCCTGAAGAATTCGAGGGTCACGTCGGTGACGTGACGGTTTTGGACAAGGCAGCCCTGGTGCTGCTTTCAGCAATACTGATCGTGATCGGCGTTTATCCGTCGATCATGGTGCCCCTGGTCGAATCGGGCGTGAATAATATCCTGCGCCTTCTGGGAGGTGCATAGTGCTTACAGTCGATTTTGAATCCTGGATGGTTCTAGCAATCCTGCCGGAGATCCTGCTCCTGGTCCTGGCTGTATTGATCTTGCTGCTTGATGTACTGCTGAAAGATGAAGCCCGGCGAAACCTGGGCTGGATCAATGCCTTTGGTTTGGGATTGATCATGGTCATGGGCTTGATCTTCTCCCGTCCTGGACAGGAAGCGCGCTTGATGTGGGGCGGTATGCTGAGCCAGGATTGGTTAGGCTTCACCTTCCGTATGCTCTTCCTGTTTGCTGCCGCATTCACCTCTCTTTTCTCGATGGACCTGCCCGGGTTGGGGAAGCGCGGCGAGTATTACATGCTGATGCTGGCTTCCACCCTGGGGATGATGCTGATGTCGTCGTCAGCGGATATCGTCATGCTGTACCTGGCTATCGAGACCACCTCCATTCCCCTTTATGTCCTGGCAGGATTCTTGACCCAGGATGATAAATCCACAGAATCTGGCTTTAAATATCTCCTTTTTGGCGCGATGACATCCGCTATCATGCTGTATGGTTTCAGCTTGCTCTACGGTTTTACCGGCACGACAAATCTATCTATGATCGCCCAGCAGATTATGACAGGGAGCATTCCCGTTACAGCTCTAATCGGGGTCTTAATGCTGGTCCTGGTCGGGTTTGGCTTCAAGGTCTCTGCAGTACCGCTGCACTTCTGGGCACCCGATGTCTACGAAGGCGCGCCAACACCCATCGCTGGCTTCCTTTCCACTGCCTCGAAAGCTGCCGGGTTCTCAGTGCTGCTGCGAGTTTTCCTCTTGGCTTTCCCCATGTTGGCGCCCTACTGGGGCGCGGTGATTGCTGCGCTGGCGACTGCAACCATGACCTTGGGCAACTTATTGGCTCTGGCGCAGCGCAATATCAAGCGCCTCCTGGCATATTCATCTATCGCACATGCCGGTTATGCGATGATCGGCGTGGTGGCAATTTCAGTATTGGGCACATCCAGCGTGATTTTCTACTTAATCTCTTATGTGGTGACGAACCTGGCTGCTTTTGCTATTGTGGCAGCCGTCGGACGAGTTACCGGCTCGGATGAGATCGCCTCCTATTCTGGATTGAGCCGCCGTTCGCCCTGGCTGGCCCTGGCGATGATGGTGGCATTTCTGTCATTGGCGGGCATGCCGCCATTTGGTGGTTTTGTGGTCAAGTTCGCGGTCTTTGCCTCGGCAATACAGGCAAATATGATCTGGTTAGCAGTTGTGGGCATATTGAACTCAATCATTGGCCTTTACTACTACCTGACGGTTCTCAAATATGTCTATCTCTACCGCTCCGAAGATGAGAACAAGCCGCTGCCAGTTACCAGCCCGTATGTCTTTGGGTTGGTAGTTTTGTGCCTGGGTATCATCCTGATCGGTACACTCTTTGCGCCGTGGATTACCTTAGCTGGCAGTGCAGCGGCAGTATTGTTTTAAGATTATCTTGCTCTGAATTTGTGATAAAATTCTCGGCGTCATGAGCCCGAACGACTCCCCACCCGAGAAGAATCCTTACCTGGCTGCTTTCAACACGAAGGCTCTAACTGTCGGTGGGGAGGTGGGGTGTGTTACCTTGACGATCGTCTTGGGGGCGGTGTTCGGGGGAATCTGGTTGGACAGGGTGTTGGGAACCAGGCCGTTGTTCACGATTGGCCTGGTTTTGATCTCGACCCCTCTGTCGCTCTTTTTGACTTTTTGGATCGCCAAGCGGGCGGTTAAAGACTTACAAGCACCACCTACAGCAGTAAAAGATACCGACACTTCGAGAGTAGGAGAGGACAGGTGAACGAAGCACAGACGAAAAAACGACGCCCTGTCAAACGCTGGATTGTACTGGCTTTGGTCGCAATCGGCATATATGCCGCCTTCATGGGTCCGTCGATCCTTAAGCCGGTGCCCCCAACGGTGGTTCTCCCAGCCGAACCGATCTGGCCTGGGGTCCCAATTACTAACTCAATGGCAGCCACTCTTATAACGGATGTCCTGTTAATTCTCCTGGCGATTGGAGCTTACCGGTTCAGCAAGAGCGGCGAGTTGGTTCCATCCGGATTTTACAATGCGTTTGAAGCCATCGTCGAATTCTTGTGGAACACTGTGGAAGGATCGACAGGGAAGTGGGCACGCAGGATTATCCCCGTAGTCGGGACAATCTTTCTGCTGATTTTCGTGGCAAATATGGTCAAGATGCTGCCCGGTTTCGAAAGCATCGGCTATCTGGAGGCGCCGCATAAAACAGGAGAAGCTTATTCGATTGTTAAGCTTTTCCAGATCGGCAGCTTGCCTGTTTATGCGATTGATCCGGCAGGTGCGGAGCGAATTGTTGTCGACCCAACCCACGAAACGACAGAGGAAGAGCATGGGTTGTGTGAACACTGCCAGGTAATCCCATTCCTGCGTGGCCCTGCGACAGATTTGAATTTCACCTTCGCTCTGGCTGTCATCGCCATCGTGATGACACAGGTGTATGGCGTATGGGCATTAGGTCCCAGGTACTTCGAAAAATTTATCCCAATTCGCAGGTTGGTTAAGGGCGGGGCGTTTGGAGCCATCGATTTTGTCGTGGGTCTGTTGGAGCTTATCCTGGAGTTCGCCAAAATACTGTCATTTAGCTTCCGGTTGTTCGGTAATATCTTCGCCGGGGTGCTGCTGCTCTCATTGGTTGGTTCCTTACTGCCTGTCCTCCTCCCGCCTGGTCTCTATTTGTTTGAGATCTTCTTCGGTATAATCCAGGCTTATGTGTTCTTCCTGCTGGCTACGATTTTCATGAGCACGGCGCTGGTGAGCCATCACGGTGATGAACACGGCAAAGAACAACATTAATCCTGCAATCGATTTCGTAATCATTACACTCATGATAGAGGAGACACAAAATGGATGATCCAGTCGCATTCGTTACCGGCTTGAAGGTCTTGGCTGCTGGTCTGGCAATGTTAGGCACTATAGGTGCTGGTTTGGGCGTAGGTATTGCGGCGGCGGGTGGCGTCCAGGCTATGGGACGTAATCCTGATGCTGCACCCATTATCCAGACTAACATGATCCTGGGAATGGCTTTTGCTGAGGCGGTAGCGATTTATTGCCTGGCTGTGGCGTTGATCATTATCTTCGCCGCGGGCTAACAGTAACGGACTCCTGAAAGAAGAGGGTAACTGCGTATGGCAGCTTTGGGTATTAACTTAGGTTACTTTATTTTCCAGGTGCTCAACTTCACCATTGTGTTGCTCATTCTGTACGCCCTGGGATATAAACCGATTATCAACGCCCTGGAAAATCGTAAGAATAAAATCTCTCAGGGCATGGAAGATGCTCGTATCGCAGCTGAAGCGCGTGCTAACGCTGAGAAGGATGCTCGGGAGATTATTGCGAAAGCGCAGGCGGAAGCCAATCAGAAGGTGCGCGAGGCCACCGAGCGGGCTGAAGTTGCGGCGCGTGATGTTCTGGTCGAGGCGGAGGCCGCGGCGGGCAAGGCGCGCGAGGATGCACTGGCAGAAGCAGCCCAGGAACGCGATCGCGTGCTGGCAGACGTGCGTGGTCAGATTGCTGCATTAGCGATGGCTGCAACTCAGCGTTTGATCGGCGAGACATTAGATGAGAAACGTCAGCATGCCTTGATCGATGAATTCTTCTCGGGTGTGAAATCGGGCAAGGTAGTTGTTCTGGAAGGTGCCAGCCTTTCGGGTGCGTCTGCGGAAGTCACCAGTGCACTGCCCCTCACTTCGGAGGAACAAGAGGCTGTTAAGCGGGATCTGCTCTCCAAGACTGGCAGTCAGGCAACCGTGACGTTTCGCGTTGATCCATCTATCCTGGGTGGTCTAGTGCTGCGTGTCGGAGATAAGGTGTTGGATGGTTCAGTCGCTGGGCAGCTGGATACCCTGCGGCAGGGTCTGCACTAATATCCGAAAAGCGTTATACCTCTAAACCATACGAAGCCGGTGAGACCGGTTTTCGTATGGTTTATGTTTTATTCTCATTATGATAGAGCCGTTGCCCGCCACGCCAAGATTATCTACTCTGTTCCGCAGCCTGCCGGCTAACCTGAGCTGGCAGACAGGAGATTTACACCGCTTGGAGATCGCGGTGGGGGGGATGGCGATCGATTCGCGGCAGGTCAAACCGGGGGATGTATTCTTTGCCCTGGTGGGCGGAAATATCGATGGGCACCGCTTTATCCCACAGGCGATCCAGGGTGGGGCGGTGGCTGTGGTCGGCGAAAAGCCCTATTCGGATCTGGCAGTGCCTTATATCCAGGTCCCTGACAGCCGGCAAGCGCTGGCTCATTTCTCCGCAGCATACTTCGGATTCCCGTCCCGTAAATTAACCGTCATCGGCGTCTCCGGGACGGATGGCAAGACCACCACTGCCAGCTTGATTTTCAATATTCTCAAGGAAGCCGGGATTCGAGCTGGCATGATCTCGACGGTAAACGCAGTCATCGGCAGCCAGACGCTGGATACCGGTTTCCATGTGACCACGCCTGATGCGCAAGATGTCCAGCGCTACCTGGCACAGATGGTCAGCTCAGGGATGAGCCATGCGGTCCTGGAAGCCACCTCACATGGGCTGGCACAGCACCGGGTTGAAGGGTGCGAATTCGATGTGGGCGTAGTGACCAATATTACCCACGAGCATCTTGACTATCATGGGTCTTATGAGGCATACCGGTCAGCCAAAGCCAGGCTGTTCGATTTGATTGCCAGTAAGCATGACAAAGACTTCCAGAATCTGCGCCTGGCAGTGCTGAACCGGGACGATACCTCCTATGGGTATCTGGCAGATCATATTGATCGGCTGGAGCGCATGCTGGCGGTTCGGTTCATGAGAATTACCTATGGCGTCGAGTCAGACGCAGACTTGCGGGCAACGAAGATTGAAAGCGACGAGAACGGGGTGCAGTTTGTAGTCACTGGACTGGATTATCAATTCCCTGTACAGTCAAGGTTAGCCGGGGAATATAATGTGTCGAACTGCCTGGCAGCGATAGCAGTCACTGTAGCTGGTCTTGGTTTGGCACCTGAAACAGCACAAGCAGGCATCTCCAGCCTGAGCGCCATACCTGGGCGTATGGAGCACCTGGACCTGGGGACGGATTTCTTCACCATCGTTGATTTCGCCCATACACCCAATGCGCTGCACAGGGCGCTTACAGCAGCCCGCGGGATCGCCGAGTCGCAGGGTAAAGCAGGGAGAGTGATTGCTGTATTTGGCTCGGCAGGCCTGCGTGATCGCGCCAAACGCCGCATGATGGCGGAGGTGGCAGCTCAGCTCGCAGATCTGAGCGTGCTGACGGCGGAAGATCCACGTACTGAATCGCTGGATGAAATCCTGGCTGAGATGGCTAAGGGCAGCGAAAGCCGCGGTGGCGTGGAGGGCAAGTCTTTCTGGCGTGTACCTGACCGGGGTGATGCCATCCGCTTTGCATTATCTCTCGCTGTTCCAGGGGATGTCGTGATCGTCCTGGGCAAAGGGCACGAGCAGTCCATGTGCTTCGGGGAAGTTGAATATCCCTGGGATGACCGTACTGCTGTACGTGCGGCAGTCGCGGAACTCCTGGGAGTTCAAGGACCGCATATGCCATTCTTACCCACAAAGAAATAAAAACGGGGCTGCTGTTTGTTGTTAGACAAACAGCAACCCCGTTTACCTCTTATTATCAATATTTCAAGTCTTCACGAACTGGCGCAAAGATATCCAATACCTGGGCCGGCTGCGGACCAACACGGACGCTGTGCTCTGTACCCCCAGGGATCATATAAAGATCGCCTGCTCGTAAGCTGCGCTTCTCGTCGCCAACTGTAAACTCCAGCTCTCCCCTCAAGATGATTCCGCCTTGCTCGTGAGGATGAGAGTGAGTTGGTAATACGGCATAGGCATCCAGGTCAACCACCGCCAGCATCACGTTTTCGCCCCAGAATGTGCGTGCCCGGATTGCAGGGGTGAGATCTTTCGTCATGCGTTCGTCTGGGTTGAAGAAATACATCGTGCCCTCCAGCTCGGATTGGCGCTGCTTTAACGACGGCTGCGATTCTGACCGCCTGCGGGTCGTTTGTTATAGCCACCCTGACCGCCGCGTTGGCCTGGACGCCCACCGGAACTACCGCTTCCACCACGCCGGTCGCGCTGCTTGGCCTCTTCGGCAGTCCAGCCTTCCAGGACAGCCTGTCGGGATAGACGGATCTTGCCATGCTCATCGATATCGGTGATCATGACCGTCAGCTCATCTCCCAGGCGAGCGATATCCTCGACCCGCTCTACCCGTTCACTATCGAGCTGAGAGATATGCACCATGCCATCGATGCCGGGTAGGATTTCTACGAAAGCGCCGAAATCAGTAGTGCGGACCACGCGTCCGGTATAGATACGTCCAATAACGGGTGTCTCGGTGAGAGCCTCGATGCGTTCTACAGCTTTGCGTGAGCTCTCGCCATCCGCTGTGGCGATAAATACCGAGCCATCTTCGCCGATATCGATCTTCGCACCAGTCTCTTCCTGGATGCTGCGGATCATCTTTCCACCGGGTCCGATCACAGCCCCTATCTTGTCAACGGGTATTTTTACCACGGTAATGCGCGGGGCATGCGGCTTTAACTCCGGACGCGGAGCGGGGATAACAGCTAACATCTGGGACAGGATCGACAGGCGTGCCTGGCGGGCCTGTTCGAGCGCCTGAGACATGATCTCCGAGGAAAGGCCCTTGGTCTTGATATCCATCTGCAAGGCAGTGATACCGTGCTCGGTGCCGGCAACTTTGAAATCCATATCACCCAGGTGATCCTCTGCGCCCAGAATATCGGTCAGGATTGCATACGGTTCGCCTTCCTTGATCAAACCCATGGCAACACCCGCTACCGGCGATTTTATCGGTACGCCAGTATCCATTAAGGCAAGCGTGGAGCCACACACGGAAGCCATGGATGACGATCCGTTCGAAGACAGGACTTCGGACACCAGGCGCATCGTATATGGGAAATCAATCTCTGCCGGAATGACCGGCAGCAGGGCGCGTTCTGCTAAAGCACCGTGACCGATGTCCCGCCGCGAGGCGCCGCGCAGTGGTTTTACTTCTCCGGTTGAAAATGGAGGGAAATTGTAATGGTGGATATACCGCTTGCTCTCTGAAGGAGTCAAGCTGTCAAGCTCCTGGGCTTCGCGGGGGGTACCCAGGGTGGCAAGCGTCATTACCTGTGTCTCACCGCGAGTGAACAGACCAGAGCCATGGGCGCGAGGACTTACATCGACCTCGCACCAGATTGGGCGGATATCGGTGTAGCCGCGGCCATCAGGTCGCACGCCCTGTTGTAATATACGCTGGCGGACGATGCCTCTGACTGCATGATCGAAGCCCTCGATGACTTGTTGTGCCTTCGCTTCGTCTTCACCTGCCAATTCCGCCACCAAGGTTTCTTTCAACGCATCGATGCTGGCATTTTGCTCAGATTTGACAAAAGGCCGGTTAAGTATCTCGGTGAGAGGCGCCGCAACCTTTTCGGAGATGGTGGCTTCCAGTGTTTCATCGATTTTGAATGAAGTATAGGTGGTTTTCGGCTTACCGATCTCTGCTGCCATTTGTTCCTGCAGGTCAATGATGGGCTGGATGGCTTTGTGACCGAAATCCAATGCCGCAACCATTACCTGCTCCGAGGCTTCCTTCGCCCCGCACTCAACCATCAGGATGGCGTCGCGCGTACCTGCTAAACGAAGATCGAGATCGGAATATTCCATATCCGCAAAGGTCGGATTGAGGACATATTCTCCTTCAATCAAGCCCACGCGCACAGCACCCACAGGCCCAGACCATGGAATATCTGAGATCATCAGTGCTGCGGATGCAGCATTCACTGCCAGGATGTCGATCGGGTTTTCACCGTCGGTCGAGAATGAATACAGGATGACCTGTACGTCATTGCGCATATCTTTGGGGAAGAGCGGGCGCAGTGGTCGATCAGTCAAGCGGGCAGTCAGTATGGCCTCTTCAGTGGGACGACCTTCGCGGCGGAAGAAAGAGCCTGGGATACGCCCGCCGGCATACATCCGCTCCTCATAATCAACGGTCAGAGGGAAGAAGTCGATCCCTTGCCGAATGTCGCTGCTCATTGTCGTAGCAGCGAAGATAACGGTGTCGCCAACGCGCAGCGTGACAGCTCCACCGGCCTGACCGGCCAAATGACCGGTCTCAAAAATGAATGTTTTTGTACCAAGGGTTACCTGGTAGCTATGGACTTGTGGTTTCATCTATTCTCCTTGATGACCCACCCAGTCAGGGACTGAAAGGTATCGACAACAACATTTTCCCATGCAGGTTGTCGCCATCTTTCAATTCCTAACCGGTGGGCAATGAAAAAATATAGTATCTAGAAATCGAGTAATGACCAGTGAACAACTCACTGGTCCAGATTCAATTAACTGAATCTTTCGTCTTGGCATGAAGGGAGCCGTTCGCTCACCCGCAAACATCCAGGATGATGTGATGGCAGATCAATATAGAGTAGAGGGAGGGGATGGTCCACCTACTCCATATGAGCGCTACTTACGCCGGATGTTCAGTTTTTCTGTTAATGCCATATAACGCTGGAAATCTTTCCGTCGGACATAAGATAGCAACCGGCGCCGCTGACCCACCATTTTCAGCAGCCCGCGGCGGGACGATTCGTCGTGTTTGTGGGCACGCAGGTGATCGGTGAGTACATTGATGCGATTCGTCAGGATCGCTATCTGGACTTCAGGCGAACCTGTATCCTTTGAATGACGGGAAAACTCCTCCATCAGCTTACTTTTAGCTTCTTTATCAATCGTCATGACGTCTGCCTACTCCTTTCATCATAATCAGCAGGTCTCCATATCAGCAGCGTTGGATTAGTTTGGGATGGTCTTATGCGAAACTGATCATCCCGTCTTGCCGCTGGTAGGGCTAGTCAAAGCGGGCAGATTATACCATAACGTGGGCTTGTGAAGGTACAGTCAAAGGATTTGTAAGTTCGGGGCCGGGAGATTATCTGGATAGAAAATCTGTCTGAGCAGGGAATTGCCTGAGAACCGCACGTAGAGAGGCCTGGCTATCTTCTGGCAGCAACGGCAGGCATTGACGGGAAAGCCACGCAGTATCTGAGCTGTTAGTGGCCTCCAGATATTGGCGCAGATATTGGGCAGTCTCGACCGGTGAGCGGCGGGCAAGAGCCTGGAGAGCTTCACGCACCTCGTCTCGCAGGGCATCTGGAATCTTACGGATTAAAGGGGAGAGCAGCTTGAAGAATATCGGTAAATTTTCGTAATCGCCCGATTCGATTAATGGGATCAGTGCATTCAAGCCTGTCTTCTGCTTGCTGACTACCGACTCACTCAACCAGGTCTCGATTTGCTCTATCACCGCCTCAGGTGAGTCTTTTCTCAGGCGCCCCATCCCCTGCTCCATCAGGACGGACATCAGCCGCATCTCCGGGGGAGGATTGCTCCACTGGATCACTCGACTTAGCACTTCGCTGGTGGGACCGGTCGTAATTTGCCCTAACAAATAAGCTGCCAGGTAGCGAAACTCGTAGTAATCTTCGGCCCATAGGGCATCGCATAGAGCCAGGGTTTGCATCGCGTTGGCGGCTGCCAGCGGACTTAGTTCTACCACGAGCTGGCGTATGACTGGTCGGGGGATGTTATATGCAGGGGTCAATGGGGGCGGTGTTCCTGATTGGCCTGCTCGGTGAGTACGGTTTGAATAAAAATGCATAAGCTTATGCAGCTGGCGTACGAATCGAGTGGGCTGCTCGTATAGAGCGGCCAATTGGGCGCATTGGTATTTCAGTTTTGCCAGATGGATGGCAGGCATCTGATTTGATAATCTATGACTGAAGTTCGGAGATCAATCTAGCGGCGGCATCGACATCCGGTACAAAGCTCAACCATTTTCGCTGATCCTCCGGGATGTAGGCTGACAGGTGTTTAAACATTGACTTAAATGTGACATCCCATCCCTTGCCGATCAGGATCAAACGGCGGGGAGAGATCGAGCTGGTCAGAAGCAGGTTCCACATCAGAGAAATCTCGGTTAATGTACCGGGTCCACCCGGAAGCGCGCAGGCCAGATCGCAGGCCTCGATTAATGTCATAATACGCTGCTGCAGGGTGCTGCATCGCCGCTCTTCGGCAACCCAGGCGTTGGGATGTACAAGTCTCCAGGCCTCTATCTGGTCGCATGTAACTCCGATGACATGAGCGCCGGCAGATGCCGCTCCTCGGGACACGGCTTCCATCGTGCCGATATATCCCCCGGTTAACACGGTGTGCCGCTGAGCGCCAAGCAGATAGCCAAACCGTTGAGCTTCGATATAGACGGGTTCATGTGGTTTTGGCTGTGAGCCACCAAATACAGTGATGTTCATTAAATACTTTATCCCTTGTTTTCTCGGTCTTGGTCCCAAGTGCGCTGGTAATTGTATTCGAGTTTCTTCAGGATCGCCTGTTCAAGGTCGATCCCTGCAATGCTGGCTATCTGCAGTAAATACAAGGCGACATCTGCCAGCTCGCCCGCAAGGCTGTCATAATTATCAGAATCTTCCCCCCATTGAAAATGTTCTAATACTTCAGCAGCCTCCAGGTTAAGGGATATCGCCAGATTACGCAGGGTTTGAGGCCGTGAACTGTCCGCGGTATACCAGCCCTGGGCGCGGACAAAGCGATGCATTTCTTGAGTAAGCTGACGTATGTCCATATTTTCAAATCATCCCTGTTTTTCCTCAGCAATGGCTTTCAGGGCAGCTAAGGCGGAAAGACGCTGCTCCGGATGCCAATCGGGTTCAGTCGCCATACGCTGGAGATGAGTATGTACGGCTGCTTTTTCCGGCGGATCCAGCGAGTTATATGCCGGAAGGATTATTTCAGCCTGTCTTGAGAGAAGTTTATCCCAGATGTTTGTTAGATCCTGTTCGTCAGCCATAGATAACCACCGCCGGGGACTAATTATGCCATTAATTGTGTGAACTGGCATCCCTAACTCGGATCTTGGGATTATGGCGTGAGGGGTACGGAGTAGCTGACCTGAATTTCGATTACAATATTGGAGCAAATGAAGATCATCCAGACTCATGAGCAGGCAGATTTCGATGCGATGGCTTCGCTACTGGGGGCGTATCTGCTCGATGAAGCCTCGATACCGGTACTGCCGCACCGCGTGAACCGGAATGTGCGCGCCTACCTGAATCTGTATGGCAACGATCTGCCATTCATCGAAGCGCGCGATCTTCCCAGCCAGCCGGTAGAGCACATCACTCTGGTAGACACGCAATCGTTGACCAGTGTCAAAGGAGCAACCTCTCAAACACGAGTACACGTCATTGATCACCACCCCTTGCGAGAGGATCTGCCTCAAGACTGGAATATAACTGTATCCGGAACTGGTGCGAATACAACGATCTTTATTGAAACATTGCGCGAGAGGGATGTTATCCTGAGTACTGTTCAGAGTACACTGCTGTTATTAGGCATCTATGAGGATACCGGATCGCTGACATACACACGCACCACTGCCCGAGATTTGAAGGCTGCCAGTTATTTGTTAGAGATGGGTGCCAGCCTGCAGATTGCGACAGAATTCCTAAACCATCCTTTATCGACAGACCAACAAATCATTTATGACCAGCTGCGCGCCAACCTGGAGCATTTCCATATTCATGGTTTTACCGTCATCGTAGCGACAGGTAATGCTCAGGAGATGGATGAAGAGCTCTCAACCATCGTGCATAAGCTGCGTGATTTGCTTGACCCTGATGGACTGTTTGTATTGATCAAAACCAAGGCCGGTGTACAGCTTATTGCACGTTCTAATACTGATAATATCGACGTATCCCAGATTGCAGGTCATTTCGGTGGCGGCGGTCATGACAGAGCGGCTGCTTGCCTCATCAAGAACATGGAGCTGGATGAGATTCGCACAGAGCTGGTAGGGCTTTTAGAGGAATATATCCGCCCATCGATCACAGTCGCTCAGATCATGTCCATCAGTCCCCAATTATTAGCGCCCAATACGCCGGTTCAAGATGCTGCACAGCAGATGCAGCGTTTTGGTCACGAAGGTTATCCAGTTATACAAGATGGGAAGGTAATCGGTTTATTAACCCGTCGCGCGGTAGACCGAGCAGTCTTGCACCAGAGACCCTATATTGTTACTCAGTTGATGGATGCTGGTGAATACATCGTCCGCCCGGACGATTCGATCGAATATTTACAACACCTGATGGCTGAATCGGGATGGGGTCAGATACCAGTAATTCATCCCGAAACAAATGAAGTTATCGGCATCGTTACGCGCACGGACTTGCTTAAAATACTTGCCCCAAGGCCGCGTGTACCTGATCGCCAGAACATGGCAGACCGGTTGGAACATGCCCTGCCCAAAGCGCGCTTGTTGTTGGTAAAGGTTGTTGCTCAAGAGGCAGTGGAGCAAAACATTGCTGTCTATATCGTGGGCGGTTTCGTACGGGACTTGTTGTTGGAACGACCAAGCCTGGATTATGACCTGGTCGTAGAGGGAGATGCGATTGCCCTCGCGCGGGCACTGGCGCGAAAATATGGGGGTCGGGTCACCAGTCATTCGCGTTTTGGGACAGCAAAATGGCTGCTTCGCCAGTCAACGGTTAAAGGCAATCGCCACTTCCGCCCTGTGGACCTGAATACCCTCATCCCTGACGGAGATCCGATGGATCTCCCCGATTCGCTCGATATTGTGTCAGCTCGCACTGAGTTTTACACACACCCCACTGCTTTACCCACTGTCGAGCGAGGCAGTATAAAACTGGACCTGCATCGCCGTGATTTCACGATCAATACACTTGCTCTGAGGTTGGATGGTCACCATTATGGTGAGTTACACGATCACTGGGGCGGTTGGGCAGATTTACGCCAGGGATTGGTACGTGTGCTTCACTCGCTGTCCTTTGTCGATGATCCCACGCGAATCTTACGGGCAGTGCGTTTTGAGCAGCGATTCGACTTCCACATTGAGAAGCGCACCCTGGAGCTTTTACAGGAGGCGCAAGAATTATTGGGTCGAATTTCCGGCGACCGGATCCGGCACGAACTGAATAGCATCCTATCAGAGGAGTGTGTACCGGCGATGCTTTCTCGCCTGGATGAATTGGGAATCCTGGCAGCCATCCACACCGAACTCATGTGGGACCAGTGGCTGCGCGTGCATATCGAGCGCTTACAGACCACCAAGCCAGATCCGATCTGGCAGTCCTATATCAGCCTCGACCAACTTCAGATCCGTATACAATTAGCATATATGCTTTGGTTGATCCGCTTGCCGGTTGGGCCTGCTCGCAATGTATGTGACCGGCTGAAACTCCCCGCTAACTTGCGAGTTTTGCTGAATGCCTCTACTCAGCTCTGGCAGGATCTTCCGGGGTTTGATTCCATGCAGCCCAGCCAGATTGCTTTCAGGCTGCAAGATGTGCCCCCTTTAGCGATCTATGCTGTTTACATTGCCACAGACCGACCTGAACTCCAACAAGCGCTCAATCGATACGTTGGCGAGTGGAGGCATATTTCGCCTGTGATATCTGGACATGACCTGCGCGCGCTGGGAGTGCCTCCCGGCCCTGTCTACAGTCAAATCTTACAGGTACTACGCGCTGCCTGGTTGGATGGGAAAATTACCACTCCCGATCAGGAAAACCAATTGATCCATGAGCTGCTTGATGAAGTAACTCATAAAGGAGAAATCCAGGGAAAGTAGGATCCCTAGCCGGTAATTATCAGTGCAACCTATGACAATAACGGTATCTACACAACAGATCATCATCCGCACTGCATCGCAGATGGACCTACCTGGCCTCGAATGGGGGGGTGAATTTCAGCATTTTCGTCTCCTTTATCAGGATGTCTATCAGAGCACCCTGCGCAATGAGGCGGTGATGTGGATTGCCGAGCATCCCCTGAAACAAGTAATCGGTCAGTTATTCGTTCAGCTTATCAGTACGCGATCTGAACTGGCAGATGGATCATCCAGGGCGTATATCTATGGCTTTCGCGTCCAACCCGAGTATCACCGGCAAGGCATCGGGACAAATATGCTCAAGGTAGCAGAAAACGATCTTGCACAGCGCGGCTATCGTTGTGTAAGTTTGAATGTCGGTCAGGATAACCACGAAGCCAGGCGTTTGTATGAGCGCTGTGGATATGTGATCGTCGCCGCCGAACCTGGGCGTTGGTCTTTCCTCGATGACAATGGGCTAAAGCGAGACGTCAACGAGCCAGCCTGGCGAATGGAGAAAAAGCTGGACCGGCCGGTTATTGTGAGATTACCATTAGATTGATCGCCCGCTCGCTGTTTTAACCTTGCAGCCGGTTGGAATTCGTGCTAGAATTCATGCCGGGTAAGTAAGCATTACAGATACTGGTTCAGCGAAAAGTGGGCACCCCCCACTTTTCTGCATATAATATGGTGGTTGAACAAATACTATCGAAGGCGCTGGAGTGAGAGTAAGAAGAAATGAAGAACGAGTTTGTCCTGGCATTTAATGAAGTCCTTGAAGAAAAGCAGCTTCCGAGGGAGGTAATCCTGGAAGCCCTTGAGGCTGCAATGGTCTCAGCATACCGCCGTGCAGTCAATGCGTCGAGTGCACAGCATGTCGAAGCCATGATTGACCTTGAGACGGGACGCGTAACGATATCCGCAGAAAAAGAGGTGGTCGATTCGGTACAAGATACCCGTACCGAGGTCTCCATCAAGGACGCCCGTAGGGTAAATCCGGAGGCGAATCTGGGAGAGATGGTTGTGATGGAGACTACCCCGCGCAACTTCGGGCGTGTCGCTGCTCAGACGGCACGACAGGTGATCCAGCAGCGCATCCGGGAAGCCGAACGTACTGCCCAGATGGACCATTTTGGTAAACAGCAGGGCGAGATCGTGAGCGGAATCGTCCAAGCTGTGAATGCACAGGGTATCACTCTGGGTTTGGACATGAAGGCAGAAGGCCTTATGCCGCGCAACCAGCAGGTGCCAGGTGAACGCTTCCGTGTCCACGACCGAGTACGGACCTTGCTGTTAGAGGTAAAACTCTCACCACGCGGCCCCCAGATTATCTTATCTCGCGCCCACCGCAATTTCCTCCGGCGTTTGTTGGAAAACGAAGTGCCCGAGATATACCATGGCATGGTTGAGATCCGCTCGATCGCGCGGGAGCCGGGCCAGCGCTCAAAAGTGGCCGTAGCTGCCCTCCAACCCGGTGTTGATCCTGTCGGCGCCTGCGTTGGCATCCGGGGTGTGCGTATCCAGGCAATCGTCCGTGAGCTGAATGACGAAAAGATCGATGTAATCGAATGGAACCCCGATCCGGCAATCTACATCGCCAAGGCGCTCAGCCCGGCGCGGGTGAATGGCGTATATTTGAACGAACAGGCCAAGGGAGCAAAAACTGCTACAGTCGTCGTTCCTGAAGACCAGCTCAGCCTGGCGATCGGGCGTGATGGGCAGAATGCAAGGTTAGCTGCCAAGCTCACCGCCTGGCGGATCGATATTAAGAGCCTGCCGGAAGCCGCGGCGGATGCAATCCACAAGCTGCAGAACGATCCGGAATATGCAACAATTGCGGCCATGGAAGCGGAGGTAGTAGATCAGGTGTCGGCCACACTGGCCAAGAAAGCCGAAGGACGTCCAGTAATGCCGGAAGAGTACCAGATCCTCAGTCAGTTTGTGGACCGGGTCGAGCGCGGTTTGCTCCGCCAGCGCCAGAAGGAGCGCGCTGAAGAGGAAGAGCGTCTGCGGGTTATACAGGCTCAAATCCCCGAAGCAGCATACAAGATCCCTCTGGAAGAGCTTGGGATTTCGCCGCGCATCACTACCGTTCTTGGTGGCGCAGGCTATACAACCGTCGGTGACTTAATGTTGCAAATGCAGCTGGATTCGGACGTAGTCCTTGGTTTAAGTGGTATTGGTCCGAAGGCAATGGCTGATATAGATAATGCATTGGCAGGGCTGCAATTTGAGGCTGAAGAAGCGGTTCCGGTCGAAGAGCCTGTCGTTGAAGAAGTTGAGCCGGCTATTATGGTAGAAGCGGAACCAGTTGAGCAGCCGCTTGAACCCGTTGCTGAAGAAGTTGAGGCGCCAGTTGAGTTAGCCGTTCCAGAATTAATCGTAGAACTCGAGACTGTAGAGCCGGTCGCTGAATTGGAGGCTGTAGAGCAACCTGTAGAAGCTGAGCCTGTTGCCGCAGAAGCAGTTCCTGAGGAAGCGCAACCCGAGTTGGTTGAGCCAGAAGCGGAAGCCGTGGCGGTTCCTGAAGAAGAACCTTCCTCGCTGGACGAATTATTTGCCCTCCGCCCGGATATTCTGGAATTTGTCACCCCGGTTGATAGCGAGGACGAGGACGAGGATGATGCCGACCGGAAAAAGAAGGCCAAAAAGAAGAAAAAGAAGTTCGTCGAGATGGAGTACGATCCCGATAAAGACGTTGTTGTTTACAAGAAGAAGCGTAAGCGCGGAGATGATTGGGATATCAATTGGTAATTAATTTGTTTATCAGCGGGCAATCGACTGCCGAAGAGTAATAAGAGTGGCAAAGAAGTTGGCGCGCAGAAAGCATATACCCCAACGCACGTGTGTGGGGTGCCGTGAGGTACTACCAAAGCGTTCATTGATACGCATTGTCCGGACCCCTCAAGGTGTGCAGGTCGATCCAACAGGAAAAATGGCTGGACGTGGCGCCTATCTGCACAATCAGCTTTCCTGTTGGGAGCGAGGTCTAAAAGGTGCCCTATCTCAGGCTTTGAAGGTTAATCTGACTGATGAAGAACGGGATAGGTTAGGTGCATTTGCGATCACTCTAAATCAAGATGGTCCGCAGGAGCCAGCAGGTAATCAAGGATGACCCGTTTTAATTGGGTTCAGGCAGGAGTCAAACAGCAATCAAGGTGAGCTGCAATCGTATGAACGCCTCACGATATCGGTCAACAGCAGGGATAGGCCTGGTTATGTCTAATTAGACCAGTTCCCTAAAGCTTCCCTGCCTTTCCCGCTCAATCGGGCGCGGATGCCGGTTATAACGTTAGATTTATGTATAGATGGAGGTGCCAGATGGGCGAGAATGGGCATGGAAATGAGATTATCGAGCTACCGCCGACAATAACCGTTCGGGAATTAGCACAAGCTATTAAGGCCAGTCCCATAGAGGTGATCAAGACTCTCATGGCGAATGGGGTAATGGCGAATATCAACCAACTTGTCGATTATGATACAGCTGCAGTTGTTGCCGCGGAGATGGGATTTGAAGTTGCGCTTGAGAAACAGGAGGTTGCCTCAGAGCAAGAGACAGGGGAGATCCCTCTTTGGCGCCGTTTGATTGCCAAAGAGGATCCGAGCCAGCTGATAGCCCGCCCGCCGGTTGTTACAATCTTAGGTCATGTGGATCACGGAAAAACGACCTTATTGGACGCTATTCGGCATACGAACGTAGTTGGTGGTGAGACAGGCGGAATTACACAGCACATCGGCGCGTATCAGACCGAGCATAATGGGAGGACGATAACCTTTCTAGATACGCCAGGTCACTCGGCTTTCACAGCGATGCGGGCACGGGGTGCTCAGGGCGCTGATGTGGTTGTCCTGGTTGTGGCTGCCGATGATGGTGTCATGCCGCAAACACGAGAAGCGATTGCCCATGCAAAAGCGGCAAAGGTACCAATTATTGTGGCGATGAATAAGATTGATAAATCGAATGCGGATCCGTCGAAAGTTATGCAGCAGCTTGCTGAGGTCGGTCTGGTGCCGGATGAATGGGATGGCGATACGATTGTCGTGCCGATCTCAGCCAAGAAGATGACGGGTTTGGAAGATTTGCTGGAAGCAATCCTGTTAGTCGCTGATAATCTCAAGATTCAAGCCAATCCAAAAGGGCATGTAATCGGAACAGTAATCGAGGCAGAACGCGACCGGGCGAAAGGCTCCATGGCGACTCTCCTCGTACAAAATGGCACTTTAGATGTAGGCGATGTTGTCGTCGTCGGCAATGCTTATGGCCGATTACGAGCCATGTTTGATTACCGTGGTAAACAAATCCGGAAAGCTGGCCCATCAACACCTGCTTCGGTGATGGGATTGAGCGATGTGCCGCAGGCAGGGGATATATTCCAGGTAGTCGATTCGGAACGCGAAGCCCGTCAGATCGTAGAAGTGCGAAGGCAAGAGCAGCGAGATATCGTCGCAGAGAATAAAGTTGTGCTCACGCTCGAACAGCTCTTTGACCAGTTTCAGTCCGGAGAAGTGCGTGAACTGCGCCTGATCCTCAAAGCCGATGTGCAGGGCTCGCTTGAGCCAATTGTTACATCCTTAAATGAAATGAGTGCTGGAGATATTGGGATCAATATTCTGCATGCCGAGACCGGAAATATCGGTGAAAACGATGTGATGCTGGCAGCAGCTTCCAAAGCGATAGTGATCGGTTTTAATGTTCAAGCGGACGCTGGAGCCAGGCGCCTGGCAGAAGCCTCGGGAGTATCCATCCGGTTGTACGAGATTATTTACCGGATGACCGAAGACATTGAGAAGGCGCTGAAAGGCATGCTTGAACCTGAGGAAAGAGAAACGGTCATTGGTCATGCGGAGGTACGCGCTGTATTCCGGATCTCAAAGTTAGGGAATATTGCCGGGTGTTTCGTAACCGATGGAGAACTGCGCAGGAATGCCTATGTTCGGATACGGCGGGGCGGCGAAATGATCCACCAGGGATCAGTGTCATCTTTGAAACACCTACAGGAAGATGTACGTGAAGTGCGCCAGGGATTTGAGTGTGGTATCGCTGTAAAGAATTTCGACAAATGGGAAGTGGGAGATATTGTCGAAGGGTACATTGTCGAGAAGGTTGCGGCGGCGTAATTGGGTTAAACTATAGGAGGTATTCGGTGGTATCGAAGTTGCGCGCGCAGCGAATAGGCGATAGAATTCGGGAAGATTTATCTGAGATTCTGCTGCATGAGATTTCTGATCCACGCCTGGTAGGCGTTTCAGTCACTGATGTCACGGTGGACCGGGAGTTAGCATTCGTCGATGTCTATGTATCGGCAGTTGAAGGTTCGCAGCGCTCCCCGGAGATTTTAGAAGCTCTGGAGCACGCCCAGGGATATATCCGCCGAGAACTGGCGCAACGCGTGGATCTGCGCTCATTTCCCAGACTGCGTTTCCACTGGGATCCGACATTCGAGCGTGCTGACCATATCGAACGAATATTAGCATCACTGAAGGATCAGGATACAGGTAGTAATACTGAATGATGAAGATAACGGTGGTAAGTAA
>CAZGIX010000013.1:0-2722 GCA_964525785.1 uncultured Anaerolineaceae bacterium
TTGCGACAGGCGCCCTTTGCGACAGGCGCCCTTTGCGACAGGCGCCCTTTGCGACGAGGAATCCCTGCAAACAAAGTCTTTCCGATGAGCGTCATAGGGATTCCTCCCCTTCACTGCGTTCAGGGTCGGAATGACGTGGGCTGATGCTGATCGCATGATCCCCAACAACACTGTATATGGAGACTGTCTATAGATGGGTTACAGGGAATTCGACCAATTGAGGAGGATGTGATGGAGTGGGTTATTGACACCCATGGATTGAGCAAATCTTACAAGCAAGTGGACGCTTTGAAAAAGCTCGACTTGCGCGTGCCCAAGAACTCGATCTTCGGATTCCTGGGGCCAAACGGGGCTGGTAAGACCACTACGATCAAGCTGTTATTGGGATTGATCCCGCCCAGCGCCGGGTCTGCCAGCATATTCGGATTGGATATCGAGAAAGACTCGGTCGGCATTCGCTCCCGCATCGGCTACCTGCCTCAGGAGCCGCGCTTCTACGATCATATGTCTGCCCGCCAGATCTTAGAATACACGGCGGGTTTCTTCTTCGATGGTCCTAAGGCCGAGGTCGACCGGCGTGTGTCTGAGACATTGGATCTGGTGGGTCTGGAGGAGAAAGCCGACCGCCCGATCAAGGGCTTCTCGGGTGGGGAGCTGCAGCGGCTGGGCATTGCCCAGGCGCAGGTCAACTATCCCGACCTGCTCATCCTGGATGAGCCGGCAGCCTCACTCGACCCAATGGGGCGGCGGGATGTCCTGGAGGTGATGGAGCGTTTGCGCAAGTACACTACCATCTTCTACTGCACGCACATCCTGGACGACGTGCAGCGCGTGAGCGATACCGTCGCCATCCTTAACAAGGGGGAGCTGGTAGCCTACGGCCCTATCGAGGAGCTGCTGGCAGGCGGTGAAGGGGTAGCTTACGAAGTGACCATGAAAGGCGCTGTCGAGAATATCTACCAGAGTGTCACTGCCCAGCCCTGGGTGACTGGGATCCAATCTAAGGCACACAACGGGACGACGCAATGGATTGTCAGCGTATCGGACGCCGCGGCAGCCGAGAACGGTTTGTTCCGCCTGCTGGCAGCGGATGAGAATGCCATCGTAGTCCATTACCACATCAAAGAGCATGAGCTGGAAGAGGTATTTCTGCGCATCGTAGAGGGAGGTCAGCATGGCCGCCAATGAACCCCTGGCTGGAACGGTACAACGCAGCGTTGGCAACAGCTCCATGATTTTGAAGACCGGCTCCGATTGGAGACGGGGGCTGGACAACATGCTGAGAGGAGAGCTCAAGAGCTGGTTCGGCACGCGCACCTGGTTGACGCAGATCTTGATCTGGACCGCGTCTATCAACTTTATCTACCTGATGACCGCCCTGAGCATGCCGCCGGAGGAAGCCCCTGGCGGCGGTGTCACCATGATATTTAATATCTTCATGGGGATTGTCGGACCGATCGGGGTGAGCATCATCATGCAGGGTGCAGTTGTTGGCGAGAAGAACTCCGGAACGGCGGCGTGGGTCATGTCCAAGCCTGTCTCCCGGGAGGCGTTTATCCTGTCCAAGCTGATCGCCAATACGCTCGGCGTGGCTGTCACCATGGTGCTGGCTCAAGGGGCGATCGCGTACCTGATCACCGGGCTGGTGGTAAAGGTGTGGCTGCCGGTGCCGGGCTTTCTGGCTGCCCTGGGCGTGCACATGATCCACATCTTCTTTTACCTGTCCATGACCTTAATGCTGGGCGCCATCTTCAACCACGGGGCGCCGGTAATCGGCATCCCCCTGGCATTTCATTTCGGACAGCAGTTCCTGATGAGCCTCCTGGCACAGATCTCACCAACCCTGGCAAAAGCTGTGCCGTGGACGCTGGCGATCCCGGGAAACGACAGCGCTGACCTGGCGGTTGCCGGTGCACTGATGAATGGCGCTCCGGTGCAAACCTACCTGCCGGTGTACGTGGCATTGATTGCCTCTCTCGCATTCATCATTATCGGTATACGCGCCTTCCAGCGCCAGGAGCTATGAAAAAAATGTGAACCTCTCTGTAATTGAGTCCTGGGTTCGCGCTGCTGGTGGGCTGACAGCCTTGACCGGTCTGGTGACGATATTCTCGGGCATCTTGCGTGGAATTACCAAGTCGCCAGGCAGGGTGAGCGGCAGCACACATCGATGGCTGCGCTCGCCGCTCTTCTACCTGCTGGCAAGCGTATTCTTTTTCGGAATATGCTACCTGTTATGGAAACCTGTCCCTCTGACGCTCTCGTTGGATGGACAGGTCGCCGCGCTGGTCGTGGGCGGTCTGCTGTATTTTCCGGGGATGGGATTTGTCCTGTGGGGGCGCTTGGCATTGGGCAGTATGTACTTCGTCTCGACAGGTTTCGAGGCGCAGTTGTTCGCAGATCATCACCTGGTGAGCTACGGCCCATACCGGCTGGTGCGGCACCCCATGTACGCCGGCATGATCGCGGCTGCCTTAGGGGGATTACTTATCTACCGAACATGGACGCTTGTATTCCTGGTCGTGTGTTCATTTGGCCTGGTCTTACGCGCCCGGCGCGAGGAGGCAGCCCTGGCAGCAGAATTTGGAACGCAGTGGGTGGATTATTGCCGGCGGGTGCCTGCTTTCCTGCCGAGATTGAAGGATGATGGTGATTGATTGCGAGGTTTTATTCCCCTTCGCGCTTGTGTAGTGGGATTATCCGTGTGATAATTAAGGCTAGC
>CAZGIX010000013.1:2822-42336 GCA_964525785.1 uncultured Anaerolineaceae bacterium
AGGCTAGCTCACATCTAAATCACCGTTTTAGTGTTATAGTAACCGGACATGGCTCCCAGACGTATCCTGATCGACACCGATCCCGGTATTGACGATTCGCTTGCTATGTTGCTGGCATTGGCCTCGCCGGAGGTGCAGCTTGAAGGCCTCACAGTGGTGCACGGCAACTGCTCGGCAGAGCAGGGGACGACAAATGCCCTGGCTGTGCTGGAGCTGGGAGGAGCAGTTCACATTCCAGTCGCTACGGGCTGCGATCGACCGCTGGTGCAGCCCTTGCTGCTGGCGCCCGAGACGCACGGGGATACCGGCGTCGGCTACGCCCGCCTGCCCGATCCCAAATGCAAGCCGTGCCCCACGCATGCCGTGGACTTCATCATCGAGACCGTGCTGGCCTCACCCGGGGAGATCACCCTGGTGGCAATTGGCCCGCTGACCAACCTAGCTCTGGCAATCCGCCGCCAACCAGCGATCATCCAGGCCATACCCGAGATCATCAGCATGGGCGGGGCGATCCACCACCCTGGCAACACCACACCCTTGGCGGAGTTCAACGTCTACGCAGATCCGCACGCTGCCCATATCGTTTACCATGCTGGCATCCCGCTGACACTGGCGCCGTTGGATGTTACCTACCAGTGCATCCTCACTCAACAGGATGTCCAGCGCTTGTTGGCGCTCGGCTCGCCTGTAGCACACTTCATCGCGGATGCCACGCGCTATTACATGGGATTCCACGACGAGTACCAAAAAATCCAGGGCTGTGTGATCAATGACCCGCTGGCGCTGGCAATGGCTTTCGCTGAGCAGCTGGTGGACTGTGAAGAGCATTTTGTGGATGTCGATATCTCGGGTGGGGTTTCGATGGGCAAGACCTACGCCGATACCTACCATATGCTGGCGAAACCCGCCAATATGAAAGTCGCCATGCAGGTGCGCGCCCGCGATTTTATGGAGCTGTTCCTGGAGCGCATGGAGACGCTCAGTCAGTTGTGACCATAACAATTATAGGGAAATTTGATAAAATAGGAGATATCCCATGAGTTTCACCGAATCGATCAAAAAAGAGTTCAGCACTCGGACGCTGGTTCTAATCCCTGTAGCAATTGCGATTAATATTGTCGTGGGTCAATTGCTAATTATATTAAAACTGCCAATCTACCTGGATAGTATCGGCACTGTGCTCGTAGGTGCATTGGCTGGCCCTTGGGCGGGTGCATTGACGGGTGCCTTAACGAATATTATCTGGGGGCTTACGCTGTACCCACAGGCTATGCCTTTCTTTTACGTTGCAGCAGTAATCGGTGCCATGGCAGGTATTGCTGCGAAGCTGGGAGTATTCGAACGCATTTCACCCCGCTGGCTGTCTGCCTTGATCGGTGGCTTCTTCTTTTTTGGATTAACACTATTCATCCTATCAGTCACTACATATTCAAGAGAGGGGTTAATCCCAAATGCAACCGATTTAATCCGTCAATATGGTGTTGTATTTATTATCATCGCAATAATTGGTCTGGCAATCGGTTATTTTGTCCTTCAAAAGGCCGGCTATGCTGGACTCGCAGGCTTGATTACCGGGGTAGTTGCAGCGATTATCTCCGCACCAACTGCAGCTGTTGTGTACGGCGGTGTGACAGGAGCGGGCACAGATCTAGTGGTGGCTGCTTTTAGAGCCAGTGGAACTGGTATTCTGGCGTCCACATTTGCCCAAGGTGCGGTATCCGATCCATTCGATAAGATGGTGTCCTTTTTAATTGTCTGGTTGATCCTGCAAGCACTCCCGGCCAGGTTTAAGTCGCGGTGACGGCATCGATCAGCCTTTATATCGCCGGCGACTCTGGACTTCATCGGCTTCATCCGCTCACCAAACTTACTCTTACCCTGACTATCCTTCTGGGGGGCTTTGCTATTCCATATACCTGGGCAAGTTATGCCATCTTCCTCGGTATTGTATTACCCATAGCAATCTGGGGAGGAATATGGAAGCAGATGTTAAGGTCTGTCTGGAAAATAGTTTTGCCTTTTGCTATATCTATTTTCCTGATCCAAAGCCTGTTCTGGGGAGAAGGCACCGCTCTATTCGCTTTCGGTCCATTATCAATTGAGAAAGAGGGGGTTATTTTCGCTATGGGAAGTGTGGGCCGGATCATTGTAGTTATCAGTAGTTTTTTATTACTTACCCTGGCCACTCGTCCCGACTCATTGATGAATGCGCTGACGAAAATTGGCGTCCCAGCGGGGATCACCTATATTGTTGTAACAACAATCCAGATCGTACCACGCTTTCAGGCAAAAGCAGCTTCTATCATCGATGCGCAGCGCTCGCGTGGTTTGATAACGGAGGGCAATTTGCTCAAGCGAACGCGTGCGCTCGTACCCTTGGTTATGCCACTTGTATTGAGCAGCCTTGTGGATGTCGAGGAGAGAGCTATCGCGATCGAAGCTCGAGCATTCAATTCACCTGGATCAAAAACCAGCCTGAACGTAATCCCAGACACTTCGACCCAAAGGATTGCTCGCTGGATCATGTTCTTGTTAATTGTACTCATCATCGGATATCGGATATGGTGGTCATTGACGTTCACGAACTGACATATACATATCCGACCACTAACGTAGCAGCATTAAATGATGTCTCGTTACAGGTCACAGAAGGCGAATTCCTGGCAATAATCGGCAACAACGGAGCGGGCAAATCGACTCTTTGCTATGCATTGTCGGGCTTCGTCCCCCACTTTTTCAAGGGTACTATGAGAGGAAGAGTCCAAGTAGCAGGAATGGACACTCAAAATGTCACCTTGAATGACCTGGTTTTAAAGGTGGGATTGGCATTCCAGAATCCTTTCAACCAGATCTCGGGCGCCAAGTATACTGTTTTTGAAGAGGTGGCCTTCGGCCTGGAAAATACCGGTGTGCCGCGCGAGCAGATGGTGGAGAGAGTCGAGCGGGCTTTGCGCCTGACGGGTATCGATGAGCTGGCAGAGCGTTCCCCATACTCACTGTCCGGAGGGCAGCAGCAGAGGGTTGCCCTGGCATCCATCCTGGTGATGGAGCCGCAAGTACTGGTGCTGGATGAACCGACTTCCCAGCTTGATCCGGTTGGATCGCGTGAGGTGTTCCAGGTGATCAAGGAAATGAGCGATAGTGGTATGACCGTGATCCTGGTCGAGCATAAGGTGGAGTGGATCGCCGAGTTCGCCGACCGGGTAGTGGCGCTGCATGACGGCAGGATCATTGCCCAGGGGACGCCTGCTGAGGTGCTGACTTCTGCGACTCTGGCAGAGCATGGATTTGGATTATCGCGCTACACAACGACCGCCCGAGAGGCTTTGAAAAGAGGCTTGTGGCTGGTCGAGAGACGCCTACCTACCACATTACAGGAAGCCGCGGATGGATTTTCAAGGGGGAAGGCATGATCGTTGAAGTCCAGGACTTGCACTTTACCTACCCAGGCGGAGTGGAGGCGCTGCGCGGCATCTCGCTGGTGATCCAGCCGGGTGAGCAGGTGGCGATCATAGGGCAGAACGGCGGGGGCAAGACCACCCTGGTAAGGCATATTAATGGACTGCTCAAACCCACCCAGGGCAGTGTACGGGTCGGTGGATGGGATACGCGCCAGGTAAGCGTGGCAAAACTGGCCTCCCGGGTTGGTTATGTCTTCCAGAACCCGGACGAGCAGCTATTTTGTAAGACTGTGCATGATGAGATTGTGTTCGGTCCGCGCAACCTCGGGTATCCCGCTGAGCGGATCCAGTCTTTGGTAGAGGACGCTCTGGCGCTGACCGGTCTGGAGGCTCAGATCGGTACAAATCCCTACGATCTTTCACCCACCTGGCGCAAGATGGTCGCATTGGCTTCGGTGGTAGCGATGGATACACTGGTGATTATCTTCGATGAACCGACCACCGGTCAGGATGCCTCCAGCAAGGAGCGCATCGCCGGGGTAATTGCTACGCTGCGCCAGCGCGGAAGGACTGTCATCACAATCACCCACGATATCGACTTTTGCGCAGAAAACTTCGAGCGCATTATTGCCCTTGCAGAAGGCCAGGTGCTGCTGGATGGCCCAAGCCGCCAGGTGCTGGCACAAGGGGATGTGCTGGCACGTACCTTTGTCGACCCGCCCCAACTGACACGCCTGGGCGTGAGCATCGGCCTGGCAGATACGGTCTGCACCCAGGAGGAATTCCTGGAAGCCTATCAAAAGCAGTTCGGATTGTGATCAGGGGGTGTGGGATGCTGGCGGGTTGTTATTAGCGGGGACGCACGACCAGCTCATCATATCCGGATTTATCGCACGGCTCACGCTGGAAGACTAGGCCGGGGAAGGATGCCAGGACGATCTCTGCGGTTGTATATACCCGGCAGCCCGGCATCAGGCGCCCGCCAATGGTGTAGCCGTCCGGGTTGGAGATCGAGATGTGCAGGTGCGAGCCGTGCACAGAGACGGTGCCGGTCAGCGAAACGTAAACGTGTCCATAGCGACTCCGTGTGGGTGATCTCCAAGGGCACGTCATTCATAGTAATCCTGCTGCGCACCCCCAGGCTGTGCCTCTGCCGGCAGATCCCTTTTCAGCACCAATAATGTAATATCGTCGAACTGGGCTGTGTTGGCGGCGAAATCCTGGACCGCCTCGATAAGGGCTACCTGGATCTCCTGGGCCGAGGCCTCCAACCTGGACTGGGCCACTTCGATCAGGCGGCGTTCGTTGAAGAAAGCCCCATCCTGGTTTTGTGCGTCTGGGATGCCGTCCGTATAGAGCAGCAGTACATCGCCCGGCTCGATCTGGATGGTCGCCTGGGTCCAGGTGGAATCTTCATCCACGCCGATCGGCATGCCGGTAGGTGTCAGGGCATGGATGGTGCCCCCGTCCCGGCGGCTGAACAGAAAAGGCGTGCTGTGTCCGGCATTGCAGTAGGTCAAAATGCCGGTTTCCGGCTCCAGGATTCCGTAGAATATCGTTACGAACAGGTTGGCGCGGGCGTCTTGCAGGATGCGCTCATTGGTGGAGAATAAAATAATATCTGGGGATGCCTGGTACTCCATGGCATAGGTACGAACCAGCGTGCGGCTGAGCGCCATGTAGAGCGCCGCCCCCACTCCCTTATCCGCCACATCGGCGATGATGATGCCCACCTTGCCATCTGCCAGGGGGATGAAATCGAAGAAATCTCCGGAGGTCTCACGCGCCGGAAGCAAGGTGACTGCCAGCTCCCATCCATCCAGGGCGGGGAGCTCGTTCGGTAAAAAGCTGGCCTGGATGCGCCCAGCAAATTCCAGCTCCTGCAGCGCTGACTGGTATGCCATCATCTCAGCATAGACCCGTACCTGATGCAGAGCCGAAGCGACCGAGGCGGATAAGGACTGCGCTGCTGGATACAGGGTGTGCAGAGCTTTCAGGTCCCAGGGCTGGGCCAGGCTGCGCAGCTCGATATAGACGCAGCCGATGGGGTCCCCCTCATCGACGCTGAAGATCGGCGACAGCACAACCGGGTCATGCCGTTCGCTGGTCTGGCACCACGGCAGGTTATTTCTGGCCAGGAAAGATTGAGCACCGGCTTTGTCCTTCACCCAGGTCCAGATCGGCTGGAGGTCCACCTCCCATTCCGGCGGATTCTTGAATAAACAGCCCTCCGCAGCGGTCCAGATTGTCACGCGCCCGGACGGGAACATCATCGGCACATGTTCTTCCAGCAGCTTCGAGAGAGTAGCTGCATCGGGCGGTGAATTGATGATCGCCCGTCCTAAGAGTTCCAGCTTTTCCAATTGGCGGGATTGCTGGCGGCTGGCCTCAGCGGTCCAGCTGAGCTGACGCGCTAATAGAGCTACCATTAGGAGGCCGAAGATAAAGAATAAATTGATGTATAGGCCTTCCTCAACGTAAAGACCGGCTACCAGGATTGCGAATGGGAGCGAAAGCACCGGCAGGCAGACCGCCAGGGTGAAGAACCTGATCAGCGGGTTGACGGATGTGGATCTGGTCAGCCTGAGATGGGCCCAGGTGGAGTAAGCCATGTATGGCGACCAGATGATGAGGATAAGGAGAAAATGGAAAGCCAGCGCAGCCAACGCCAGCACCAGCACCTGTACTGAGAGTCCAGGGATGGGAATGGCGCCTCCCAATCGCTGGTAGAAAACCAATGCTGCCAGGTACGCCACCGTCCCAAGGCTCAGCTCAAGGGAGAGCGAGCGTAGCAGGCTCCAGCCAGCGGCCTTGGAGCGCGCCTTGCGCCAATCCCACAAGAAAGTCATCAGGATGAACAAGACTGTCAGCCACAGCGCGCTGGCGCCGAAGATGAAAACCACCGACCATTGCAGCATGCTGGCAAGTGAGCCTTCCGCGCTGCCGTACCGGTCAGTCCGGATTTCTACGATAAAGAAATAGCGCACCCAGGTAAACAAGGCCAACAAGCCGCCAGAGAAGAACAGTGCCGGCCAATTCTCCCGAATCAATTCCCAATCGGTTGCCAGCGCCAGCCATACCAGACCGGCTAACGCGATCGGGGCAAAGATCAGAAAAATGATCACGTCGCCCACACTAACCAGGCGGCGCTGCTCGCTCATCTCGTCCAGCTCAGGCCAGAGCCGCTGTGCGATCGTGAAAAGTATGGCTCTCACGCTGTTCACCCTGTGGATTATACCCGAACGAACCCCAGGCTTGCGCAAAAGGTCGAGATCGAGTATACAAGGGCGTATGGCTGCTCGAATGCGCATCCACCTGCTCCCCCCGGTCGGTTGGATGGCGATCCTGGTCTGGGGATTGATCTTTGCTATCTCCTACTGCCAGGCACCTTTGTATACCTCCAACCAGAACCAGTATTTTCTGCATGGGCTGGCGCAGGCTGGTTATGGAGACCTGGCGCAGGATTGGCTGGCGAATACCCTTGATCCGACTCCGGTCTTCAGCAAGATTGTCGAGCTCACATACGCTGCCCTGGGGGCAGACTGGGTATTTTATATCTATTATGCGGCGCTGCAGGTTATCTATTTGTTCAGCTTGTGGGGGATTGCGTCAGAGTTTTTTGATCTGCGTTCTTCTCCAATACGGTCATTGCTGTTCTTGTCCGGGTTCACCCTCATACACTCTGCTGGCTGGCGTTATGCCCTGGCGCTGGCGGTGGGATCGAACTGGAGTTACATACTGGAAGACGGAGTTGCTGACCAGCGATTATTGGGGGTGGTCCTGCAGCCCAGCGCGTTCGGCGTATTCCTGCTGCTCTCGATCTGCTTCTTCGTCAGGGGTAATCCGCTCCTGGCAGTTCTATCGGCGACTGCAGCCGCAATCGTCCATCCCACCTACATGCTCGCCGCGGCGACTTTGACAGGCACATATGTCCTGGATACAGGTATCTGGAAACGCCAGCCGCGACAAGCTCTGCTGTACGGTGGAAGTGCGCTGGTTGTCGCTGCGCCGGTGGTGATCCCGGCATTTACGATCTTCGCTGGGGCGCCAGGTGACATCACCGAGCAGGCGCGTCGCGTGCTGGTAGAGTACCGCATCCCGCACCACGCTCTTCTCGGTGAGTGGTTTGACGCCACCGCGGTGGTTAAGATGGCGCTGGTGGTGGTTGCTATCTGGCTGGTATGGCGGGTGCACGGGCGCCGTTCGTCCCTGCTCAGGGTTCTGGGAATTTCTGCGGGGGTAATGGCGGCCCTGACGATGGTGCAGGTACTCTCGAGATCGTACAGTCTGGCGCTGCTTTTCCCATGGCGTCTATCGACTTACCTGGTGCCGCTTTCCACTGCGATTATTTTGGCAGCTTTTGTGGAATGGCTGTGCAGATTGCCGTGGATGGAAATCCCGAATGCACGCAAGGGGCTGGCGGCCGTGTGCCTGCTCGCCGTTGGCCTGTCTGTGCTGGCGGGTGGGGTGCGGTTCATCCTGGACATGCAGCGAAAAGCCAGCGGACCGGAGCGGGCAGTGGAGAACATGGTTGCAGTTCAGCGCAAGCCGGGCGATATCTACCTGACACCCGTGAAGATGCAGGACTTCCGCCTGGCAGCCGGTGCTGCGGCCTACATCGACTTCAAGTCGATCCCCTATCGGGGTGAGGAAGTCCTGGAATGGTTCCAGCGTGAGCAGCTTGCGGATCGTTTCTACAAGAGTGGTGACTGCAATGTACTGGACGAAATCCTGTTGGATGCACCGGTAACCCATGTGATCACCGAACCCTCTGAGGACGAGATCGATTGCCCACAGTTGGACATGCTCTATACAGATGCCAGCTACGCCTTGTGGCGCGTCAGGTAGAGATGGTGAGCGATAGCTCCAGCATCGATCGACACTATACCGGATGATACGAAAAGTGAAATAAAAAACGTTAATCGTTTGTATTAAAATACATGACAGCTTTAAGTCAGGCACTGGAAAATCGACATCGACCTTCTAGCCTGGGAGAAGATACCTGATTGGAGAATATATCATGCTGGAATCAATTGCCGATCCTCAAACCTGGCTGGCTCTGGTCACATTAACGGTCCTTGAGATTGTCCTGGGGATTGATAACATTGTTTTTATATCCATCTTAGCCAGTCGTTTGCCCGAACCGCAAGCTCATCGAGCCCGCCAATTAGGTCTGGCAGCGGCAATGGTCACCCGGATTTTGCTGCTCCTGACGATAAGCCGGGTGGTGAGGCTTACACAACCTCTGTTCACGATCCTGCGAATGGATATTTCTGGTCGTGATCTGATCATGCTGGCGGGTGGTCTGTTCCTGATTTATAAAAGCACCCATGAAATTCATAACCGCCTGGAGGGGGAAGAAGAACACCGCAAGGTTAAGGCGGCGCCTTCCTTTAACAGTGTGATCATCCAGATAGCAACTCTGGATATCGTGTTCTCTCTGGACTCAGTGATTACGGCGGTAGGGATGGCTAACCAGTTGTGGGTGATGGTTGCGGCGGTGATGATCGCGGTAGGAATTATGATGTGGGCTTCCGACGGAATCAGCGCTTTTGTCAACAATCACCCCACCGTAAAAATGCTGGCGCTCAGCTTCTTGTTGTTAATCGGATTCTCGCTGGTGGTCGAAGCTTTCGATATTCATATCCCGAAAGGTTATATTTACTTTGCAATGGGCTTCTCGATCTTTGTGGAAATGCTGAACCTGAGAGTGCGCACCAAGGGAGAGCCGGTCCAGCTCCGCAAGCCGTTTAAAATTCCCGATACGACTAAGAAAGAGATAACTCAGGAAACAAGTTAAGAATCTATCCAAATAATGGAAGTTTTGGGGTGTGTGTGACGGCGAAGCTGCCACACACCCCAAATATTCATTGTTTTTTGATCAACTGCCCGAAAGCAAGCGCGTACTCATCCAATGCAAACTAACGATCCGATCTCAAGCGATCCTCAACCGGCGGTAAGGCAACCGAAGAGATCCAGGATTCGATCCAGGTATCACCGGCCGCGGCTATCGACATTGCTGCTCTTGGCTCTGTTTGCACTTGCCGCGCTGGCGGTGCTGAGCCTGCCGTTGCTGGTGCTGCTGGGGGGCTACAGCTATTATCAGATCCTGGGCAGGCTCGCCCCGGGTGTGCGTGTGGGGGATACCCGCCTGGATTGGATGACTGTTGAGGATGCCGCCATCGCACTGCACAGAGATTGGAACCTGGGTCGCGAGCTGCAGGTGACGGATGGGCTGCAGAGCTGGAACGTACCAGCTTCTGAGATGGGACTGAGCCTGGATTCTATCCAGACCGCGCGGCGCGCCTTCGACGTTGGACGGCGCCAGCCGATGCTGGCTGAGCTGCGCCAGGTGATGAACAGCTGGCTGCGGGGCTGGCAGGTCGTCCCGGTGGGGGCGTTTGATCCGCTGAAGGCGCGCCAGACGCTGGAAGCGTTGAATCTTCAGGCCACACGGCCTGCCCGCAACGCGTCGCTGTACTGGGATGGAGAGCAGTTGTCAGTCATACCAGGCGAGCTGGGCTACACGATTAATATCGAGGCCAGCTTGAGCAGCATCGCCGGTGCGCCTGACCTGACGCTGGCAAGCGGCTACCTGCGCCTACCTCTGATGCCGCAAATCCCGCAGGTCAACGATGTCGGGGACGCTCTGGCAGAAGCTCAACACATCCTGGATTCTACGCTGACTTTGAACGCCTATGACCCAATTTCAAATGAACAATTCCAATGGGAAGTGCCGCGCCAATTGATCGGTTCGTGGTTGGTGATCGAGCCGGGCGCTGGCGGACCGGTGGTCAGCCTGGATCCAGACCGGATGGCATCCTACCTGGCGGACCTGAGCGCCGATCTTGGGGAAGGCCGCTTCCTGGATGGAGGTAAATATGCTGCCTCCCTGGCTGAGGCAGTGGGATTGGGGCAGCCATTCTGGATGATGGTCAGCCATACGGCGACAACCTATCCTGTCCAGGCAGGCGATACGCTGACCTCTGTCGGGTGGAAGGTGGGCATGCCTTACTGGAAGATCCTGGGTGCCAATCCGGGCATCAACCCCGATGCCCTGTATGCCGGGCAGTCGCTTGTGATCCCCTCGAAGGACGAGCTGCTGCCTTTGCCGGTGGTAATCAACAAGCGCATCGTGATCAGCATCAGCCGGCAGCGTTTGTGGATCTTCCAGGATGGTAAAGAGCTGTCAGTGCACGTCATCAGCACCGGCATCGACCGCTCGCCGACCCAACCGGGCGTATTCCAGGTGCAGACCCACGAGCCGGAGGCATTTGCCTCTGTCTGGGACCTATATATGCCTAATTTCCTCGGGATTTATGAGGCCTGGCCCGGCTTCATGAACGGCATCCATGGCCTGCCGCGCCTCTCAAATGGGCGCAGGTTGTGGGCAGGCATCCTGGGAAAACCAGCCTCGTATGGATGCATCATTATGAAGCTGGACGCTGCGGAGTGGCTCTACAGCTGGGCAGAGAATGGAGTGGTGGTCGAGATCCAGTCCTAAGCAGCTGCGGGCGCAGCCTGCCGGTCTTTGATGGCGAACGGCAGGTACAAGACCAGGCACAGGATGGCGGCGATGACCTCCAGGCTGAGGATGTACCAGGGCCATGGTCCAAGCATATCCATCAGGCTGGCAGTTTCGGGCTTATGGGCGATGAACAGGTAGTTGCTGCCGGTCAATTGGTTGAACACGAAAATCACCAGCATATACACATTTCCCCACGCGGCAACCCGCAGTATAGAGCGCCAGTAGGGACGGAAGCCTTCCACCAGCGTCATGTAGATTGCGGCTGTCACGATCGCCCCATGCGAGATGATCGCCTGGAAGAAACGGAAATGCGGGAATCCATAAATACCGGCATCGGGGGTCAGCAGCGCCTGGGTAGCTCCACCGATTCCTAGAAAGTAGACGAACTCGTAGATGGTGAAGTTTTTGGTCGCCAGCATATACGCGCTGACCCAGACCAGCAGGCTGCACAGATGAAAGGGTAGCATGGTTTGGAATGTCCACTGCCCGGTGAAGTAGTTCCATGCATGCCAGGCCAGCTCGTTCAAAACCAGGATGGCAGCCAATGTGTAGCGAAATAGCCGGCGTGCCCGGAGGCTGGACCTGTTTCGGGTATAAGCAATGTATAGATTGATGGCGAAAACGAGGGCCAAACCGATCAGGTGTGCCGCGCCAAACAGCTGAAAAGGAGCGCCGGTGTATTCTTTTGCGAAATAAATTTCCATGTATGCCTTTAAGGCTCAAGCTTCCATAATGTAGGAGTGCCGGTCGATTGGGCTACCAGCCAGAGGTTGCCCGAGGCATCGGTGGCCGCAGCCTGGACAAACAGGCCAGCCACCGGCTCGAGACCATTTCCGACCACCTGGTAGACGCTGCCGGCTGAGAATAGCCAGGGTTTACCACCTGCGTCGAACAAGACCTGCTGGCCTCCTTCCAGGCTGGTCTCCCCCACCTGCTGCCAGGCGTCTCCATCCAAATGGAAGATGTCCTCGCCCACGTAGCAGCTCGCGCCGCCGCACTGGGCCAATGTGACCCATAGGTCGCCATCCGGTCCTGAAGTAAGGCCGGTTATAAAACCATAGCGCTGCTCGGCAGGCGCGGCGGGCAGGGGGATCTGCTCCCAGCTCGCGCTGGAAGGAGTGAAGCGGTACAGGCCGCTGTCCACTCCGGCCCAGACATTTCCTGCTCTGTCTTCATAGATGGTGGTGACGCAGCCCGTATTTACTTCGGATCCGGCTTCCAGCCAGGATTGTCCATCGTACTTCCGTATACCGCCGCCTCCGAAAGGGCCCGGTCCGCCCCAATCGCAACGCCCGACCCACAGCTCGCCCGATTGGCTGGCGAGCGCCAGGGTAAAGCTGCCGATCAAGTCGAGAGATTGGGCTGGGGGCATCTCCATCGTCTCGGAGGTGAACACCTGCCAGCGAGCGCCGTCGAAACGGCGCACGTCATAAGCTGTAGCCAGCCACAGATTCCCGTCCGGTCCGATCGTTATGCCAGGCTCGACCGGGTTTCCCAAGGCCTCTCCGAGAGGGGACCACCCCTCCGCGCTCCCAAAAGACCTCCAGGCGTCGTCCTCCCAGACAGCTATCTGCGAGCCATCGCGTGCGGCTGCCCATGCCCGCCCGGCAGGGTCTATTCCCACCAGCGCGCCCACTTCTTCAGTGAAATAGCCAGACCACACTCCATCCTGGTAGCGGCTGTAGCCGCTTTCTGAGAGCAGCACGAATGAGCCTTCAGCGCCGGCTTGCAGGGAAATGACCCTGCCCGCGATCATGGCTTCTTCTTTTGACACCTGTTTAAATGGTCCAACGGTTTCTTCCACGCTCACCATCGGCAGCACGACCGGTGCGGGAGTATCCGCAGGTGTCGCAGCGGCTGGTTGGCTCGGTTTTGCCTCCGCGACTGCGGCTTGGGTCTGGGTCGCCAGCAGGTTGATCTGCTCGGATAGCTCACTGGTCTGTGTTGGTGCGGGAGTAGGGGTAATTTGGATCGGTGGCGGGGTCGAAGTACAGCCTGCCAGGCAGAGTGTCAGTACTATCGAAAGGGATAAGCATTTGGATGTGGATGGATACTGTCTTTTCATCAGATTACGATTCGCCTCCACCAAATGGGAGTATAACACGGACGTGAGAACCGTTTAGAGATTAGATGCCATCCGACTGAATGTGTTGTAAAATTCTACTATACAGCATGAGGAGATACCATGGCACTGCAAATTGGACAACCAGCTCCTGATTTTTCCCTACCCAGCCATTTGGATCGTGAGGTCTCCCTGAGCCAGCTGCGTGGATCGAACGTCGTTCTGGCGTTTTTCCCGCAGGCCTGGACTCCGATATGAACCAGCCAGATCCCGTCTTACGAAGCCGAACAGGCCAAGTTTGCGGGATTGAATGCCCAGGTCCTGGGCATCAGCGTCGACCATATCCCATGCATCAAAGCCTGGGCAGACAACCTGGGCGGCATCCACTACCCATTGTTGAGCGATTTCTGGCCCCATGGGCGGATTTCCGAGATGTATGGCGTGCTTCGACCGGAGGGGTACTCCGAGCGAGCGGTCTTCGTCATCGACCGGCAGGGCATCCTACGGTACTATGAGATCCTGCCGATCGACCAGGCGCCAGATAATGAAGCGCTGCGTAAGGTCCTGCGAGATATCGAGCCGCAGACCATTATGGAACAAGCCGACGCGGAACACGAAGAGCCTGCCCCGCCGCCGCGCGGCGGGATCATCATGTACTGCACACCGTGGTGCCCCGACTGCCGCAAAGGGCGGGAGTGGCTCAAAGCCCGAGGCCTGGATTTCACCGAAGTAAATGTGATCGAAAACCCCGACGCGGATGCCCAGTTGCGGATCTGGGGCAACGGCTACCGCATCACCCCGACTTTTGATATCGATGGCGTGATCGTCCTGGACTTCAAGGAGCAAGAATTGCTGGAAGCGCTGAGGCGGAGGCTCAAGCCATGAACCTCGATCCCCAGATGGTTCCTCAGCTGTTGAAAAGCCTGCTTCAGCCGTGGCACGATGCAGTGGCTGATCCAACGAAAGCCCAGGACGATGTACTGCATCGCTTGCTGCGGGATTATGCCAAGACTGAGTACGGCAGGCAGCACGGCGCAAGCCAGATCGATTCGCTGGATGATTATCGCCGCGCCTTTCCCGTGGCGACCTATGATGACTACCGACCGCTTATCGACCGGGTGATGGCGGGGGATATCGGCTTGCTGTTGGGTGAAGAGCCGGTGGGTTGGGCGATCACGCGCGGCACGACCAAAGGCGACTCGAAGTTCATCCCCATGACGCCGACCGATCTGTACCAGCGGGTGAGTGCCGGTCGGGCGGTGATGAATTTCGTCGACGGCAACCGACGCTACGATATCTTTGCTGGTGTCAACTTGAACCTTAACTTTCCATCCGTGGTAGGCAAGGTCCAGGTCGGGGAGCGCGAGCTAGAATACGGCTACAGCTCTGGGATTTACACAAAACATGTTTCGGCATTCACGCCGGTGCGCTCCGTGCCCAGCCAGGATGAGATTGATGCCCTGGGAGGCGGCAAATCGATCAAGGATTGGGACCGGCGCTTCGAGCTGGCATATGAGAAGTGTAAAGATCAGAACGTGACCCTGGTCGGCGGGGTGTCCCCGACGGCGATTCGCTTTGCGCGTTATATGTGGAGAGAGCACCGGGCTTACCCCAAAGATTTATGGAAAACCCAGGTAATGACCCTCGGCAGCGTGCCGGGCATTAACACCCGCTACCAATCCAGCCTGCGCGCCATGTACGGACCGGCGGCTATCCGCGAGATCTACGGCGCCACCGAAGGGATGTTCGGACAGCAGCGGGATGAGAAGCGCGCCTGGGTGCCCAATTACGATATCTTCTTCTTTGAGGTGCAAACACGCGGTGAGATAAAAATGCTGCACGAGATGCGCCCGGGTGAGATGGGTGGATTGGTGGTCTCCACTCCGATCCTGCCGCGCTACCGCATCGGCGATCTGATACGAGCCTTCGAGCCACCATACTTCCGCTGCATAGGCAGGGAAGAATGGTGGACACCTGTGCGGTATGCATGGGATGAATTTATGACCTTCAACTTCGGACAGCTTTAGAGACCCAACAGGCGCGAGAAACCTATGCAGTCCAGGAGATAGACTGGACTGTTTTCTTTATGATTTGATAAGGTGGTTGGGTTTACCTGCTGCGCTAACGGCGCAGGACGCCGCGCAAGATGATCGAGAGTCCCAGGGCGATCAGCACCAGGGGCCAGATGATTTCCCAACCGAAGATGTTGCCCAACCCAATAGCGATCAGGAATATCCCGAAGAAGATCGTCCCACCCACCGATCGGCGGTACTGCGGCATCAGCAGGCGCACCAGCACCTCGATCAGCACGAGCACACCCGCCCCGATGAAAATCAGCGCCCAGCTTTCCAGGTTGATGATGGTGTCTATGCCCGGGAGCTGCCAGCCAACAATCCGGATGCTGTCTAGGAATCCCAGATTATCTGCCAGAAGGACCAGCCCGGCCCAGATAAAAATGGCGGCCCAGATTGCCGTGCTGACTGGATCGCGCTGCCATTTTTCGTCCCAGCTCTTTTCATCTGGGGATTTCTCTTCGCGTTTTTCTCGATCTTTCTCGTCGAATTTCTCGTCCGCCATGTTGCCCTCCGCTGCCACGATACTCGCCGGTGAAAAAACGGTTGTGCCCCCGCATATTAGCAGTCATCTCAAAAATGGTTCTTTTGGGTGTGTGTGGCGGCTTCGCTGCCACACACCCAAAAATATCATGTTTTTGAGATAGCCTCTAGTATAACTGAGTTTTTCTACCAGGGCAATTACCCATTATTAAGCCAACCTCGGATCGTCTCGTTGTGTTCGCGGTAGTGCCACCACGTATTGGCTGCCACCATATGCCAGAGCGGGTCGCCCTGCCTCCAGGCGAAACGCCCCCCGTCGAACAGATCCTCCTGGGTTAGGGCGCTGACCGTTTCCTCTACCTTACGGTAAGTACTGTGGAAATCTTGCAGCACATCGTCCAGGGGGCGATCCTTGTTGGCCTCGTAGGTTAGCTGATTGAGTTTGTCGAGATCATCCCACGTCATTCCGGGTGCTGGGCGCTGAGGTGTGCCGCCGCGGAGACTCTCTGCCGTCCACAACAGCAAACGGTGCTCCCAGAAGATGATGTGCGCCAGGATATCTTTAACCGTCCAGCCATCTGATCCTTGGGGTTGGAGCATCTGCTTCTTGCCCAATCCGGTCAAAGTCTCCTCGAAAGCAGCGCGCTCGCTTTTTATCAATGCCAGAACTTGCTCCTTGTTCTCGGGGTCGTCGATTTGATCCGCCATCCGTCACCTCGCTTTGCGAATTTCTTCAACTGCTTCTGGATTAACCAGTGATGAGGTATCCCCAGGGTCTTCTCCAAGGTAGGCAGCGCGGATCATGCGTCGCATTACCTTGGCGTTGCGGGTCTTGGGCAGGTCGCTAACGAACAGTATCTCGCGCGGGGCGAGTGGTTTGCCCAGGGCGTTTACCACCATCTGGCGCAGCTCCTCCCTTAATTCCTCGCATTCCTCACAGCCTTTAACCAGCACGCACAGAGCAACTAGCTCGCTGCCTTTGATCGCATCTGGCACGCCGATGGCCGCGGCTTCCAGCACCTGAGGGTGGTTGACCAGGATCGATTCCACCTCCGCTGGTCCCAGACGCTTGCCGGCGATCTTGATCGTATCATCCGATCGTCCCAGGATGTACCACAAACCGTCCTGGTCTACCGCCGCGAAATCGCCATGCACCCAAATATCGTTCCAGCGCGACCAGTAGGCCTCCTCATAGCGAGACGGGTCTTTCCAAAAACCGCGCGTCATGCCGATCCATGGTGCTTTGATGACCAGCTCTCCTACCTGTCCGCGCACCGGGCGACCGTGCTCGTCCAATACATCGGCAGCGATCCCAGGGCAAGGTCCTGAGAACGAGCAGGGTTTGAGCGGTAGGATCGGATTGCCCATCAGAATGCCGCCAGATATCTCGGTGCCCCCGGAGTAGTTGATGATCGGTCGCTTGCCCTGTCCTACCGTCTCGAACAGCCACATCCACGGATCGGGATTCCATGGCTCGCCGGTGGAAGCAAAAATGCGCAGTGAAGACAGATCGTGCTGCCGGACGGGTGCCTCACCGAAGCGGATCAGAGAGCGGATCAAGGTGGGTGAGACGCCGAGAACGGCGATGCGGTGGCGTGCTGCCATTGACCAGAGCCGGTCGGGTGCAGGATAGTCAGGCGAGCCATCATAGATAAACAGGGTACCGCGCAAGATCAATGACCCGAAGACCAGCCAGGGTCCCATCATCCAGCCCATATCGGTGATCCAATAGATCACCTCACCCGGGTGCAGGTCGGTGCCAAGAGCCATATCCTGGGCTGCCTTGACCGGAAATCCGCAGTGCGTATGGACTGCGCCTTTGGGACGCCCGGTGGTGCCGGAGGTGTAGATCACCATCAAGATATCTTCCGCCGATGTGACCTCGGTGGGGGCGGTATCGGGCTGGCTGTCGACCAGCGCCTGCCACCTGTGATCTCTGCCAGGGGTCATCTCGACCTGCATCCCTGCCCGGTCCAATACGATCATGTGTCTCAGGCTGGGCGCCTGAGCAGCGGCTTCATCGGCTACCTCCTTCAGCGCAACCGGCTTGCCCCGCCGGGTAAAGCCATCGGCTGTGAAGAGCGCTTTAGCCTCGGCGTCTGCCAGGCGGGAGGCGACTGCGCCGGCGCCGTACCCGGAAAACAGCGGCAGGATGATGCCACCGATCTTGGCAATGGCAAGCAGAGCCATGACGATCTCGGGAGTCATAGGCATGAACAGGCCAATGGCGTCGCCTTTGCCCAGTCCCAATGATCGCAGCGCGTTGGCTACCTGATTGACCTTGCGATTGAGCTCCCCGTAGGTCATGGTCAGCGTTTCACCATTTTCGCTCTCCCACACCAGGGCAAGTTGGTCCGCCTGGGGAGTGCCTATGTATTTATCCAGGCAGTTGTAGACGATATTCAGCTTGCCACCCACACACCACTGAGGCCAGGCTATGCCACGCGACAGATCCAGGATAGATTGGTATGGCTCGTAAAAGCGGATATCGAGGAAATCGATCATCGCCTCGGTGAACCAACCGGCATCGCTGGTTGAACGCTGCATCAGCTCATCGAAATCGGCGATGCCGTGCATGGACATGAAACGTGTTAGATTGGCTGTTTCTATGTATTCCGAAGAGGGCCGCCAGACGACCGGACCACCGAAATCGAAGGGTTCGCTCATCCTACTCTCCTTTGGCTGAGTGGCGTCGAGGTCTATTTTAACCGATTTTATTATCGGATGTTCCTGCGAGCGGGATTGTACATATTGGGAAACCTATACAGATCATAGCCGAAGAAAACACGACCGCCCCTGCCGGTAATGGTTAACAGACAAGAGCGGGTAAATCCAAAGAGCAAATGCTCTGCACCCCCCTGTTTTCAAGAATCGATTGTCGAGGAGCCGGCTGAGCTAGTCGGCCTCAGCCTCGGCCTTGAGTTCTTCAGGCTCAGTTAATACCTGGCGCTCTTTCTCCAGGGTGAGGATGCCGTTGCGAACCTGGGTCAGCGAGCGATCGAGCTCCATTTCGAGCCGCCGCAGCGTATCGATCACATAATCATCTGCTTCAGCGCGGATGTGACCTGCTTCGGCGCGCCCTTGGGCCAATATTTGTTCAGCACGCGCCTGAGCTGCCTGGACGATGGCGTCGCGGGAGACAAACTGCTCACTCTTCTCCCGGGCAATCGCCAGGGTGCGGTTGGCTTCCTCTTGCGCCTGGGCCAAAATGCGATCTCTCTGAGCCATGAGCTGCTGCGCTTTCTTGACCTCTTCCGGGATCGCCACGCGCATCTGGTCGATCAGATCGAGCATACGATCTTCATCAACTATGACGTTGTGCGTGAACCAGATCGGACGGCTCCTATTGAATAGTTCTTCCAGGCGATCCACTAGATGCAGTATGTCCATAGGGTTCCTCCCCTGAATGTGCTCTCCGCGAGTGATGGGGTGTGTCTCAATAGCATTAAATTACATTCTCATCAATATTATATGATTTCTGCTTGTTCTCTGCAAGCTAATCCCGTAAAGAGGTGGTCGGGATCAGCGTTTGCCCGTCTCCCAGCTCTGAAAAGCGCTGGTGCAGGGCTATCTTCACGTGGGCGGGCACCATGCTGCTCACATCACCGCCCAGCGAGGCGATCTCGCGCACGGTGGATGATGAGAGGAATGTATGCTCCTCGGCGGTTATTAGAGCCACCAGCTCGATATCCGGTGCCAGGCGATGATTAGCCAAAGCCATGCGAAACTCATACTCAAAGTCCGAGAACACGCGCAGACCACGTACGATGACCTTAGCGCTGATCTGCCGGCAGAATTCCACGGTCAATCCACCGTAGCCCATTACAGTAATCCTGGGATTCTCCTGAAAGGATTGCCGTGCAAGTTCCATGCGAGTTTCGGGGGAGAACAGCAGAGATTTGAGCGGACGATCATAGACAGCCACGATCACCTCTTCAAAAAGGTGCGTGGCACGGTGGGCGATGTCGATATGCCCAAGATGGATGGGGTCGAAGGTACCTGGAAAAACAGCACGAACCATGAGACCTCGCTGACTTTATCTTTGTGAATTATGGGGTAGGGCAGCCGACCCGTCAGCTGACATCACCTTTACCACCCCAGAAGCGATCCAGGTAGCTGGCGAGCAGCTGGTGTTCGGGCTGGTTCAGCTCTGGATCGATTTCGAAGAGTGCCTGAGCATGCCGGCGGGCTTTATCGATCAAAGGAACGTCCGTCAGACTTGCCAGCTGCAGGTCAGAAAAGCCGGCCTGGCGTGTGCCCAGGAAATCGCCTGGGCCGCGCTGGCGCAGGTCGTGTTCCGCCAGCTCGAAGCCATCGTTGGTCTGGACCATAACCTGAAGGCGTTCATTTTCGACTGCATCCGGTGTGTCAGGGATAAGCAGGCAGTACGATTTCTCTGCTCCACGACCGATCCGCCCGCGAAACTGGTGCAGCTGCGCCAGGCCAAAGCGATTGGCGCCCTCAACCAGCATCACAGTGGCATTGGGGATGTCCACCCCGACCTCCACAACCGATGTGGATACCAGGATTTGGTATTCTCCATCGCGGAAGCGGGCCATCACATCGTCTTTCTCCTCCGGCCTCAGGCGTCCATGTAGCAGGCCCAACCGGAATTGAGGGAAGACCTCTGATTGTAAACGGCTATGATCCTCGACTGCCGCCATTGCCTCGCTTTTTTCGCTTTCCTCTACTAATGGATAGATGATGAAAGCCTGCTGCCCAGCCTCGACCTGGCTCCTGATGAGCCGGTAGGCCCGCTCACGCTCTAATGGCGCCAGGACATACGTGCTAATTGGCTGGCGTCCGGGGGGCATCTCGTCGATCACGCTCAAATCCAGGTCGCCATATATTGTCAGAGCCAGAGAACGTGGGATTGGGGTGGCGGTCATGACCAGAAGGTGGGGATCTGTGCCTTTGGAACGCAGAACAGCACGCTGCTCCACGCCAAAACGGTGCTGCTCGTCGACAATCGTCAATTCAAGATCGGAAAACGTAACAGGGTCTTCGATCAAGGCATGTGTGCCGATGACCAGCTTTATCGATCCATCCGCCAGAGCCGCACGGATTTCCCCTTTCTCACCTTCAGGAGATGCGCCGATCATCAAGCGGATCTGTTCGGGCTGCAGCAAGGGCGACCCTTCGTCCCCATCTCTGGATGGGCTGCCGCTTCCTGCCAGGAACTTGAGCAAATTGCGGTAGTGCTGTTCGGCTAAAATGCTGGTGGGCGCCATCAGCGCGGCTTGAGCGCCAGTGCGGGTCACCATGGCGACTGCAAGCGCAGCCACGATGGTCTTCCCCGAGCCGACATCACCCTGGATCAGGCGGTTCATCGGCGTGCCCGAAGCTAAGTCCAGACGCACATCTTCCATGGCGCGCTGCTGTGCTCCCGTAAGGGAGAATGGCAGGTTCTGCATAATGCCTTCAATCCATTCGGCCGGAGTGTCGAAGATGCGCCCGGTGCGCGATTTCCAGTTGCGCTTCTGGTGGAGCAGCCCGAGCTGGAGCAGGAAGATTTCATCGAAAGCCAGCCGGTGGCGGGCCGCCTCGAGCTGCTCCCAGGAATCGGGGTAGTGGATCTGCAGGATGGCATCGTTGAGGCTCAACAACCCGGCTGAACGCCGGATGCTATCCGGGAGCGGATCGTGCAGGCGCGGTGCCCAATAGGACACCACCTGGTTCAAGATACGCCGTAGCCAGGTCAATGCTATATTGGCGGTTAATGAGTAGACCGGTACGATCCTGCCGGTGTTTAACTGCTCTCGGTCGACCGATTCCCAGGATGGATTGTTCATTACCAGCCGTCCCAGGTACTGATCAGCTTTCCCGGAGACAGATATCTGCGTTCCGTTGTGCAGGTGCTTGGCGACATACGGCTGGTTAAACCACGTGATGCGTATCGTCCCACTGCCATCATTGAGGACAGCCTCCGTAGCCGGTTTTGCCCCGCCAGAATAGCTGCGTTTGGCAACACTTTGTACGGTGCCGATCACCGTAACAACTTCTCCATAAGACACGCGGTTGATCGGCTTCATCCGCGAGTAATCGTCATACCGGCGCGGCAGATAATAAAGCATGTCGCGCAGGGTCTGGATGCCCAGACGCTCCAGCGCCACTGCATTTCTTGGACCGACATGCGGCAGCACGGTAACAGGCGCATCCAGGGCAGGCGGTTGTCCCTCCGTTTTGAAGGCTTCCGCATGCTGCCGCGAGCGCGATGAGTGGCGAGGATAGCCCTGATCCGCTGTGCTCGCCCGGTCGCGGCTGCCTCGGTAGTTCACGTCCCCGGCCTCGGCTGGGGTGGGGCGTGCTTCTTCTGCCGATTTGGGTGGGGGGAAGGTGAACTCCGGCGCTCCTCCGTCGGCAACCAGACGCCGGTGTAAGCCCTGTAGGATTTCACAGCGAGAGGTTTCGCTCAGACGGGGATAATCTCGCAAGCGCGACCTCACCAGCTGGATAAATTCTTCGGATAGGCCATCCAGGCGTGCCTCAGCCTCCCACCAGTCCAACAACCGGTTGAGTCCGCCGATGACGGCACGATTCTCATACCTGCCTTCCGCCTCTAACTTAAAAATACTATGAAGTTTCGCTACCGATGGTTTCATCGGGGACAATTGTACCATCCCCCTCCCTGGATATCCCTACCAGCATGCCTGGTTGGACTATCTCCGGTCAATGCAGCACCACAGAAAAGCCGATCCCATTCGGCCCTGCATGGGTGCCAATCACCGTCGTAACGTTGACGAGCAGTGGGTTTTCAGGCAGAGGAGCGGGCAGGCTGTCCAGAAAGCGGCGCGCCAGCTCTTCAGCATTGGTGTGCAAGATCGCGAGTTTGTCGATCGGCCCCAGGTTGAGCAGCATCTCCCTCAGCCGGGCAAGACCTTTTGATGTCGTACGCGCCTCTCCAAGGCTGATCAAAGTGCCGTCCTTGACTGCGATAAAGGGTTTGATGCGCAGCAGCTCGCCCATGCGCGCTTTAGCCCATGAGATTCGCCCGCTGCGCCGCACGTATTCGAGCGTGTCCAACATAGCCACCAGGCGAATCCGCCGGTTGATATCTTCCAGATATGGCAGGATCTTCTGCAAGGGCAGACCACTGGCTATGGCCTCTGCGGCTGCCAGCACCTGGAATCCCACTCCCATGCTGATTTGTTGGCTGTCGAATACTGTTACCCGCCCACTGAAGGATTGAGCTGCCACGCTGGCGGCATTATAGATACCGCTTAACATGCTTGAGGCATGGATGGACAGCACATGTCGAAATCCGCGCCGAAAAAGGGTATGGTAGATTTCTATATACTTCCCTGATGAGGCTGTCCCAGTTGAGACAGATTTCATATCCGGCAGGCGCTCGTAGAATTCCTCCCGGGTGATATCTCTCCCATCTACCAGGGATTGTCCATCGACCATGATCAAGTTAGGGATCACCGTGATCGCATGCTTTTCTACCAGCACGGCAGGGACATCTGCAGTGCTGTCGGTGACGATGGCGATCTCGGCTTGGGGATTTGGGGCTGGATTCATCGTCTATTCGATCGAGATAATAAACAGATAGTGTGGCTGACCACCTACTTTGATCTCGATGTCATGCCGGGGATAATTCATGCGGATAATGTCGCCGATGCGGTTGGCTTCCGATTTCGTGACCTCGGCGCCGTAAAACAGGGTGATCAGCTCGAAGTGGTCGGCATGTGCCTTCTCCAGTAAACCCAGGCAGGCATCCTCCAGGTTGTTCGCTGCCACCACCAGCTTGCCGTTCAGCAGCGCGATCACTTGCCCTTCCTGAGTGGCCACCCCATCGATCTCTACGCTGCGCGTGGCAATCGTAATCTCCCCCGTCTCTACTTCGTCCAAGGCGGCGATCATCTCTTGTGAGACCTCTTTCAAGTCACCCTGGGGCGCCAACCGCAGCATGGCAGCCAGACCCTGTGGGACATTCTTGCTGGGGATGACCGAGATTTTTTTGACTGTTAGCTCGGCAGCCGCATTGGCTGCCAGGATGATGTTCTTATTATTCGGCAGGATAATGATCTTGTCGGTCGGGAGGTGTTCGAATGCCTGGATAATCTCCTGGGTGCTGGGATTCATGGTTTGCCCACCTTCAACGATCGCAGCCGCTCCCAGGCTGGCGAAGATGCGTGATATGCCCATGCCCGGTGAAACCGCTACGACGGCTATCTGGTCGGGCTCGACAAGTGCCAGGGGTAATTTTGTGCCTTCACGTGTGGCTTCGAGATCCTCCATTTGTGCGATCAGGTTTTCGATGGTAATTTTGGTTACCTTCCCCAACGAACGCGTGTAATCGATGGGGTGGTACAGGTTCTCTGTAGGGACGTGGATGTGCAGACGGTAGAATCCATCGCCCTCGCCCACCTGGATCGATGTGCCCATTTCTTCCAACGTGGAGTAGAAACCCTGGACATCCAACGAATTATTCGGGCGGAAATCAACCACCACTTCAAAATCCTGTCCGGGCTCAATCGTTTCCAAACTCTCATCGATCTGCATGGCTGCCAGCGGTTGTACGGTGGTAACTGGCACCTCGAGCGATAATCCGTTAACGTACCGGAGCATACCCTCCAGAATGTAAAACAGACCTTTCCCGCCAGAATCCACCACGCCTGCTTCTTTCAAAACTGGCAGCAGATCGGGGGTACGCTGCACGGACTGGTCTGCAGCCGCAACCAACAGATCCAGGAGCGTATAAAGGTCATCTGTGCCCGAGATAGCTTGCTCGGCGGCGGCGGCTACATCCTTGGTCACGGTCAAGATCGTGCCTTCTACCGGACGAACCACACCTTTATAAGCGGTGTCGCGGGCTCCTGCAAAGGCCCGGACCAAGTTGGATGCATCCAGCAGCTCCTGATTATCGACTGCGCGAGCGAAACCGCGCCAAATCTGCGAGAGAATGACGCCAGAGTTGCCGCGGGCACCCATCAACGCGCCATGAGCTACGGAATGCATCATTTTCCCGAAATTCTTCTCGCCAGAATTGGCGATCTCGTCCATCGCCGATTGCATGGTCAGCACCATGTTGGTGCCGGTATCGCCATCTGGGACGGGGAAGACATTCAAAGAGTTTACGATGTGCTGGTTGGTGCGCAGCCAGATCAGGCCGGCTTCGATGAGATTCTTTAACGCCTGGCCATCGACCCGTCGATGTCTTAATGCCTTAATTAAATGTTGCCGGGAGGTTGTCCTCGGTTCTGTGGTCATCGTGAATTCAATCCAGTTCGCTCACCCGCAGGCCCTGGACATGCACGTTGACCTGGTTTAACGGTAATCCGAGCGCTCTTTCTACCTGATAACGAACGAGATTGCTTACGCTGGAAGCTACAGATGCTATTCGGGTCCCATACTCTATGATGATGTATATATCAATAATAATGTTCGATCCATCATAATGGACCTCGATGCCATGAGTTGGGTCTTTGACCAAGACATTACCTATCCCTGAAACGAGGTTTTTCGATGCCAAACCGACCACACCATATGAAGCACGGGCTGCCTGGTATGCGATGGTCGAAATTGCACGTGGTGACACGTGGATGCTGCCAAGGGATGTTTCTTCGCCGGTCATGATCTCCTCTGAAAATTCCTTCTAGTCGCAGCTTGCTTTGGGTAGGATTTTATGGTAACATTGTGCGGCTGTGCACCGGGAGAAAAATCCGCTTCAGGCGAAGTATTCCCGGTGGTAAGATCGATCAACTAAGGATGTGGAATTATGGCTAAATGTGCACATTGTGGTAAGAAAACAACCTTCGGTCGCAATCGTCCATGGTCGAATAAGGCCACTCAGCGTACCTTCAAACCCAATCTCCAGACCGTCAGCGTCTTTGAGAACGGCAAGATGGTTCGTAAAGTGCTTTGCGCCAAGTGCATTCGCACCATGGTGAAAACGGCTTAGTATACCAGTCTTCGACAGTAACTGGGAGGAGATCGCGGCGCAAGCCGTGATTTTTTCTTTAAACCAACCGCTCTCAGCCGACTGTGCAGCCTGGTTGATGTGAGGGACAGTCCGCAGCATGGGTATCACCTAGTGTTCCGTCCAACATGATTCTATCAATTGATATTGTCTTGGACGGAACACTTTAAGCTTTGTCCAGGCTCGCAGATGCTGAGTTGTCACTCTACTTTGAGCCTGGACAAAGCACTAGCGGTAGAGAAAGAAAACCCAAAGATAAAAAGGCAACAGCCCACCTACGGCAATCAATGCCAGCAGCCCCAGGCCGATGGTAATCCAATCGATTTCGAGCGGGTTTTCTTCAGGCGCCTGTTTGCTGACCGAGATGGGCTGGGGAGGCTGGTAAACGGGCTTTACTCCGGCGGGAGCATGAGTGGTTCTATCTTCGGTACGGGTCGAAGGCAGATTGCGTCCCTTTCCAGGTTCTTTTGCCAGCGGGTATTCGGGCATTACAACTGTGGTGGCAGCGCTTGACTGCTGACCGATTGTCCCCAGCACGCGACCAAGCTGATCTGCGGTTCGGTAGCGAGCCGAGGGTTCCTTAGACAGGACTTTAATCAGTATCTGTTCCAGAACAGGCGGTATGGCGGGGTTTATCTGGCTGGGGGATTGAGGAGGTAAATCGCGGTGCAGGCGGGCCAGCTCTTCGACAGAAGATGCTGCAAAGGGCAGCTGACCAGTGAGCATTTCATACATAACGACCCCCAGCGAATACACATCTGAAGCCGGAGATGGCGAGCCACCCGCAGCTTGCTCAGGTGCGAAGTACTGGGGTGACCCCCAAACGACATCTACCTTCTCTTCCGGCTGGATAGATGCCAACGCACGGGCGATGCCGAAATCTGCTACCTTCAGGCGCATATCGGGGGTGATAAGCATGTTATGGGGTTTGATGTCGCAGTGGACCAGACCCGCTCGGTGTGCATAACCAATTCCGGCGCATGCCTGGACAGAGAGCGAGAGCGCATCGTCAATGGACAGGCGGCCGCGTTTCTTTATTATATTTTTCAAATGATCGCCCGGCACATATTCCATGACGATGAATAGCCGCCCGCCATCGAGTCCAAAGTCGTGGATGGTGACGATATTTGGATGCGATAGGTTAGCTGCGGCTTTGGCTTCCTGGTGGAAACGGTCACGAAAAGCCGAGTCGCTGGAAAAACTCTCGCGTAGAATCTTTATCGCGACATCGCGCTCGAGCATGCGGTCGTGAGCGCGGTAGACGACTGCCATTCCGCCGCTCCCTAACAGCTCCAGCAGTTGATAGCGATTGTTCAGTAAAATGGGATCTGACATTCAGTGTTTCACCAATCTGGTTTCCCCGATTCTACCACGTGGCATTATCAGGTACAATCAGAGTGACCGAATGCTGCAGAACTTTCACAATAAGGGGTTTGATTGTGAAAACTCGGCCGAATGCTTATGAAGAAATGCTTTATCGCCTATAACCCTACTGCGGGAAGGTATCCCTCCCGCCTGCTGGTAGAGCGAGCTGCCAGGGTTTTAGAGCAGCACGATTGGAGCGTGCAGCTCGAGCAGACTTTTGATGGTGAGCATATTACCCGGTTAGCGCACCAGGCTGCTGATACAGGCTTTGATTATTTCATCATCGCTGGCGGAGATGGATCACTCAACCGGGCAGTCACCGGGCTGATCGGCTCTCACACAGCCCTGGGTGTTCTTCCCGCCGGAACCGCGAATGTCTGGGCGCAAGAGCTGGGCTTACCAGGTTTGTCCTGGACGCGCTGGACGTCGCTGGAAGAGAGCGCACGCCGTCTGGCTGACGCCCAGGTACGAACGGTAGATGCAGGCATTTGCAACGGAAGACCATTCCTGCTGTGGGCAGGTATCGGACTGGATGGTTTCATCGTCCACCACATCGAACCGCGCAAACGATGGGAAAAACATTTCGCTGTCGTTCAGTACGCAGCCTCCGTGGCCTGGCATGCCAGTTTCTGGCGTGGGATGAACCTGCTCGCTGTGGTGGATGGGCAGGAGATCAGCGGTCACTTTCTCCTGGCGCTGGTCAGTAATGTGCACCTGTACGCTGGTGGAGTGGCTCAAGTGTCTCCGCAAGCACGCTTGGATGACGGCAAAATGGATTTATGGCTGTTTGAGGGCGAAACGCTGGGGGACGTAGTCCAGCTGGCCTGGGAACTGTGGGCAGGCAACCACACCCATTCGGATAAGGTACGCCAGATAGTTTTTCAGGAGCTCCACATCGAATCGACTTCACCGCTCTTTGTGCAGCTGGATGGCGAGCCGGCTGAAGGAGATGGCAGAGTGACGATCTCGGTTCATCCTCATGCGCTGCGTGTTCTGGTGCCAGCTGGTACTCCCCAGCCTTTATTTTCCCTAGACTGATCTTATAGCTCTAAGCGATCCAGATCGATCCGCACGAATGGGCGGTGATATACTTGGAACTTATCCGGAAAGTTAATGGAACGAGTGTGCTGCCGATGCTACGCCGCTACGTGAATATTTGGGTAATCCTGGGGACGGTAGTTATCGCCCTGCTGCTGCTTTGTGTGATGGCGTCTGCCTTGTGGTTTATCCGTCCTGAGGCTGCTCCCAGCGAGCAGGCAACGGCTGTATTTAATGTGATTCCTTATCTCACCCCCACACCGCCGCCTGCCACACCCAGTCCAGTCCCCAGTGAGCAGATTGCCGGCGGAGAAATCCCTCCTGCTCCCCCGCCTGGGCAGATTGACAAAGGCGCCTTCGTCGAGGTCACCGGGACTGGTGGAGATGGGCTGCGTCTGCGCTCTGAGCCCGGCTTAGAGGGCGAGGTGCTTTTTCTGGGTTTGGAGGGCGAGATTTTCCGGGTAGATGATGGACCCGTCATGCTGGATAATTACACATGGTGGCTGCTATTAGCGCCGTACGATGAAAACGTAAAAGGCTGGGGAGTATCTAATTTTCTGAAAGCGGTGCAAAATCCATGAACAATTATTCCTGACAGTTGCGTAACAATCGATTCGGAAATAAGTTAATGATGTTAGGTAAATATTGCATATTGGTGTTAGCAAAGGGGTATACATCACGGTATGAATTCTTTTCGACCTAAGGGAATAACTGCAAACAAATACACCCGTAAATTGAGCCTCAGCTGGAATGATGATCACGAGAGCGTATATTCATTTTCCCTTCTGCGTTATGCCTGCCCGTGCGCAGAATGTCGCGGAGGGCACGATAAGATGGGATCAGAGCCTGACCCTGCGGTGTTTGCTCGTCCAGAAGTAGATTCGCCTGCTACTCGTCTGCGCGGAGTGGAGGGTGTTGGGACTTACGCACTGACGATCGAGTGGGAGGATGGTCATCACTATGGGATTTATAACTGGAATTATCTGCGCGCCTTGTGTCCGTGTCCTGAGTGCCGCGGAGGTGCGTCGTGATGCCGGATGATCCCTTGGATGTGGTTCTTGCCATGGTGGAGAAGGCGTTTATGCGTCTCCAAGCTGGCGATGTGGTTGTGGCTTGCCTGGAGCAGGGTAATCTGGCTCCGATGCACAAAATAGTTGAAGACCTTGTGCTCGCTGGACCCCAGAGCCTGGGCGTTTTACGGGAGATCCAGGCAGAGGTAGGCACCCGGCGTAGCCAGTTCCAGGATGATATCGCCGGTGAATTCTCGAAGCTCGAGCTAAGCCTTGCCAGGCATGGCATTGCATTATCTGGATTGCCAGACCGGCATTCTATGCGCGGCCTGGATGCCGCTGGCTTTCTCAGCTATCTTCACCAACAGGGAATCACCGATGAACACCGCCAGCGGGAGTGTATGCGGTTAATTCACGAAGCCAAGGAGACGATGAGTGCCCTGGCCCGGCAAACTTTGCTGCTGGAAGAGGTAGAGCTATATCTTGATGACTGGATAGGGGGGGTAATCTATCAGAGCGCGCGCCAGATGTCCTCTGGCAGCTTACTTCCTGGTCAAAAGACCAGATATTGGCAATAATTTATAAATAATCCCTCAGGTTATGTTCGACCGCATAAGCCGCAGCTTCCGCCCTGTTGCTTACACCCAGCTTGGAAAGGATGCTGCTAACATAATTTCGCACCGTCCCCTCGCCGAGGAAGAGCGCCTTGGCGATCTCGCGGTTGGTTTTACCCTCCGATACCAGCAGGAGCACATGCCGTTCTTGTTGCGTTAAGGCAGAAAAGGCCGAAGCTTCCTCCTCTTTCGCGGCTTTACGGACTTCTTGAAATATGCGTTGTGTGACAGCAGGGTCGAGCAAGGCCTCTCCTCGCCCTACTGCTTCGATTGCCTTCACCAGATCTTCCCCGCCAATTTGTTTTAGCACATAGCCAGATGCGCCGGCGCGGATTGCTGAGAACAGCATCTCGTCTTCCGCATAGGAGGTGAGCATGATTACTTTGGTACTGGGGTATTTTTCCGAGATCTCTTCACAGGCCTCGATACCGGAGCCGCCAGGAAGGCGAATATCCATCACAACGACATCTGGGGTGTGGCTGGCAACGCGCTCGACAGCTTCTCGGGCGGTGCTGGCTTCGGCGACTACTTCGAAATTGGGGTGGCGATCCAGGAGAGATTTTAAACCCAGGCGAACTACTTCGTGGTCATCGACGAGTAATATTCGCTGTTTTGTCATGAAATACACCTCCGACGGAGAGTATAGCCGATACTGCTTACGATGGCAAGTGGCATAACATAGATCAGGTGCTTGAGGGATCAAGACCCATTCATCTTCTGTCTTACCAGGGCTTCTCCCTGGATCTTAAGAATCTACCGGTGTGGATTATGGTGATTGGCGCCGGTAATCGACAAAGCGATATCCAACACCGCGCTCGGTAAGGATATACTTCGGGTTAGAGGGGTCTTTTTCTAGTTTTTTACGCAGATAATTGATGTACAGCCGCACGTAATGCGGCTCATCGCGGTATTCGTACCCCCATACCTTCGTGAGTACGTCATCATGGGTGAGCACCCAACCCGCGTTCTGGACCAGGTGATAGAGCAAGCGGTATTCTGTCGGTCTAAGCTGTACTAGCTCACCATCCACCCACACTTCACGGCGGTCGAAATCGATTTTCAACCGATCATCCACCTGGATCAATCCATGAGCCGTGCCGGAGGCCGACTCTGTCCGGCGTAATACAGCCCGCACGCGGCTGACCAATTCGCGTGGGCTGAATGGCTTGGTTATGTAATCATCTGCTCCCAACTCCAGCCCGTGCACACGGTCATCTTCTTCGCCTTTTGCGGTGAGCATGATTACTGGCACCGAGCTGACCTCGCGGATGATCCGCAGGACCTCGAATCCATCGATATCGGGCAGCATGACATCCAGCAGTACCAGATCAGGCAGCCCGCTGCGGATACGTTCAATCGCCTGCGTCCCGCGGAAGGCTTCTAAGACCTGGAAACCATCGTGCTCCAGGTTCAGACGAATGAAGCGCACCATGCGCTCTTCGTCATCTACCACCAGAATACGCCGGTCTCTAAGACGAGTTTCCACTTACGATCACTCCCTGACGAAGCCGATAATTTCTTCTTCTTCTTTACCCGCCATAATCTCGATGAAGTTCAAACGCTCCACCGGCCAGTACACTGTGACGACATTTTCCGACAGATAATGGATATCTTTCCCGTCCAACCGCCGCGGATTGTGAACCATCACCAGGGTATCATCAGGTGAGGGAAGATCGTCCACTTCGCCTACTACCGGGTCCGCATTTAATACGTGAAGGATAATTGTGTAAGGCACCCAAGCCTCCAGTTCAATGATTCTATTCCGATATTCTCCGCAGTCCAGTCAGCTCCATACATGGTTTTATATTATGGATGGATGATGATCTCGACTCGAAATTTACCCAGCGTGAGGACATCGCCATTATTTAGTGCCTGCGGAGAATGGGCGGGAACTTTCACTCCGTTGATCTGCGTCCCGTTCGCTGATCCCAGATCTGAGATAGTAACGCTCTCCGGAGCGATGTGCAGCGTAGCATGCAGCCGTGAAACACCGCCCTCGTAGGCCTGGTAGGGCGTCAGGTCAATATCTGGTAAGATCGGTTGAGTACCGCTTACCCGGCCGATCGTAAATTCCTCGCCCCCCTCCAGTGGAATGATCTGCCCGCTTGAGACGATTTTAAAAGCCACCTGCGTTGTGCCTGGGGCGGCAGCTTTACTTATCCGCGTTTCCGCGGCACTGTCGGCTGGCTGGTTTGGATTGGTGTATACAACAGTTTCGGTCGGACTTTTCGTCTGGTGTGTCAGCTGGGTGCCGCAAGCGATGCAGAACAATGCCCCCTCGAGTTCTTCATTGAAACAAGTGGGACATATGATCATATCTACCCTTCCCCAATATCAACTGAAGCAAGCGAGCTGTCAGTACCAGCGGGAAGCAGTAAACCACGGGTTCCAAATTTAATTTTCTTCTTGCCGGTCTCGCTCAAACTTAACCCGCGCTCCAGGTTCTCGGCTTCATCCAGGACAGTACGAGCCAGGTCTTTTTCACCCTGCGAGAATAGATGGGTGGCCAGGCTGTTCAGGTGTTGGGTTGCAAGGTCGAGATCGCCAGTTGCAAATGCCTGGTTGGCACGTTCCTGGATGCGGTATAGGGTTAGCTTGGAGAGAGCGTTCAGCAGCTTTGTTGGAGGCGGTTCTGGCGGAGCTTCTGCTTTAACCGGGCGCTGCAAGCGCAGGCGGGTCACTGATGTAGGTGTGGTATTCATCGGGATATCCAGGGATATCTGTCCGCTTGCCAGCGTAACCTGGGAGACATCATCCGACAGCGGGGGCACGACGAATTCCAATAAGGCGGTCAGGGTATTATCAACCGGGATGCTGCCCAGATTAATGGGTGGTAATGTCTCGAGGGGAGCGCTTTCTGGACCCAGCCGGAAGGCATACCGGACACCAACATCCTTACCGGTATGAAAATCGAAGCGCACATTCTCAGCATAGATCCGGCTGAGCCCGAGGAATTTTTCCTTTAGTATGCGCCGGATATCACTGGATTTGGCAATGTAAGCACAGCTGCCGCCAGTGCTCGATGACAGATTGTCCAGGAAGTGATCGTTCCACTCTTCGCCAATGCCCAGACAGCTAATTCCTATACCACGCCCGGATGCCTGGGAAGCCACGCGCTTGCAGTGCGGCTCATCACCATATGTGCGGCCATCTGTGAGCAGCACGATATGGTTTATGTGGCGCTTATTGTAGTTGGCTCGGATTTCCTGGTATCCGGCTTCCAACCCGCGGTAGATCTCAGTCGCTCCGCTGGAGTGGATCATCTGGATTTGAGTCTCGATCGCAGCGCGATCCAGCCGTCGACCGGCTGGGATAAGCACTTCTGCGCGGTCGCTGAAGGTCACGATCGAGAGAACATCCTCCCGGCGCAGCTGACGCACGATCTCAATGGCTGTTGTCTTCACCATATCCATCCGCTCGCCCTTCATGGATGTGGAGCGATCCAGCACCAGGCAGACATTCAGTGGGGCGCTATTCATGGTCGTTTCTGTGTGCGGCGGGGACAGGTTGATCATTGCATATACCAGCTGCGGCTCATCCAACAGGGGCAGCGCTGAACGGCTGTAGAGCAAGTTGATCTGGACCGGTGGCTGGGTGCTCTCCGGAGAGGGCAGTTGGCTGTCGTATTTACTTTTTAGTTCCGGATCTGAGAGGATTTCAAATGCACGCTGGATGTCAAGGAATAGCTCGGTATCGCCCATTTCTACATTGACGTCGGGGTGCAGCCGCAGGGCAGATTGGTGGAAGGCGTGGCGAATTTCCTCGGAGCTGGCATCCCGAGGCAATCCCAGTATGGCGTAGTAGTCAGGCTGACCTGGCATGGCGGAAATGTTATCCGGGCAGTTTTACCATAATCGCTGTGATATTATCTGGGCCTCCGGCTGCGTTGGCAGCGTCTACCAGCGCCTGGCATGCCAGTTCGGGGGTCGTGGCATTGGTAACCACTCTGGCGATTTCTTCCTCCGGGATGACGCCCCAAAGTCCGTCTGAGCAGATCAGCAAGATGCCGTTCTCGGGAAGACGGAGTGTTTTAATGTCCGGATCGAACGGTTCTCCCTGACCAAGGGCGCGATACAGCACGTTGCGCTGTGGGTGGTTTGCGGCTTCTTCTCGGCTGATTTGCCCCAGCTCTACCAGCCGCTTTACCAGAGAATGATCGCGGGTCATAGCTTCGATCTTCCCGTCGGAATCGATCATATAAGCCCGGCTGTCTCCAACATGTGCAATGGTGATCTGCTCACCCAGGATCAGTACTGCGGTCAACGTTGTCCCGCTTCCTGGCGCCTGGCTCGTTATCACACGATGTGCCTCCTGTACCCCGGCTTGCATGATTTCCTGGAGAGACACCTCCGGAGTAACCGGTTTGACGCTCAATAATGGGATAACCAACCTGCTGAGGAGATAGCCTGCCACGGAGCGGATAGCGATACCACTGGCAATTTCACCGTGCTGGTGCCCACCCATGCCATCTGCAACGATATACAGCCCGATGGGCAGGCTGTTATGGTCGCTGGTCAGGGTGGTCGTCAACATGAACAGGGCATCTTCATTATGCTCGCGCTGCATTCCGACTGATTGGGCACAGGCAGAGATCAACTGGGGTGGCTGCAGGGTGCTGACAGGTGGCGAATCATGCTCAACAACCACATCCTCGGGGCTTGAGGGAATAGATGCAGTTTCCTGGTTGTTTTTTTCGCGCCCAAAGATCTTTTCAATAAATCCCTTCACGGATGATAGCCTCCAGGTTGGTCGTCGATGGTTCAGGCAAGTAATGCATAGAGTCGATGGTCCGTCGATCCGACGTAAACCAGGTCGTCAACCGCAATTGGCGTGCCAGTTATCGGTCCCTTCGTTTTGTATTTCCAGCGCAAGCGACCGGTTCGAAATTCGAGACAGTAAATATATCCATCCACCGATCCGCAGTAAAGTGAGTCTTTATAAACGGTCGGTGATCCAGTTACCTGGTTTTCTGCGGTGAAGCTCCATACTTCTTTCGCTGAGCGGATGTCGATGCATTGAATCTGCCCGTCTATTGAACCCGTAAAAATAAAATCTCCAGAAATGCATGGCGTGGCAATGCTGGCCTTATCCAATCTGAAGCGCCAGATAACCCAGCCTGTCTTGGCATCTAAGGCGTAAAGCGTAGTGTCAACGGATCCGAAGTAGATAACCCCTTGCCAGAATACCGGTGAGGAAGTGATCGCTCGTTTTGCTTTATAGCGCCACTTAATTGTACTCCTGAAATCCATGCAGTAGAAGTCGCCGCTTTCAGTGCCCAGGTAGATGAGATCGTTCACCACCAGCGGTGTGGAGCGGACGGGTGCACCCACGTCAGCGCGCCAGGCGCGCCTTCCGCTGATGGTGTTCACCGCGTGCAGGTGACCGTCGTCCGAGCCAATGAACACGTGTCCTTCAGCAATGTGCGGTGATGATCGCACCGGACCCTCGGTGTAGTAAGTCCAATTTAACCTGCCAAAGCGGGCACTGATGACGTGCAGGCGCTTATCCTCCGAGCCAAAGAACAGGTTGTTCTCGAAGACTGCTGGTCTGGAAACGATGCCTCCATCTGTGGGGTACTTCCACAGGAATTCGCCGGTGGCGGCATTGAGCGCGTAAAGATTATTATCGTATGAACCGATATAGATATTGCCATCGAAAAATGTAGGCGTTCCGCGGATCTCGTCTTCGCATTTGAACTCCCAAACCGGCTTGATGGTCTCCCCCTCGGAGCGTGCCAATGCCTTCGTGAGAGCGATCCTGGTCAGCACTCCGGTGTCACGTGCGGCGCGGATCAGGGCTTCCTTCATCGTCTCTGCGCTTTCGTACCGGTCTTTGGGTTCATACAGCAGGGAGGTATTGATGACCTTTTCCACTTCCGGGGAAACCGCGGGATTGATCTGGCGGATCGGGCGCTCGGAAAAAGAGAATGGCGCTTCCAGCCGGGGATCACGCTTGGTCAGCAGATGGTGCATCGTCGCCCCAAGTGCGTAGATATCGGCCACACTGCCTGCCTCGCCGCGGTACTGCTCGGGCGGAGAGTAACCCTCGGTGCCGATCATTGTGCCTCGCTGTCCCGACTGGAAAGGCTTGGCGATGCCGAAATCGATCAGCACCACATGCCCGAACTGGTTAATCATCACGTTGGAGGGCTTCATATCTCGGAAGATAATCGGCTCCGGCTGGTGGTTGTGCAAGTAGCTGAGCACATCACACAGCTCGATCCCCCACTGTACGACTTTTTCTTCAGGCAGGAATCCTTCTGTTTCGCTGAGGATTGCCTCAAGATCTTTACCGTTAATAAATTCCAGGATCAGATAAGAGCGCTCGTTGTGGCTGAAGTAGTCGTAAATCTTGGGCATCGAGGGATGGTCCAGAGTTGCCAGCAAATTGGCTTCGCGTTCGAAGTTGCGCACGATGGTGCTGCGCACCAGTTCGTCGCGCGCCTGGTTGACCATCTCTTTTACCGCTATAACCTTGACCACATTGGGAAAGTGCAGATCGCGTGCGCGGTAAACCGCACCCATCCCACCGACTCCGATCACATTCTGGATCAGATAGCGATTTGTCAGGGTGGTCCCTGCATTGAGTTGTTGGGTTGTCCCCGCCGCAGAGCCGTTCTCCAATTTTTGGGTAATGCGGTGAGTTTCCAGGAATGTCCTCGCTTTCGTCGTGTAACGACCAATTTCAAACCATTATAGCCATCAATGCCCGGTTTGGCAATCGATACCCGTAAAACTAAGAGAATTGCAATGCAGCGCCCCGCTTTCCAGAGGCGGCCTGCCTGCTATAAGTGTTTCTATTCAGATTCGCTCTTCTATTCTACCATCCAACCAACAACCGCATACTTATCTTGACCCTATTTGTCAGAAGTTAATCAGGTGTACAATCCGCATTAACCTCTCTCCCTCGTGACCTTCTGTTCCGCATCTGGTGGAGGGGTGATATGATTGTAGGCGTAGCGGCTTCACTCTTCTCCAACCGGTCAAGGATAGACCCGAATGCCTGATTATGAGACTTACCAATCACCGTTTAGCTGGCGTTATGGCTCGGATGAGATGCGCAGCCTATGGAGTGAGGTCCACAAACGCCGATTATGGCGGCAGATCTGGGTCGCTCTGGCTGACGTCCAGGCCGGCTTTGGTCTGCTGCGTACGGAGCAGGTGGACGATCTGCGCGCCCATGTGAACGATGTGGACTTGCCTCGAGCACTACAGATTGAAGCTGACATCCACCATGACCTTATGGCGGAGCTGAAAGTCTTTGCTGAACAGTGCCCATTGGGTGGTGGTGCACTCCATCTGGGTGCTACTTCGATGGACATCGAAGACAATGCAGACGCACTGCGGCTGCGCCAGTCGCTTGATATTGTGATCACCGGGCTGGGACGAGTGCTGACCCTGTTTGCGGAGCAGATCGACAGACACGCTGGTTTACCCCTCATGGGATTTACTCACCTGCAGCCTGCAGAGCCTTCGACATTGGGCTACCGCTTGGCCTTTCATGCCCAGGATCTGCTGGACGATTGGGAGGACCTGCGCCGGGTACGCCGCCATTTGCGCGGCAAAGGCTTTAAAGGGGCAGTGGGCACAGGTGCTGCTTACGGAGAGCTGCTCGGCGCGGACAGGCTGGCCGAATTCGAAGCACGACTATCGACTCTCCTGGGGCTGCCCTTTTTCCCGGTTACAAACCAGACTTATCCGCGCAAGCAGGATTACCGGGTAGTCAGTGCCCTGGCAGGACTTGGCGGCACGCTGTATAAATTTGCTTTTGATCTGCGCCTGCTGCAATCCCCTATGCTGGGTGAGCTCTCTGAGCCGTTCGGCAGGCACCAGGTGGGTTCTTCAGCCATGCCGTTCAAGCGCAATCCGATAATTGCCGAAAAGATCGATTCATTGGCGCGCCTCCTGGCAGGCATGCCGCGCCTGGCATGGGATAATGCAGCCCATTCGTTGTTAGAACGCACCCTGGATGATTCCGCCAACCGGCGCACGATGCTCCCTGAATCATTCTTAATCGCCGATGAGCTACTGCGAGTCACCACGTATCTGCTGGAAGGCTTGCAGGTGGATGCACACGCAATTGCACACAACCTGGAGGCTTACGCGCCTTTTGCTGCCAGCGAGCGGGTGCTGATGGCGCTGAGCAAAGCCGGAGCAGATCGTCAGGCCATGCATGAGCGCTTGAGAAGGATGGCGATGACCGCCTGGGAGGCGCAGCAGCATGGAGAGCCAAACCCCATGGGAGAGTTAATATCCCGGGATGTCGAGCTGCTGCACTATCTCAGCCCGGAAGAGCTATCCAGCCTGATGGACGCCTCGCACTACCTAGGAGATGCTCCACAGCGTGCTCGCAGGATGGCAGAGACCATACGTGAAGCTATTGACACCACAAAATTAAATTCCGGATAGGTTCTTAGCCGAATCTAAACTGAAGCGTAAGCGGAGGTCTACATGCTAACTGCCTTGTTCTCTGTCTCAGATAAGACTGGTCTTTTGGAGCTGGCGCGTGGGCTTCACGAACTTGGATGGGATTTGCTAGCCAGCGGCGGCACAGCCCGGGTGATCCGTGAAAGCAAGCTTCCCGTACAAGAGGTGTCGGAGTATACCAGCATGCCGGAAATCCTGGGAGGGCGAGTGAAAACCCTTCACCCTGCCGTACATGCAGGCATCCTGGCGCGGCCGACCGCCGAGGATACTGCCGATCTCGAGCGTATCGCTGCCCGCCCAATCGACCTGGTAGCGGTTAATTTATACCCCTTTCAGGCGACCGTATCACGCCCGGATGTCTCGATCGAGGATGCGGTGGAAAATATCGATATTGGCGGTGTGGCGTTGATCCGTGCTGCGGCGAAGAATTTCGCACGCGTAGCCGTACTGACCGCGCCGTCAGATTATCCCGGTGTGCTGGAGGAGCTGAGAGCGAACGGGGCGCTCAGCCAGGAGACGCGCCACCGCCTGGCGCTAAAAGCTTTTGCCCATACTACCAGCTACGATGCAGCCATCAGTACCTACTTCAGCGGTCATGGAGCAGGTCAGGGCGAGCAGATCATCCTGGAGCTGTACCCTATCAGCAAGCTGCGCTATGGTGAGAATCCTCACCAGGAAGCCCTTCTGTACGGTTACACCCCCGATGCCGGGCCATTGGGGGGCCAGCTGCTGCAGGGAAAGGCGCTCTCCTATAACAACATTCTCGACCTGGATGCTGCTTGGAAAGCGGTTGTATCCTTTGAACGCCCTACGATCGTTATTGTCAAGCATCTATCCCCTTGCGGGATCGCCTCAGCCGGTCATCTGGCAGAGGCGTTCACAGCCGCCCTGGCTTGCGATCCGATCTCAGCCTTTGGAGGGGTGATTGCCGCTAATCGGCCGTTTGATGCAGCTACAGCCGGATCCCTGGGTGACTTGTTCGTCGAATGTATCGCTGCGCCTGGCTTTCAATCCAATGCGCTGCGCATCCTGGAATCACGCAAGAACCTGCGTCTGCTGAGCATGCCGGATACCCGCCTCGAACCGGGCTTTGAGCTGCGGTCGACCAACCAGGGAGTGCTGCGCCAATCCCTGGATACGGGTGATCCGCCTGGAACACGGTGGCAGGTGGTCAGCCAGCGCCAGCCCAATCCTGATGAGCTGGAAGCATTGAAATTCGCCTGGAAAGCCTGCCAGTACGTCAAATCCAACGCAATCGTCTTTGCCCGCGACCAGGCAACGGTGGGCATTGGCGGCGGGCAGCCTAACCGCGTAGACAGTGTGCGCATCGCTGCAAGCCGCGCCGGGGAGAAATCGCGCCAGGCGGTAATGGCATCGGATGCGTTCTTTCCATTCCCCGATTCAGTGGAAGAGGCTGCCCGCGCTGGGATCACTGCTATCGTCGCACCCGGGGGATCGGTCCGGGATGCAGAGGCTATCGCCGTGGCAGATGCCCACGGGATTGCCATGGTTTTTACGGGTGTCCGCCACTTCCGGCATTAGGGTTAAAACCAAAACACACAGATCACCAAGAATCCTCGAAGTACCACGAGG
>CAZGIX010000014.1:0-34137 GCA_964525785.1 uncultured Anaerolineaceae bacterium
CGGGGCGTAGCGCAGTCCGGTAGCGCACCGCGTTTGGGACGCGGGGGCCGGCGGTTCGAGTCCGCCCGCCCCGACCAGGTGGGAAGCGTATTGCGTAATCCAAGAGGTAACCGCAGTACGCTTTTGCCTTAATTAGGGCGTTGATCATTTTGGGCTGCCTTAAAGGACTGGCAGCGCTGCCGGTCCTGACCGAACGGCTTTTTGACAATCGGGGTGGGTGGAGTCAGGAGATAAATTCATGGCCAAGATCAAATTTGACGGCGTTATCGAAGCGGTTCATTATAAGCCGAACGGCGAAGTGGATTGGGTACGGGCTTACCAGCGCCGCGGAGCGACGTTCAGCGACTATGTGCTTGTGAAACGGGAGGCATTGGTTGAAGCGTTGAAACAGGGTAAGCGCTATATGGCAGGGAAAAGAATTCGCTTCAAAGCCAGTACATTTGAGGTTTCCGGACCGCTCAAAGTAATCCCGGCGGGGGGCAAGGATGTACTTGTTGTTGGAGAGACTCACACTGAACGGGACCATCTGGCTGGTGTGCCTGTCATCTGAAATCGTGAGGTTAATTCTAATCCCTTCGTCCTCGCATTTCTATTAGGTATGCACGCCGGATCGAGTATCTGGCTTATAATCTAAATAGTGTCGATGCCATTTTATCATTTGAAAAGGGTGAACGCGCTACGGCGGTCCCCAGGAGCCTTATCAAACTGGCGCTGGTGAGGATACTCCCAGCAGTGCCACCGGTTGCGGTTTTGCATTGCTCGAGGTGTGTATGAAGATTATCGACAGTAACGTCGTGGCTGAAACTGTCCACTCTTCGAAATCCCTGGACGATTGGCTGAACTCACTGAAGATCGGTCGCAGCTCATCCCAGGATCTAGAGGCACAGGGGGTCGTCCTGGCGGTTTTTCAGAGGATGATGGACAACAAGCATTACCTGCTGCGTGATGTGCTGCTGGAGGGGCTGGAGATGCCGATCCCGATGACATTAGTGGGGCCGAGTGGGATTTGGGTCATCTACCCAAGCGGTTTACGCGGTGTCTACCGGGCGAAAGGCGATGCCTGGGAGAAAATCGACGACCGGCAGCATGCTTATGTGCCTACCGGTGAGAACCTGCTGACGCGGACATCCATCATGGCATCGACGGTTAAATCCCACCTGGCAGAGCGCGGAATACGCGTCCCTGAAGTGGAGGGCGTGGTGGTATTCACCAATACAGGCATCCATGTCGAGACGGTGCGACCGCTCATCCGCGTGGTATTGGTGGATGCATTGGAACGGTTCGCATCCGGCATCCTGCAAGGTCGCATTACGTACGACCCCGATCAGACTCAAAATATCGTCGATGCGCTGGTCAGCGCCACAGACGAGTTGTCTGAAGATGACGAATCCCAGGTGGGCGCGGCGGGTGATGATCAGGCATCTGCGGATTCGGCGTTCCATAAGACGGTAAAGGCCGGATCCGAAAGGCTGGATCGGATCGATAATGCCTTCTCTAAACTGGAAAAAGCTCCATTCAACTCACGCCAATGGATCATATTGGGCATCCTGATGCTGATCAATATCCTGATCCTGGTCGGATTTGTTCTCTATATTCTGTTCGTCAATTAACCAAAGTGCGGGGTTAACGGTTGGATCCCATCTCCCTATCCATCATTATCCCCGTTTACAACGAGGAACGGCGCTTGCCAAAAACGCTGGAACTGGTAAACTCGTTCCTGAATGACCAGCCCTACTCGTCAGAAGTCATTATCGTAGAAAACGGAAGCCAGGATCGCACGCCCCAAATCGCGGAAGAATATGCTCGGAGGTCTGCTAACCTGCGCGTGTTGAAAACCGGCAGGCGCGGTAAGGGACTGGCGGTGCAGCGAGGCATGCTGGCGGCGCAGGGTGAATACCGGTTTATGTGCGACGCTGATTTCTCCATGCCGGTTACAGAGATCAATCGATTCTTACCCCCGATCTTACAGGATTATGACATCGCCATCGCGTCCCGGGAGGCGCCGGGTGCAGTGCGATATAACGAGCCAGCCTACCGCCATATCGTCGGGAGGATCTTCAATACGCTGATCCGGCTGACCACTTTACCTGGACTGCATGATACTCAGTGCGGATTCAAATGCTTTCATGGCCCTATAGCGGATGAACTGTTCCGCTTACAAACCATCACAGGATGGTCGTTTGATGTGGAGGTGCTGTATATAGCACGCCGCCGTGGCTACCGGATTGTGGAACTGCCCATCCCATGGTATTTCAACCCTGAGAGCAAGATCAGCGTCTTGCGGGATTCAACGCGCATGGCCCTGGATTTGCTGAAGATCCAGATCAACAGCCGGGACGGGATCTATAATGGCGCACACACCGGTTAAGGTTGGCGCCGGTCTCTTACCCGCGTTCCCGGATTTTAGTTTTGAGATCAAGTTGTGGAGTTCCGGCTTACGATACATCGCCGGGGTGGACGAGGCCGGGCGTGGGGCGCTGGCAGGGCCGGTCGCGGCGGCTGCGCTGGTCTTTCCACCCGACCCTTCTCTGATAACGGCTCTGCAGGGCGTCAATGACTCCAAGCTGATGAAGCCTGCAGAACGCGCCGCCTGGGCGGCGCCGCTGCGGGAGATAGCGGTTACCTGGGGAGTTGGATTCGCATCCAACCAGGAGATAGATCGCCTGGGGATCGTTCCTGCCACCCGATTAGCCGCGGTGCGCGCCCTCGAGCAGTTGTCGTACGTCCCCGAACATATCCTGGTTGACTACATCGACCTTCCGGAAGCGGGCATAGCTTACACATCGATCATAAAAGGGGACAGGCGCTCACTTAGCATTGCTGCGGCATCCATCCTGGCGAAAACGGCGCGCGATGAGCTGTTATACGCCCTGGATGACCAATACCCCGGTTTTGGCTTTGCAGCACATAAAGGCTATGGGACGGCAAAGCACAAGTCGGCGCTGGAGAGCCTGGGCTACTCCCCTGTGCACCGGTTGAGCTTCCATTTTAAGAAATAACAGACGGGTGGTTTATCGAATCCGGCGGGCGGCGGTCTTCCTGTGTGCTTCGACTTGCATCCACGCGCCGAGGAACGAATCTATCTCAGTACTCAAATCCATCCAATTCGGTACAACCAGGACAAAGCCTTTTGCCTGGGGGGAGAACATCTGTGGGGCAAGGAAGAATCGCAGGAGAAGCGGTGACATGGGATATGAAGTCAGCTCGACGACGACTGCTGTCTTAGGATAGAACGGCTCTAAGAATCTGCGCTGCGCCCAACTGGCTTCTTGAGGCGGGAAGAGCTGTTGGAATCCAGTCGGATGCACGCTGCGGATGCGTTTAAATGATATGTTCAGGCGCAGAAAGGGAGTGACCAGGCGAAGATGATCGCGGCGCGGCTGTACATAGGCAACGGAGCGGCAGAGGAAAGCAAAAGCCGCGAAACCCAGGCAGATAACAGCACCTGCCAGCAGCCAAAAGTCATTTTCTATTTTGATCAGGGGTGTTTCACCATACCATGCCCAGAACCAGACAAACCCGAGGAGCAAGCCAAGTATCAGAGTAGAGCTCCACAAGCGGTCCATTAATCGCTTGTAGATCACCAAAGGGTATCTATTGCCGGATTTGCGGGTTGCCATGGCTGTTCCTCATACTATCGTCAGTCTTTTGACGCGGCCTGCAAAACGGCTCATAAGCGGACATTCAGTCAGGAGCGGAAGGCAGGGAAAACCAGAAAGTGCTACCCTCACCAGTTGCACTTCGCATGCCAATATCGCCGCCCATACTGTACACCAGCCGGGATGATACGTATAAGCTTAATCCCCACCCATTCTGCTCGCGCACGAAGGGATCGTCCGAGCGGAAGAAGGGAGTGAACAGCCGGTCCTGTTCTTCGGTTTTGACGCCGATGCCGTTGTCGGTAATTTCAACGGTGATCATACGATCATTGAAAGAAGCCGCCACGCATATCTCCCCACCAGGCGGGGTGTACATGATGGCATTGCGGATCAAAGAATTCAGCACCTGGGAAAGCCGAGAGGCATCGGCGGCGATTGACGGCAAGCCAGGCTGGATCTTTGTGGGCGCAGATAAACGCTTCTCATGCAGGCTGGGCTGCAGATCTCCCATGACTTTATCTACCACAGCTTCGAACGACACGGCGCTGATATCCAGCTTCAATCGCCCGCTTTCTATGCGAGCGATATCCGAGAGATCGGATACCAGTGCCGCCATGCGGTCAACGTTGTTGTGGATCACTCCCAGAAAGCTTACCTGCTGCTCGGTAACCGGGCCAGCGACTCCCTGACTGATCAAGCTAGCGTAGCCTTTGATGGATGTCATGGGCACGCGCAGCTCGTGGGTCATCACAGAGATGAACCTGGCTCGATCCAGGGTGGTTTCCTGCAGCTTATGCTCCATTTGCCCCTCGTACGCAGCGATCTGCTCAGACAGGGAATCGAGCGCCAGGACGGCTTGCTCCAGATGCGGATCGATCTCTCCTGAGGGTGCAGAGTCCTGCAGGGAGCCCAAATGGTCGCGCAGGGCTGATAAGAGGGATTGGATGGACTGCTGCGATGCTGGTTTGCTCATGGCTGGCTTGATCCGGATTGATAGACAGAAGCGTAGTAATCACAGTATTCTTTGACGAAACACTGCGGGCAGTTGGGACGGCGGGCATGGCATATCTCCCGTCCCAGGCGGATGAAGTTGAGGTGGGCTGGATAGTAGGCTTCCGGCGGCAACAGCTTTGCCAGGTGCTCGTGAGCCTGCTCTACGCTCATCTTATCTGGGCGTAAGCCCAGGCGCCCGGTCACACGGTAGATGTGCGTATCTACCGGAAAGGCTGGCTTATCCAGCGAGAACTGCAGCACAATAGCAGCCGTTTTGGGACCCACGCCATGAAACTTCAGCAGCCACTGCCTGGCTTCGTCTGGCGGTAGACCGCGCAAGAAGTCCAAATTCAAGCTTCCAACTTCGGCGGTAATCTGGCGCAGGACGGCCTGGATGCGCGGCCCTTTTTGATTTGCCAATCCAGCCGTGCGGATGGCATCGATAACTGCCTGGGTGGGAGCATCGCGCACGGCTTCCCAGGTGGGGAATTTGTCCCGCAAAGCCCGGTAAGCGCGGTCGCGATTGGTGTCATTCGTGTTTTGAGAGAGAATGGTGGAGACCAGCTCGTCCAGCGGTAGAAGCGGAGAGCGCCACTCGGGATAGCCGTATTTATCCAGAAGTGCCTGGTGAACCATCAGAGCGCGCTGCGAAAGATCCATGTCGGGTACAAATTTTCCCATTAGTGCTGGAGCTCGAAGCACGGGCGACCCTGCCCAACCAGGAGCTTGCGCCAGTTGTAGAGCGAGAATTCCGGGCCATAGCTGGTAAGGGCATCTGACATTTCCGGGGTCAATACGCCAAGCTGGCGCAGGATCTCTAGGGCGACAGCCGGTCGTACGAGACCCATCGCCTCGCCTGCATAGCGGGCCTTGAGGTCGCCATCGGATATTTTGTAGGCGATCCCCAGCCCGGGCGAGCCGGGTGAATATACTCCGGGCATCAATCCGATGACCTGGTAGCCTTCGGCGCCGGCTTTGGCGAGCATGCGCCCCTGCGCGGCTGTCATCAGGTGGGTATCAAAGCTGTTCGGTCCGCCGACCATGTCGGGGTAAGCCAGCATTGCTTGAGTGATCGTATGGCAAGCGGCAAGCCGCGATCTTGTAAATCGCGGCAGGGCATTTTCTGGATCGCACAGCCGGGCAACTGCCAGGGCAGCGTTGTAGAGGGGCGTGGCGAAATTGGGCGCTGAACAGCCATCAATCCCGACGGCGATGCGCTCCGGCGGCAGACCGCACAGCTCAGAAATGGCGCTGTGGATCTTGACCTGTACGGGATGCTCTGGATCAATATAGTTCGAGGTGGGCAAGTTGAGCATGCGCGCAAATGCCAGCATGCCGGTGTGCTTCCCGGAGCAGTTGTGCCGGTTGGGAGTCAGCTTCTCGCCGCGCTGGCGCAGGGCAGTGTCAGTTGGTTTGTGGCTCAGCGGATGGATACCGCACAACAGGTCGCTTTCAGCGACGCCCGTCTTTTCCTGGATGCTTTTGACCACTTCGACATGCTCATCGGTGCCGGCATGCGAGGCGCATATCAGGGCGATCTCACGCAAGGTCAGATGGAAATGGGTTTGCCCTCCCTCTTCGATGAACGGGAGTGCCTGGAGAGGCTTGGCTGACGAGCGCATATAGGTAACCGCGTAGGGATCTCCATAGGAAGCGATGATCTGTCCTTGCCCATCGACGACCGCCACAGCGCCGTAATGGACAGATTCAACGATCCGCGCGCGGGTGAGTTCAAAGAGCGGGCTGTAGGGAGAGGGGGGCATTTTGTCTTTTTGATAGATCAAATGGCGAGATCAATTTGGAATGGCTTGCGCTTCATTCCGGGATATCTTCTAAATCGATCGATTCGATTGTGGATTGAGGATGGTACTGGCGGCTATAATATTGGTACAGCCCGGCGCGCAAGCGCTGGGCATATTTTTCATTGAGGGAGGGTGGAAAATTGATCTCTGCCAGCAAGCGTGGGATCAAGGTCTCAGTCATCTCAGGGGAGGCGTTTTTTGCCGCCAGCCGCTCTACCTGCCGGGCAATTTTCTTCAACAGGGCTGCCTGAGAGCGGATCATTTCCCGCTCCACCGGACCGCCGCGCCCGCTCACGATCACATAATTCTTGTATGACTTAGACAAATGGTCAAGAGACTCCAGCCATTGCGCCAGATCCGCGCTGGCAAGGAAGGGCGGTTGGTCGGGGACGAGCAGATCGCCGACAAACACAATCTGCTCTTCAGGAATGATGACCCAGGTGGCGCCAGGGGCGGGTCCGGGGTGGTGTTCCAGGAGCACCTGCGGACCTCCCCAGTACAGGAGCATATGATCGGTAAATGTAATATCCGGAGATGCCCAGCGGGTGCCAATGGCATCGTTATAGTGCTCCCAGTCGGCCCCGCTTTCCAGGTTCGGTCCTTTGAAAATCACGGGACGATTGCGAAATGCCTGAGCAGTATTTTCGTGAGAGAGCACAGTGCATTCCATGGAGCGCACACCCAGGGTGCGGTCGAGGTGAGCGTCGAGGGAGATCATCAAGCGATTGGTCCCGCTGCGCAGACTCAATAATGTAGACCGCCAGGAGCGGGCATCCTCGGGGCGCAGGGGAGCATCGATCAGGATGGTGCCGTGGGAAAACACGAGCGCGCCCAGGGTCACTCCCAAGTATGTATCCTCGTAATAAATACCGTGTTTAATCTGGTGCATACGCGAAACAGGCTGAGCGGTTAATCGGAGGGTGGCGGTTGGTCAGCGACGAAAACGGGTAAAGTGAGCTTGAAACACGCGCCGCCGCCTTCGCAGGATTCGACCCAAACTCGACCGCCGTGCTTTTCGATAGCCAAGCGGCAGAAAGCCAGGCCCAGGCCGAGCCCTTTTGGACCTTCTTTCGGGTGCAAGCGAGTAAATTTATCGAAAATGCGCTCTCGATCCGCAGGCGGGATACCTGGACCATTGTCCTGCACCCAGATCATCACCATGCCGTCCTGTGGTTCTGCCCCAACCTTTATCTTGGAGTCGGGCGGCGTATATTTGACCGCATTTTCCAGCAGATTGATCATCACCCGGCGGATCATATCTACATCTACCCAGACATCGGGCAGCTCGGACAGCAGCTCGCTGGTGACATCCTGATTTTTGCTGTCGGCTGTCAGGGATACCGCTTCAATTGCCTCGCTGATCAGCAGACCGGGCGATGCGCTCATGCGGTTGCCAATCGGTTGATCCATCTCAAGCTGGCGTAAGTCGAGCAGCGAATTGGTCAAGCGCTGGATGCGCTCCGTCGAGCGGATGGCGATATTGACCAGCGATTTCATGGAAGGATCGCCGTCTTCGGGCAGCAGCGTTTCCATGACATCCAGGCTGGAGATGACGTTTGCAAGCGGCGAGCGCAGGTCGTGGTAAATCATGGAGAGCAGGTCATTGCGCAGGTTGTCCAAGTACTTGCGCTCGGTGATATCGCGCAAGATCCACTGCAGGCGCGGTACGTCATCGATGTTGACTTCACGAGCATACACCTGCACGGGCAGCTCGCTGCCGCCCTGAGAAAGGAGAACCGCTTCATATGACTGGGTTGTGCCCATCGAGAGATTGGCGAAGCGCTGACCGACGCTCTCCTCGTCGATGACGTGCAGCTCATCGATGGTCATCTCCAGCAGCCGGTCGGTATCAATGCCTGCCAGTAAGGCTGCCTGACGGTTAGCCTCCAGGATGTGGCCATCCCAGTCGGTGATTAAAATGGGGTCAATGCTGTCGTCGAACAGCTCGCGGTAGCGCTGGTGCGCGGATTGCAGGCGCTCGAACAGCTGGGCGTGGCGAATGGCTGTGCCCGCCAGACTGCCAATACCGGTCAGCACCAATAACGCATCCGTGTCGAATGCGCCCTCTAAGGGATTGAGAGCCTGCAGAACACCGATCGCCTGGCCGCGTGACCGGATTGGCGCGCAAGCGATCGATTTGGTTTCGTAGCCCAGGAGGCGATCGTATTCAGGGTGGAAGCGTGGATCACTTCCCGGATCGGTAACAACAGCACCACGCCCCTCTTGCGCCACCCAGCCGACCACACCCATGCCGATCGGCACGTGCATTCCGACCATATCCTTGCTGTGCGGGCCGGTTGAAGCGCGATAGACCAGCTCCTTGCCGCTCGAATCGATCAAGGCTAGGGAGACGACATCCACACGCAAGGCCTGGCTGATCTGATCCAGGATGCGCTGTAAGACGTCATCCAGCTTCAACGAGGCAGTAATGGCGGCTGCGCTCTCCGCCAGGGCAGTCATCACGCGCGCCTGGCGCTGGCTCTCGGCATACAGACGGGCATTCAGCACGGCAATTCCGGCTTGATCGGCAATTGCCTGGACGAGCGCCAGGTGCTCCTGGGAGAATTTGCCTGGGGCGGGGTGTACCAGAGTCATGACCCCAATCAGCTGGTCGCGAGCAGAAATTGGGGCGCTGACGGCGGATTTTGGTCCGGTGCGGCTCACCTCGTCGTCCGGGCGGTGCAGCCATCTCTCATCCTGGCTGGTGTCTGCGATCACTACCGCCTGGTTATTTCGGATGACCCATCCTGCAAGGCCGCGTTCATAGGTGACGCGCAGCTGTTGGGTGGTCTGGTCGTGGATGCGTTCGCCGGTAATGAGCGCCGATTCGACCGGCTGTCCATTGGCGTCCAACACGATGATGCTGCCGCTGTTAGCGCCTACGTTTTTCATTGCCAGGAAGAGCACGCGCTGCAGGACCGTGCGCAAGTCCAGCGCCGAAGCCAACTCCCGGCTGATGTTGTACAACAGCTCCAGAGTGGCACGGGTGGACCTGTTCTGACTGCTTTCCGGTGATTCTGGGAAAAACTTACGCAAGATGGGCATACGGCGAATTCTTCCGGCGTGAAGTATAGCACAATTGCCTGAACAGTCTGGTTTTCAAATCAGCAAGCCAGGAGGAGGGGCGAAAATCGGTGAAACCGGTCTTAGATTGGATTGCCTGCCAGCCGCGGTAGATCCAGCATCAGCACTTCCAATGCCATTCGTGGGTTGATGTTACCCTTCAAGAGACCCTGGGTGCGCTGCAGGGAGGTGAGCATGCGGACCGCGTCTCCCATTTCAAGCTGGTCAGCCACCGCCTTGATCTCATCCAGGTGGTCCAAATTGGCGACCGGTATGGCAGAACCGCTGGTTTGGAGGAACACATCTCGCCAGAGGGCGCTCCAGGATTCAATGGCCTCCTGGAGGTTATCCTTGTCTTTCGCCAGGTTCTCAGCGTAGGTGAAGCGCTCAACGCGGCTGCTGGAGAGCAGCCGCTGGTGGTCTTCCAGCCAGCGATTGCGCCTGTCCAGCAGTCCGGGCTGTTCCCATAACTGCAAGGCGTACCCGATACGACCGCCGGAGATATGCGCCAGCAGGCGGGCCTGATCTGCGGGGACTGCGCGTTCCTTGATCAGCCCTTGCTCCACGACCTCCAGGCCGAGAGGCCGCAGGCGGATATTCTCGCAGCGCGAGGAAATGGTAGGCAGGAGGCTCTCGCTGCTTTCGGCAGTCAGCAGCAGCACCACCTGAGGCGGCGGCTCCTCCAAAGTTTTCAGCAAGGCATTGGCGGCGCTGAGGTTGGCCTCCTCGAAGCGCAGCAGGATGGCGACCCGGTAGGGAGCCTGATAGGGAGAGAGCGAGAGAAAGTGCTGCAGCTCGCGGATCTGCTCCACTTTTAGATTGCCGCCAATGCGCTCTGCCTGGACCACTGCCAGATCGGGGTGCTGAAGCTTTTCGATCTGGGTACAGGTGCGGCAGACGCGGCAAGGCTCTCCTGGAGCTGGCGGCTGAGGGCAGTTCAATGCCTGTGCGAAGCGCAGGGCCAGCGTGCGGCGCCCGATCCCCTGTGCCCCGCTGAACAGGTACGCATGGCGAAAGCCGCCGGTGGCGATATGTTCTTTTAAGAGAGAGACGGCCCACGCTTGCCCGATCATATCCCAATTCATGGGGTCATTGTAGCAAAGAGGCCGGGGATTGGCAACAGGGAAATCTGACCTCGAACTGCCCTGAGCGTTGACATGCCCCTGGCGTGACGGTACAATCTGCCCGTATGGAAATCCTGGCTGGACTCAACCCACAACAGCAACAAGCAGTTATGGCTGGATTAGGGCCAGTGCTGGTGTTAGCCGGACCCGGCTCCGGCAAAACCCGCGTGCTGACCCACCGCATCGCCTACCTGATCGGCGCCATGGCAGTTCGCCCGTACCAGATAGTGGCAGTGACGTTCACGAATAAGGCTGCCCGCGAGATGGAGGGCAGGGTGGTGGATCTGCTCGGTGACAAGGCACACGGACTGACCCTGGGGACATTCCATGCCACCTGTGCCCGCATCCTGCGAAAGGAAGCAAGCCAGCTGCCGTTCAATTCCAACTTTGTAATATTCGACACCGATGACCAGCTCAGCGTGGTCGGTCGTGCCCTGGACGACCTAAACCTGGATGTCAAGCGATACCGTCCAAGCGGTGTGCTCGGCTCGATCTCCGCCGCCAAGAACGACCTGGTACTGCCGGATGATTATCCAGTCCAGACGTACCGAGACGAGGTGGTAGCGCGTGTGTACCGGCGCTACCAGGAGCTGCTGCTGACAAGCAACGCAGTCGATTTCGATGATTTGCTGCTCTGGACCGCGTACCTGCTCGAAAACAACCCGGTGGTGCGCGAGAAATACGCCCGCCGTTACGAACATGTGCTTGTGGACGAGTTCCAGGATACGAACCTGGCGCAGTACACACTGCTGAAGCACCTGGTCTCATTTCACCGGAACTTCTTCGTGGTGGGCGATGTGGACCAGTCGATCTACGGGTGGCGCGGCGCGGATTACCGCAACCTGCAGAGATTGGAGCAGGATTTCCCCGATACCCAGGTCGTCGTGCTCGAGCAGAACTACCGCTCGACGCAGTCCATCCTGGACGTGGCGATGGCAGTGATCGACCGCAATCCGCACCGGATGCGCAAACAATTGTTTACCGACCGGGGCGAGGGCCAGAAAGTAACCCTGCATGAAACGTACGATGACCGGGAAGAAGCGGCTTTTGTCGTCGATACGATTGCCAGCCAGGTTGGGCGCGGGCATTTCCAACCCGGCGATTTTGCGGTGATGTACCGCACCAACGCCCAGTCCCGCCTTTTGGAAGAGGCATTTCTGCAGGCAGGGCTGCCGTACAAGCTGGTGGGGGCACAGCGTTTCTATGGGCGCCGGGAGGTCAAGGACGTGGTCGCCTACCTGCGCCTGGTGAGCAATCCAAACGACGAGGTCAGCCTGACGCGCGTGATCAATACCCCGGCACGCGGCATTGGCAATAAAACTCTGCTGGCCCTGCGCACCCAGGCCCAGGCTGCTGGACGCACACCAGGGGAGCTGCTCCTGGAGCTGGGATCGGGGAGGAAGATCGAAGGTGTGCAGCTACTGCCCCAGCGGGCAATAGCTGCTTTGACAGGTTTCGGCAGCCTGCTGTCGCGCTGGCACGATCACGCCACGGAGCTTACCCCTGTTACCCTGATGGATCGCATCCTGGAAGATATCGATTACCAGACCTACCTGGACGATGGCACAGAGGAAGGCCGCGAGCGCTGGGATAACGTGATGGAGCTGCGCCGGTTGGCGGCTGAGTTCCAGGAGCAAGGGCTGGATGCATTCCTGGAACAAGTCGCCTTGGTGTCCGACCAGGACACCATCGAAGCTGGCGCCAATGTGCCGACTTTGCTTACTTTGCACGCCGCAAAGGGGCTGGAATTTCCGGTCGTGTTCATCGTCGGTCTGAACGATGGCACGCTGCCGCACAGCCGCTCGTTCGAAGACCCGGATGCCATGCAGGAAGAGCGCCGCCTCTTTTATGTTGGGATTACCCGCGCAGAAGACCGGCTGTACCTCGTCCATGCTCAAAATCGCAGCGCGTACGGGTATTCCGAGCCAGTGGAGCCATCGCGCTTTCTGGACGACATTCCGATGAACATGCTCGAAGAGGTCGAGCAAAGACGTATGGGACGGCGAGCTATGACCGGCGCAAGCCAGGCGGAATACTGGCAAACGACCGGGAAGGCCAACGCGCCGGTCATCCAGCCGCGCTATCATGCCGGGATGCGCGTTTACCACCCGGTTTTTGCAGAGGGAATGGTGCTCAACAGCCGCATCCAGGATGATGACGAAATCGTTGACATTTTTTTCGAGGGCTCGGGGTTAAAACGCCTGGCGGCTTCACTGGCGCGCCTGGAGATTCGCCCGTAAACCATTTCCGGTCGGGGAGGGCGAATTCGGCCTCCCGATTCTATGGATACACTGTATAATTTCTTAAGGACCTATCCGGAATTTATTAATGTGGTGTGTGGCGGCATAGCCGCCACACACACCACAAATAGAATTCAATTTTCGGATCGATACTAAGATATGCCCATACTGGATGCTCGATCAATGGAGTTTATCAGCCGCAGCCCGGAGCAGACCCGCCGCGTGGGGATGCGCCTGGGAGGATTTCTGCAGCTGGGCGACGTGGTATGCCTGGCAGGCGATCTGGGCTCGGGCAAGACGACATTAGTCCAGGGCATCGCTTCGGGCTGGGGATCGCTGGATCCAGTATCCAGCCCTTCTTTTGTGCTGGTCAACGTGTACCGCAGCGCCAACCGCCAGTCGCTGTATCATCTGGATGCCTACCGCCTGAGCGGGCCGGCTGAGGCTATCGACCTGGATCTGGACGATATGCTGGAGAGCGGGCCGCTGGTGGTTGAATGGGCCGATCGCATCCAGACGGCCCTGCCCAATGAGTGCCTGTGGGTGAAGATGCGCTGGATCGATTACGAGCAGCGCGATCTGGTCTTTACCGCGGTGGGGAAGCGCTACCAGGATATGGTGATGCGCCTCCGCCGCCAGATTTTTGGGGTGCAGTGATGTTGCTGGCGCTGGATACTTCCACCCGCATGGTGGGCATCGCTTTATATGACGGTGTGCAGGTGCTGAGCGAAACGCTGTGGGTCAGCCAGGATTATCATACCGTCGAGCTGGCCCCGGCGGTGGCAGAGATCATGGGAAAATGCGGTGTAAAGCCAGAAGCCTTAAGCGCTTTGGCGGTAGCCCTGGGGCCAGGATCGTTTACCGGTTTGCGGATCGGCCTGGCGTTAGCCAAGGGGATTGCTTACGTAAACCATATCCCGATCATGGGTGTGCCGACGCTGGATATCCTGGCTGCCGGACAGCCGCTGCGCAAAGAAGGGATGGCGGCGGTGCTGCGCGCCGGACGAGGCAGGCTGGCAGTCGGCTGGTACCATGCTGAGGACGGTCAGTGGATCCCGGACGGCAAGGCTGAGACGCTGACAGCGTTGGAGCTCAACAGGCGTATTCTGGAGCCCACTTTGGTGTGTGGCGAGCTGACTGCGGATGAACAGCGTTTGCTTGTGCGCAAGCGGAAAAACGTCATCCTGGCCTCACCCGCCCAAGCGATTCGCCGCCCATCTTACCTGGCTGAATTGGGCTGGCGCCGCTTACAGGCTGGAAAAATTGACGACCCTGCTACCCTGACGCCCGTCTACCTGCATTACAATTTGCCCATCCCGGAATCATGAATCCATCTCGCTCGGAACAAGTCGTTGATCCCAGCGACGTTTTGGCCTTTTTGCGCATTCGCCCCATGCGTATCGAGGACCTGCCAGCGGTGCACCAGATCGACCATCTTTCTTTCAGCCTGCCCTGGCCGGAAAGCTCATTTCGCTACGAGCTGTTGGAGAATCCACGCTCCCTTCAGCGGGTAGCGGAGATGGATTTATCAGACGGGCAGCCGCAGGTTGTCGGGGAGACCGTGGTCTGGCTGATCCTGGACGAGGCGCATATCGCCACCATCGCGGTTCACCCAGATTTCCGGGGCAGAGGCATTGCCCACCGCCTGTTGGCCGAAGTGTTAGGAATTGCTATCTCTCAAGGCGCTAACCAGGCAACGTTGGAAGTACGCGAAAACAATCACACCGCCCGAAATCTGTACCACCGTTTTGGTTTTACTGTGATGGGTCGCCGGCTGCGCTACTACAAGGATAATAATGAAGATGCCCTGATTATGACCGTGAACAATCTGGGCGAAGCCTACCTGACATGGCTGAAAAATGGCGGGTGGCAGGCTGCGGGATTTGGTCAGAGAGATCAGCAACTGCATGCCAGGATTCTAAAGACAAGGAGTTAGCCCATGAACGCCACAGAAGAACTGGAGCAGGTGGCAAAAGAGGTCTCGGTTTGTACGAAATGTATGCTGCACCATTCACGCAAGCTGGCCGTTCCGGGGGAAGGACCGATAAACGCCGAGATCATGTTTATCGGTGAGGGCCCCGGTTTTCACGAGAATGAGCAGGGAAGGCCTTTCGTCGGTGCGGCAGGTAAATTCTTGGAGGAGCTGCTGGGAAAGATCAATCTGAAACGTACGGATGTGTTTATCTGCAATGTGGTGAAATGCCGGCCACCGGGCAACCGCGACCCGTTGCCCGAAGAGCTGGAGGCTTGCAGCCAATACCTGGAGCGGCAGATTCAGGCTCTCAATCCGAAGGCAATTGTCACCCTGGGCCGCTACTCACTGGCGCATTTCCTTCCAAACGCAAAGATCAGCAATGTACATGGACAGGCCATGCAGGTGCGGGGACGCCTGGTGGTTGCCATGTATCATCCGGCAGCCGGCCTGCACCAGCGTTCATTGATGACGACCATCGAAGATGATTTCAAACGACTGCCCGAGCTCATCGCTAAAGCTACCCAGGTGCGTGAGAGCCAGGAACCGGCAGCACCTGAAAAAAGCGAGCCCAAGCAGCTCAGCCTGTTCTAACCCCGCCGAGCGAAACTGCAGTGATCCGTAAGCTCTACCGTAGATTGCCCGCCGGGTTTCGCAGCCGGGTGCGGTCGCTTGCGCCCAAAGAGCTCCGCCGTTGGATTGCCCACCACAATACCGATATCTATCTGATCTCGTATCCCAAATGTGGGCGCACCTGGCTGCGGCTGATGCTCGGGCGAGCGATCGCACAGCACTTTTCCCTACCGCAGGACGAAGATATCCTCTTTCTGCGCTGGCGCATCCGACCGAGCCCGCACCTGCCGATGATCACGGTTGTCCATGAAGATCGCCCGATGCTGAAAGCCCCGGAAGAACTGGCGGCATCTAAAGTAAAATTTCGTGATAAAAAGGTCATCTTCCTGGCACGCGATCCGCGCGATGTGATCGTATCCAGTTATTTCGAGATGAAGAAGAGGGGCGGCATCTTCGGCGATAATCCTTACGAGAACCGGTCCGCGGTTTTTGAAGGCAGCCTGGAAGAGTTTATCCACCGCAAAGATGGTGGATTTGACACGCTGTTACAGTATTACAATATCTGGGCACAGAACCGGGATGTGCCCAGAGGCTTCCTGCTCGTTCGCTACGAGGATCTGAAAACGGACCCCGAGCGTGAGCTGCGCAGGGTGGTCGACTTCCTGGGATTGGAGGTGATCCAGGACAGCACGCTCCAGGAGGCTGTGGAGTACGCTTCCTTTGAAAACATGCGCCGGATGGAAGTGGAAGGGAAGTTTCGGTCTGGCTTGCTGAACCCTGCCGTCGGTACCGACCAGGAATCATATAAAACCCGAAAAGGTAAGATCGGGGGATATGCAGATTACCTGAGTCAGGAAGAGATTATTGAACTTAACCAAAAAATAGCCGGCGAGTTATCCAGCTTCTACGGCTACACAGCATGAAGGTTATCCCGAAAATAAGGGATGCCCCAGACCAAATTTTTTAGGATGACTTCTGGAATAAATATTCTTGACGAGAGAAGGCTACAATGAGTGAGACATCCGTTCAATTAGAATTGATCGACCAGCTACGAAATCGATCAGCCCGGGTAGCGATCCTGGGACTGGGATATGTCGGCCTGCCGCTGGCTGTCGTGTTTGCGGAGGCTGGCTTTCATGTCGTTGGGATCGACCCGGACCAGCGCAAAGTGGATACCATCCGCAGGGGAGAAAGCTATATCCAAGATGTGCCGGGAGAGCAGGTACGCCGGCTGGTGGCGGAAGGCAGGTTGGAGGCGACCACAGATTTCGCCGTGCTGCAACATGCTGATGCGGTCAGTATCTGCGTGCCGACGCCTCTGCGCAAAACCGGCGACCCCGACCTTCAATATATCGTAAGCGCTACCGAAGAGCTGGCGAAATATGTGCATCCCAAAATGGTGGTCGTGCTTGAGTCGACCACTTACCCTGGCACAACGCGCGAGATCCTGCTGCCCAAGCTGGGCGATAAGAAAGAGCTGGTGGTGGGAGAGAATTTCTTCCTGGCTTTTTCACCCGAGCGCGTGGACCCCGGGCGCGAAGATTGGACTACCTTAAATACACCCAAGGTGATCGGTGGCATTACCCCGGCCTGCACTAAAGTAGCGACCGAGTGGTACTGCCAGGCGCTACAAACCGTGGTTCCGGTCACCTCCACCGAAGTGGCAGAGATGGCCAAGCTGCTCGAAAACACTTTCCGCATGATCAATATCGGGCTGGTCAACGAGATGGCGATCATGTGCAACCGCCTGGGGGTGGATGTGTGGGAAGTGATCGATGCAGCCGCAACCAAGCCTTTTGGATACATGAAATTCACCCCAGGCCCAGGCCTGGGCGGTCACTGCATCCCGATAGACCCCTTGTACCTGTCCTGGAAGCTGCGGGCGCTGAACTACACGGCGCGGTTTATCGAGCTGGCGTCCGAGATCAATACCGAAATGCCGCGCTACGTGGTCGGCAAGGTGCAGGATGCGCTCAACGAGAGCTGCAAGCCGATCAAAGGCAGCCGTATCCTGGTGTTGGGCGCGGCGTATAAGCCCGATATCGATGACTTACGCGAATCGCCGGCGCTGGATGTGATCGGGCTGCTGAAGCAGAAAGGCGCCGATGTCGCTTATCACGACCCATACATCCCGCGCCTCGACCACGAAGGCTGGGCTATGGAGAGCGTCCCCGACTTGATGGAAGCGGTGAAGCAGGCGGACTGCGTGGTGATCGTCACCAACCACAAGGTGTATGATTACGACGCTTTCCTCCAATCGGCAGCCTTGATCGTGGACACACGCAATGCCCTCGGGCAAGCCGGTAAAAATAATCAGAAGGTAGTCCGTCTGTAAGAGCGGGCAGAATATCCAGCGGAGCAACCATGGAGAAGTACCTGGTAACAGGAGCAGCGGGATTCATCGCCTCCCGGGTAGCGGAGACGCTGCTCGAGGCGGGACATGCAGTGGTGGGCGTGGATAACCTAAATGATGCCTACGATGTGCGCATGAAAGAGCACCGACTGGGGCGTTTGCAGGCTTACCCGAGCTTCACATTCCACCACATGGATATCAGTGACCGGGCTGTGATCGACCGCCTGGGTGGGGAGGCGCCGATGGATGCCGTCTTCAACCTGGCAGCGCGCGCCGGGGTGCGGCAATCGGTGGAAAATCCATGGGTGTACATCGATACCAATATCACCGGCACGCTGAATATGCTGGAGCTGTGCCGCCAGGGCAGCATCCCAAAATTCATCCTGGCCTCCACCTCCAGCATTTACGGCGCTAACGCACCCCTGCCCACGCCGGAAGAAGCTGACAGCGACCATCCGCTCCAACCCTATGCTGCCAGCAAGAAAGGCGCCGAGACCCTGTGTCACAGCTACCACTTCCTTTACAACCTGGATGTGACCGTCTTTCGCTATTTTACGGTCTATGGACCTGCCGGGCGCCCGGACATGTCTATGTTCCGCTTCGCACAATGGATCAGTGAAGGGCGACCGGTGTGGGTGAACGGTGACGGCGAGCAGTCGCGCGGCTTTACCTATGTCGATGATATCGCCCGCGGCACCATCCTGGGGCTCAAGCCGTTGGGCTACGAAGTTATCAACCTGGGCGGGCATGAGACCATCCGCATCAACCAGCTGATCGAGCTGTTCGAAGAACTGATCGGGCAGAAGGCGCAGGTGGAACACCTGCCAGCCAATCCCGCCGATATGATGGCGAATTGGGCAGATATCAATAAAGCCCAGCGCCTTCTGGGATGGGAGCCGGAAGTTTCCCTGTTGGATGGGGTCACCCGCCTTATCGAGTGGTACGGCGCTGAGCGCAGCTGGGTCAGCCAGGTCCAGACCGGTTGAGATGCGTGCCGATAGCTCACAGCCAGCGCAATAGCGAAATCACCCCCCTCGACGCAATCTGACTATGATCGCATCCGCAGTCGCCTGGCTCCGCAGCTTGTTCCACCGGCTTTTTCAGAATGAGCTGATCCGCCGGGTGGTGAAGAACTCCAGCTACCTGTTCAGCGCGACCGGGATATCAGCGGTGCTGAGCATGCTGCAGGGCATTCTGGTGGCGCGCCTGCTGGGCGTAGAGAACTACGGCATCCTGGGGGCGATCATGATGTTCACAAGCGTGATCAACAAGCTGGCCTCGTTCCGCATGGGCGAGCTGGTGATCCGCTATGTGGCAAAGTTCAATCAGACAGGAGATGCGCAGCGGGCGCAGGCGGTGTTCAAAGCCGCGGCGATCGTGGAGATGCTGGCCTCCCTGGTGGCTTTTGGATTGATCTGGCTGCTGGCGCCGCTGGGGGCGCGTTATTTTGCCAAAGACGAGAGCACCACCGGCTGGTTTGTCCTGTATGGACTGATCGTGCTGGCGAACCTGATGGCGGAAAGCTCTATGGGCCTGCTGCAGATCTTCGATCGCTTCGGTCGTGTGGCGGTGCTCAGTTTGGTACAGAGCGGGGTTACCTTGATCCTGGTGGGCGTTGTGTATCTGGCGCAGGGGAATATACTGGGCATCCTGCTCGCTTATCTGGGCGGCAAAGTGGTCGGTGCACTGGGGTTGACGATTGAAGCTTTAAAAGAGGCAACCGGGCGATGGGGCCGCGGCTGGTGGCAATCGTCCCTCAGCTTGCTGGCACCATACCGACGCGAACTGGTGAATTTCGCGGTGAACACCAATATCAGCGCCTCGCTCAGCCTGATCAATAAAGATAGCGAGCTGCTGTGGGTATCGTTTTTCCGCGGTCCAGTGGAGACCGGTTATTATAAGCTGGCGCTGTCCCTGGCGAATGTGGTACAGCTGCCGATCAGCCCATTGCCGCAGGCGACCTATCCAGAGCTGACACGCCAGGCTGCACAGCAGAATTGGGGTGGCGTGCGCTCGGTGCTGCGTCACGGCTCGCTCCTGGCGGGCGGCTACAGCCTGGCCGCCTCAGTGGTGCTGGCAGCGTTGGGATATCCCCTGATCTATATCATCTATACGCCGCAGTATCTCCCGACCTACCCGGCGCTGCTGATCTTGCTGGTTGGATTCCTGTTTGCCAATACATTCTACTGGCGGCGCAACATATTACTGGCGCTCGGACGAGCAGATTTCCCTGCCCGGTTGAACCTGGCCCTGGCGGTTTTTAAGCTGGTTGGCATCTTCCTGCTGGTGCCCAGGTATGGCTATCTGGCAAGTGCGGTGCTTCTCTCGGCATATTACATTGCCGGCTCCCTGGTCTCGGTGTTGAAGGTCCGTAGCCTGCTGCCACACTCGGAGACAGACCGATGAAGATCGCGCTGATCGCTCCCAGCCAGATCCCATCGCGGCGCGCCAATACGCTGCAGGTAATGAAAATGGCCCAGGCAATGACAGTGCTGGGAAACGATGTGCGCCTGGCCGCGCCACTGGCAGGCAGCCGAAAACCCCCAGCAGGCGGAATCAGCAGCACAGACTGGCAGGAGCTGGCTAGGCATTACGGCTTGCAGCACAGCTTCCCTGTTTTCAGCTTGTTCGCAGCCCCGCGCTGGAGGCGATATGATTACGGATACCGCTCGGTAGCCTGGGCGCGCGGCTGGGGTGCCGACCTGCTGTACAGTCGACTGCCTCAAGCAGCCGCCATCTCCAGCTTGCTGGGTATGCCGACTATCCTGGAAACCCACGATTTCCCGCAGGGGCGAGCCGGGCGGCTTTTGTTTCGCGCCTTCATCAGCGGCCGCGGGCGCCGCCGGTTGGTCCTGATCACGCGCAGCCTGGCGCAGGACCTGTCTGCCAAACAGGGCGTCTCCGCCGAGCTGCCGTTTACCATTATCGCTCCAGATGGGGTGGACCTGGCGCGCTACGCCAATCTGCCGGATGCTCGCCAGGCGCGCGGCAGCCTGCGGGTTGAGTACGGCGTGCCGGTAGATGTGGATCGAATCCTGGTGGGATACACGGGTCACCTGTACCGCGGGCGTGGAGCCAACCAGATGCTGAAAATGGCTGCACTGCTGCCGGAAGTGAACTTCCTGCTGGTGGGGGGCGAGCCAGACCACGTGGCAGACCTGACTGAAAAAGTAGAGCAGCACAATTTACGCAACGTGATGATGATCGGGTTTGTGCCCAATGCTGACCTGCCCGCTTACCAGGCTGCCTGTGACATGCTGCTAATGCCATACCAGGCGCAGGTCGCGGCCTCCTCAGGGGGTGATATCTCCCGCTACCTGAGCCCCATGAAGCTGTTTGAATACCTGGCTTGCGGGCGCCCGATCCTGTCTGGCGACTTGCCTGTTCTGAGAGAAGTGCTCAATCCCAGCAACTCGGTGCTGCTGCCGCTGGACGACCTGGAAACCTGGGCAGCGGCAATCCGCGATCTAGCTGCAGATCCGAATCGGCGCTCCCTGCTGGGCGAGCAGGCACGATTGGATGCCAGCCACTATACCTGGGACGAGCGCGCCAGGAAGATACTGGAGGGCCTGTAGCGTGCCGGGCTGGGCTTCGTTCCTGATCCTGATCGCCATAGCCGGTGGGCTGCTTGCCCTTGGCTGGCGTTCAATACACCAGGATGCGCCGCCGCGCTGGCTGGGTGGGCTGTTGGCAGGCGCGGCACTGCTGCGCCTTGGGGCAGGGATATTGTGGTATACGGGCTTGCCGGCGTGGGGCTACGCCTCGCCGGCTGAACAAGCCGGGTATGTATTCATCGATGCATACAACCGCGATCAAAGCGCCTGGGAGCTGTCTCAAGATCCGAAACCGCTGTGGAGGGCTTTCCAGGGCGGCTACCGGCGTTTCGACCAGTACGGCGGGCTGCTGTTTGCCAGCGCGGCCATTTACCGCTATCTGGGTGGGGAGGCGCATCAGCCGCTGCTGATCGTGATCCTGGCGGCAGCCTTCTCTTCACTGGCGGTGCTGTTCACCTGGGCTTTCGCCCGGCGCGCCTGGGACAGCCAGGTGGCAGCCGTAGCTGCCTGGATCATCGCACTGTACCCGGAGACGATCCTGCTGGGGAGCTCGCAGATGCGGGAGGCCTTTACCATCCCTCTGGTAATGGCTGCCTTTTACGGTTTAATCTTGCTGCTGCAAACCCACCGGCGCAGCAGCCTGGTGTGGATCTTTGGGGCGCTGGTATTGTGCCTGCCATTCTCCCCGCCCTTTGCCGGACTTTTGCTGCTCCTGCTGCTGGTGCTTGCCCTGGCGCTCAGCCCCGAGCTGGTGCGAGGGAGGTTATGGCGGCAGCGGCGCACCTGGGTGCTGCTGGGCGCGGCCGCGCTGCTGATCGCGGCCGGGGTGTGGCTGTCATGGAGCGGTTTTGCGCCGGAGGGTATCTCCAACCCGTTCGAGCTGGTCACGTGGTGGGTTAAAAAGTCAGCTGATTGGCAGGCGCACCTCACCGAGAGCGCTTCGGGTTGGGTGCAGAAGATCTTCGGCAGCTCCCCGGATTGGATGCATTTCCCCATGCTGTTGGCTTACGGGATCGTCCAGCCCTTCTTGCCAGCCGCGCTGAGCGATTTTACCGGGGCGGCTGTATGGCGCGCCATTGCAGTGTGGCGTGCAGTTGGCTGGACGCTGCTGCTGCCTGTGCTGGTCTACGCACCGTTGAGGGCGCTACGACAGGTCGCTGGAGGCGGTCGCGAGGGGCTGGATACGCGGCGGCTGGTGCTGGGGCTGAGTCTGATTGTGTGGATAGGGGTCCTGGTAGCTGCTTACCGGGGAGGTGGCGATCAATGGGATAACCCGCGCTACCGGGCGGCTTTTATTGGATTGCAAGCCGGTTTAGCAGCCTGGGCGCTAGTGGAGCAGCGGCGTAAAGCTGATCCGTGGCTGCGCCGGGCGCTGGTGGGGTTGGGGTTAGTCTTGTCCTGGTTCCTGCCCTGGTATCTGCGGCGCTATATCTTCTTGCCGTGGCCGGTGGAGGACCTGTTCAAGACCGTGGGGTTAGGACTTGCCTGCATGGTCTTGTATTGGATTTGGGACTGGACGGGGGAATAAAATCACCCCGGACGGGTTGTCCGGGGTGAAGTGCACAGATGATTAGGATCAGTTCAAGGGGATGACGTTGGCAGCCTGGAGGCCTTTGGGGCCTTTCTCCACGCTGAACTCCACACGCTGGCCCTCTTGCAAGTTGCGGTAACCTTCAGCGCTGATGGCGGAATAGTGGACGAATACGTCCTCGCCGTCCTCGCGGGCGATGAAACCATAGCCCTTGCTGCCGTTGAACCACTTGACTGTGCCGATGATACGATCAGACATTGCTTAAACTCCTGAAATTGTGAGATGTTGCTGGTGATGCTTGTATTGTTACTTCGGAACAGCTTGTAAAAATAATGACCCAGGTCAAACGCCTGGGGTCATCGTTTTTCTTACGTCCAACGGTAACTTACTGGCATTCCAAACAGAGAAATCATACCAGGTTAATGCAATTTTGTCAAATCAAATCGAGCATTCGTTTCAGGATTTTCACATTCTTGTGAAGGTCGTGAGCATTCGATGTTACTCCCATTCAATCGTGCCGGGCGGCTTGCTGGTTATGTCGTAGACCACGCGATTGATGCCGGGCACCTCATTTACGATGCGGTTGGCGATGCGCGCCAGCAGGTCGTGCGGCAGACGCGCCCAATCGGCGGTCATAAAGTCTTCCGTGGTGACGGCCCGTAGTGCAACCGCCTCCTGGTAGGTGCGCTGATCGCCCATTACGCCCACCGAGCGGACCGGAAGCAGCACGGCGAAGGCCTGAGCTGTGCCTTGCAGGTCGCCGCCGTGTGTGTCCATGCGCAGCAGTCCGGCTGAAGCCAATTCCGCGGTAAGGATCGCGTCAGCAGCGCGCAGCCGGTCCAGCCGATCTGGGGTAATCTCACCCAGGCAGCGCACCGCTAATCCAGGGCCGGGGAAGGGCTGGCGCCATACCAGGCTGGCAGGCAGGCCTAGCGCCTCGCCAACCAGGCGTACTTCGTCTTTGAACAGGTAGCGCAGCGGCTCGACCAGCTCGAACTGCATCTGCTCGGGCAGTCCGCCGACATTGTGATGGGTCTTGATGCGGTGAGCCTTGGCGCGGTCGGGCGCGCTCGATTCGACCACATCCGGGTAGATCGTGCCCTGCACCAGGAAACGCGGTGTGCCGAGCTGGCGTGCCTGGCGCTCGAAAATGCGGATGAACAGCTCACCGATGATGCGGCGTTTGGTTTCGGGGTCCGTCACGCCGCGCAGAGCGGTCATGAACTGCTCGACGGCATCGACCACCACCAGCTCCACACCCAGTGTGTTGTGCAGGGCTGAGCGCACCTGGGCAGCCTCGCCCTGGCGCAGCAAGCCGGTATCCACGAAGACGGCTACAAGCTGCTCACCGATGGCGCGCTGGGCCATGGCTGTAGCGACACTCGAATCGACCCCCCCGCTGACGGCGGAGAGCACCGCTTCGGAGCCAACCTGGCGCTGGATGCGCTCGATGCTGCTGGCGATAATCGCTGCGGGAGTCCAGTCAGGACGGGCTCCGCACACTTGCAGCACATAGCGGCGCAAGATATCCGTGCCGCCGGGCGTGTGGTGTACTTCGGGGTGGAATTGGACCCCGTAGTAGCCGCGCTGTGGATCGCCTATGGCTGCGATGGGGGAATTATCGCTGCGCGCCAGGATGGTAAATCCGGGCGGCAGCTGCTCGAGGCGATCTCCGTGCGACATCCAAACCGGCTGCTGCCCGCCGGGAATAAGCGGGTTGGGCAGCAAAGTCTCGATCTGCGCCGGGCCGAATTCGCGCTCACTGGAAGCGGCAACTCTGCCGCCCAGAGAATAGGTGAGTGCCTGCATGCCGTAGCAGATGCCGAGCACTGGCAGGCGGCTGTCCAATACATAGGCGGGGATAAACGGCGCGCCAGGCTCGTAGACGGATGCCGGACCGCCGGAAAGGATGAATCCTTTCGGTTTCAACGCCAGCACCTGCTCTGCGGAGGCATCCCACGGGAACAGCTCAGAATAGACGCCGGCCTCACGCACTCGCCGGGCGATGAGCTGCGCATATTGGGAGCCGAAATCCAGGATAGCGATCGAATCGGGCATGGAGGGCTAGTCTTCGAAGATGATGAGGTCGCCTTCCATGGCTTTGATGCGCGCCAGGGATTCAACGGGCACATTCAGGGGAGTCAGGGCCTCCCGCCCGCCTTCGAAGGTCTTTTCGATCAAGGTGCCCACCCCGACGATGACCGCACCTGCGGTTTGCGCCAGACGCACCAGGCCCAGGATGGTGGCGCCGGTGGCGAGGAAGTCGTCGATGATCAGAACGCGCTCGCCCCCTGCCAGATATTCAGGTGAGATGATCAGCTCAACGAGGCGTCCCTTGGTGTGGGAAGGTGTCAGTGTCAGGAAAACCTGGTCGGGCATAGTGATCGGTTTGTTCTTGCGGGCATATACTACGGGCAGACTCAGGTGCAGGGCAGTGGTCACGGCTGGGGCAATGCCGGAGATCTCGGCTGTGAGCACCTTGGTGGCACCGATATGCCGGAAGCGGCGCGCCAGCTCTTCACCACAAGCATTCATTAAGTTTGGATCGACCTGATGGTTGATGAATCCGTCCACTTTGAGAATGCCGTTGCCCAGGTTTTTGCCCTCGCGCAGAATGCGGTCTTTGAGTGCTTGCATGTTGACCTCCTTAAGGGGATGAAATAATTCTACATCTGCTTTAACGATAGGGCTAGAGGAGATATGTTAGAATGAGCGGGTGAAATTGGTCCTGGCCTCGAACTCACCGCGCCGCAAGCAGCTGCTGGCCCTGAGTGGATGGGAATTCACCGTTATACCAGCTGATATTGACGAAAGCCCCCTGGCGGGGGAAGCGCCGCATGAGTACGTGCTACGCCTGGCGGTAGGCAAGATGCAGCAAGCAGCCAATCACTCACCAAAAGAGGCGCTGGTCCTTGCCGCTGATACGACTGTGGCGGATGTGAAGGATATCCTGGGCAAGCCGGCAGATACAGGCGAGGCAGAGGCCATGCTGCGCCGCTTGCGCGGTCGATCGCACAAAGTTTACACAGCATTGGCTGTCTTTCGCACAGCGGATAGGACACTGCTGACCGACCTGTGCGTGACGGACGTGCCAATGCGCCAATACGGCGATGAGGAGCTGCAGGCATACATCGCTACCGGCGACCCACTGGATAAAGCCGGTGCGTACGCGATCCAGCATCCCGGCTTTCGACCAGTTTTGGACCTGCATGGCTGCTATGCCAACGTGGTCGGCCTGCCACTCTGCCACCTGGTGCGGACGCTGCGTAAGCTGGAGAACCACCCCGGTGTAGATGTCCCGCAGGCCTGCCAGGCAGCTCTACACTATAAGTGCCCTGTTTATGAACAGGTATTGAAGGAAATCTAAACCAATAGATGAAACCCTGGATTTGGATATTGGCGCTATTGGCCCTGGCCCTAGCTGGGTGCGGCGCCATTCAACCAAACGAGCCCACTCCCACGCAAGCCCTATCCCCGACATTGGGTGCGGTTACAGTGGACACAACCGGTGTCCCGGACACCCGTTCAACTGCGCAGGCTTACCTGGAGGCCTGGAAAACCGAAGACTACCAGAAAATGTATTCTTGGCTGACCTCGATCAGCCGGGATGCCCTCAGTGCCGAGGATTTCGAGAAATACTACCGGGGTATAGCGTCTGAGGCTGCACTAAGCGGCATGGATTACGAGGTATTGTCCACGTTGGTGTTGAACCCGAACAGTGCGCAGGCGAATTACCAGGTGGTGCTACACAGCACACTGGTGGGTGACCTTGCACGGGAGATCGTGATGAACCTGAGCCTGGAGAACGGGCAGTGGCGCGTGCAGTGGGATCAGGCGCTGGTGCTGCCGGAGCTGGCGGGCGGCAACACGCTCAGTATGGAACGTTACACTCCTTCTCGGGCAAATATCTACGACCGGGATGGTCACGCCCTGGTGGCACAGACGGATGCCACAGCCATTGGGATACGCCCGGCGCTGATCAATTACGATACCATCGACGAGCTGTACTCGGTCCTGAACGGACTGACCGGCGAGCGCGAAGAAACCATCAACAGCCTGATCCAAAACGTCCCGGAAGGCGCCGATTGGTACGTGCCGTTAGGCGAAGTGCCTGCCAGTGAGATAGAACAGCAGTTTGGTGATCTCTCCGGTCTGACCGGACTGGTACTCAGTCCATACAAGGCGCGCTATTACTTCGATGGTGGGATCGCCCCGCATGTGATCGGGTATGTGGGTCAGATCCAGGCCGGGCAGGAAGAGGAATATCTGCGCCAGGGCTACCGCATCGATGAACGTGTAGGCCAGGCAGGATTGGAAAAATGGGGTGAAGGGTATCTCTCCGGCACGCGCGGTGGGGCGCTGTACGTCATCAGCCCGCAAGGCCAGATTGTGACCAAGCTGGGAGAAACCCAGCCCAAGCCCTCGCAGGCAATCTACACGACGCTTTACAAGGACTTCCAGCTCTCCACCCAGCAGGCGCTGGAGGGTTTCCGGGGGGCGATCGTCGTCTTGGAACGCGACACCGGTAGGGTGCTGGCGATGGCCTCCTCACCGGGATATGATCCGAATGCTTTTGAACCACTGAATTTCAACTACAACACTTTGCTGACCGAGCTGTTCGCCAACCAGAATAACCCACAGCTCAACCGGGCGACGCAGGGGCTGTACCCGCTCGGCTCAGTATTCAAGATCATCACCATGGCAGCCGGCCTGGAGAGTGGGCGGTATACCCCCGAATCCACATTAATGTGCGGCTATTTCTTCGAGGAGCTGGCAGGGGCCAGACTCAACGACTGGACATACGAATACTTCCAGCAGGATGGCAAGACCATCCCGAGCGGTCTGCTGACCCTGCCTGAAGGCTTGATCCGCTCCTGCAACCCGTGGTTCTGGCACATCGGCCTGGATCTATATAATGAGGGCCTGACCAAGGCTATAGCCGACATGGCGCGCGGTTTTGGTCTGGGCAGCCCGACCGGGATCGTTGGAGTGGAGGAGCAGGCGGGGAACATCCCGGAGCCAGCCAACCAGGTGGACGCCGTCAACCTGGCGATCGGGCAGGGCGAGACACTGGTGACGCCGCTGCAAGTGGCTAACTTCGTGGCTGCGTTGGGCAATGGCGGCACTCTATTTACGCCGCAGGTGATCGAGCGCATCGTTTCCCCCGAGGGAGACGAGCTGCTGACCTTCAAACCGGAGATGACCGATAAGCTGCCGATCAGCTCGGAGACATTGCAGACGATCCAGGATGCGATGGTCGGTGTGGTAATGAGCACGGAACCCTTCGGGACGGCCTGGCACCGATTTACCGGATTGGATATCCCGGTGGCTGGCAAGACCGGCACAGCCCAATCTGGCTCGGGCGATCCCCATGCCTGGTTTGCCGGATATACGTATGCCGGACGGGAGGATCTGCCGGATATCTCCATGGCGGTGGTGGTGGAGAACATTGGCGAGGGATCGGATTACGCCGCGCCGATTTTTCGTAGGGTGGTCGAGTCCTACTTCTACGGTCGTCCAGCCAAGGTGTATCCGTGGGAATCCACGTTTTACGTGACCAAGACGCCGGAGCCGCAAGGCGAGGCGACACCCGAGCCTTAGAAGCTGGATCATCTATGTTAATTGGCTCTTCTGGCGTTTTCTAACTTGGAAACTATTCGAGGTCTGATCGTCCGTTCCCAATCGGGTTTCTATCACGTCCAAACGGAGCAGGGACGCGTGGTTTGCCGCCTGCGCGGCCGGCTGACAAAGGGACCGCGCCTGGGCGATATTGTAGCGCTTGGCGATTGGGTGCAGATTGCTCTCCTGGGAAAGAATAAAGGCGTGATCGAGGCGGTTGAGCTGCGCCAGCGCCTGCTCTCCCGCATGGCGCCTACCCCCAGTGGAGAATACCAGCAGATTATCATTGCCAATCCGGACCAGGCGGTGTTCGTCTTTGCCTGCGAGCAGCCGGCTCCACGCTTTGGCATGCTAGACCGCTTCCTTGTAATCGCCGAAAAACAAAACATACCGGCCCTGATCGTTGCCAATAAAATCGATCTCCTGGGTCTAAAGCCAGCCGAGGCGCTGTTCGGACACTACGGGCCGCTTGGCTACCCCGTGCTCTACACCAGCGTCCGCAGTGGGTATGGGATCGAGGCGCTGAAAGAGGCGCTGGCGGGGAAAATCTCGGTCTTTGCTGGTCCATCGGGAGTAGGTAAATCCAGCCTGTTGAACTGGATCCTGCCTGGTCTGGATCTGGCTGCCCGTGAGATCAGCCAGGCGACCCTTAAGGGACGGCATACCACGGTCGCGCGAGAGATGTACCCCCTGGAAGACGGCGGCTATATCGCGGATACGCCTGGGCTCAAAGCGCTGGCATTGTGGGATATCGAGCCCGAGGAGCTGGATGGCTATTTTCCGGAGCTGCGCGAGCTGGTGGCGAGCTGCTCATTCAACGACTGCACTCACCTTCACGAGGCGGGCTGCGCAGTCATAGCGGCAGTTCGTGCTGGGAAGATCCACCCTTTAAGGTACCAGTCTTACACGCGAATGCGCCTCGGGGATTTCACCAGAACCTGAGAATCCCGGTTTTCCCGGGGAGCACTAAAAAGTTGTTGTTGAATGAGATGGGTTGTGTGGTGTGAGCGGCTACGCCGCTCACACCACACAACCCAAACCCACAACATTTGAGTGCACCCTTTTCCCAGCGTGAAGGGGAGGAATTGGGTTTGTTGTTGTATAATTCATGAGACAGGCAAGGATTTGAACCGAATCGGTATCCAAACTGGTATCATATTTATATGGGATATGCTAATCTCACCAGGCCAAGTGAACCAGTTGATGCCCGCGATTCGACCAGCCTTTCCCTTGTCTATAAACGAGCCTATCTATTCGAAATACACAAACCTACGTTAGGAAGAAGGCAAACTATCATATGGTTTCTGGTAATGGGCATATCCCAATCCTGAAAGTCGAAGATTTGGTCACAAGGTTTTACACTCCCGAAGGGGTAGTTCATGCTGTAAACGGCGTCAGTTTTGAAGTAAAGGAGGGCGAGACGCTGGGCATCGTGGGGGAGAGCGGGTGCGGAAAAAGCGTCACGATGCTGTCGATCCTCCAGTTAATCGCCATACCACCGGGAAAGATCGAGCGGGGGCACGCCTGGTTCGACGGGGCTGACCTGATCAACATGACACCGGATCAAATCCGGGATGTGCGCGGCTCCCGGATCGGAATGGTGTTTCAAGACCCGATGACCTATCTCAACCCGGTGTTAACCATCGAGCGGCAGATCGCCGAGCCCCTGATGCTCCATTTACGAATGAACAAGGACCAGGCGCGGGAGCGGGTGATCGAGCTGCTCCAACTGGTAGGCATCCCCGAGGCCCCGAAAAAATTGAACGACTATCCCCACCAGTTTTCCGGGGGCATGCGCCAGCGGGTGATGATCGCAATGGCCCTGGCATGCAATCCACGCATCCTGATTGCAGATGAACCGACCACAGCCCTGGACGTAACGATTCAGGCCCAGATCGTGGACCTGGTCAAACAGCTGCGTGAAGCGATTGCTATGACTATCTTGTGGATCACGCATGACCTGGGCGTGGTGGCAAGGCTGGCACAGCGTGTCATTGTCATGTACGCCGGGTTTATCATCGAAGAAGCCCCAGTGAAAGAGCTGTATGGAAATCCCAAGCATCCCTACACCCTTGGCTTGCTTGGCAGCCTGCCCAGCTTAATCACTGAAAAGGACAAGCACCTGACGGCAATCCCAGGACTGCCGCCTCTACTTCTTGAGAAGCCGGTGGGGTGCCCGTTCGCGCCTCGCTGCACGTACGTTTTCGACCGGTGTAAGGTTGAAAACCCGATCCTCTTCCCGGTGGGTCCACTGCATCGGGCGGCATGCTGGTGGGATATTGACAGGGGGAAACCGCGCGATGCCTGATGACAATGTCTTACTGAAGGTTGATAGCTTAGTCAAGCATTTCCCGGTCTACCAGGGAGTGTTCAGGCGGCAGGTGGGCGCGGTGCACGCGGTGGATGGGATCACATTTGATATCCACCACCAGGAAACTTTTGGGTTAGTGGGCGAGTCGGGCTGCGGAAAGACCACCGCGGGGCGCACCATTATCCAAATCTACCGTCCAACAGCAGGACATGTTATTATGGATGGTATGGACCTGGCGGCGTTGAGCGGGGGAGATCTGCGGCGGATGCGTCGGCGGATGCAGATGATCTTCCAGGATCCGTACGCCAGCCTGAACCCTCGTATGACGATTGCCGACACGCTCAGCGAACCGCTGGTAGTCCACGGTATTGCAAAGGGAAAAGCAGCCCGTGAGCGGGTGGCTGAGCTTTTAAACATCGTGCAGCTCAACCCCGGCTTCGCTGCCCGCTACCCGCACGAGTTTTCGGGCGGGCAGCGCCAGCGGATCGGCATTGCCCGTGCCCTGGCGTTGAATCCCGATTTGATCATCTGCGATGAGCCGATCTCGGCATTGGATGTTTCCATTCAGGCGCAGATCATCAACCTGCTGGAGGATCTGCAGGGCCAGTTTGGCCTAACCTACTTGTTCATCGCCCACGACCTTTCGGTGGTCCGGCATATCAGCGACCGGGTGGCGGTCATGTACCTGGGGATCCTCGTGGAGCTGACGAGCGTGAAGGAGCTGTACGCAAATCCACTGCATCCTTACACTCAGGCTCTGCTCTCAGCCGTCCCTGTCCCGGATCCGGTGATTGAGGAAAAAAGACAGCGCATCATCCTGGTAGGGGATGTGCCCAGCCCGGTAAATCCACCCTCTGGGTGCCGGTTCCGCACGCGCTGCCCGCTGGCCCAGGAAATCTGTGCGCAGCAGGTACCCGAATGGCGAGAGTCCTCGCCGGATCATTGGGTCGCCTGTCATTTTGTATAGAAGTCATCGCAAAAATGGCTGTTTGGGGTGTGTGTGGCGGCTTCGCTGCCACACACACCCCAAACCCTCATGTTTTTGAGATAGGCACAAGATACAGATTTACGAGCAACAGGAAAAGGAATTTCTGATAAAGGAGGTGGTGGTCTGGAACGATAGTTCAAAGAGCAACTGTATATCAGTCAAGTAAGAGAAGGATCAATTGAATCTGAAGAAAGAATTGAGAGGAGATAGAAGCATGCGTAAGCCGATTTTTCTGTTAATTTCGATCTTTGTTGCAGCGAGCATGGTACTGGGCGCCTGCGCCCCTCAGGCAGCAACCCCTGAGACGGTGATCCAGACCGTTGAAGTGGTCAAGACAGTCATGGTTGAAGGAACACCGCAGACAGTTATAGAGACGGTGGTCGTGACCGTGGAGCCCCCCGAGGAGCCCGTCGAGACCAGCGAGCCGCTCAAAGAAGTAGCACCGGAATTTAAGAATCCGGACACCTTCACGGTGATCGTTGGCGCCGGCGAGCCGGAGAGCCTGGATCCCGCCTGGACCTATGAGACGGCTGGCTCGGCCGTTGAGCAAAACATCTACGAGGGCCTGGTGTTCTTCAACCGGGAGAAGTACGATGACTTTATCCCGGCGCTGGCGACCGAATGGACCACCAGCGAGGATGGCTTGACCTGGACCTTCAATATCCGCCAGGGCGTCACCTTCCACGAGGGTGGAACGCTCGAGCCGCACGACGTGGCCTACACACTGCAAAGAAACCTGCTGCAGGGGCGCATCGACGGCGCGCAGTGGATCGCCTATGAGAGCTTCTTCGGCTCCGACTTCGCCATGGCTTCCTCGAAGGATTTCGCAGCCGTTATGAGCGGGAAAGAAACCTTCGAGGAGCTTTCCCCGGCCGAGCTGGTGAAGGTGTGCGAGGACGTCAAGGCCAGGATCGTCGCCGATGACGAGGCCGGGACGGTAACCTTCAGCCTGACCCAACCCATGCCCTGGATGCTGGCTGTAACATCTCAGCAGTTCCTGGGCCACATCCTGGACAGCGAGTGGATGGCCGAGAACGGCGACTGGGATGGCGATTGCGCCACCTGGCAGAACTTTGCCGATCCGGCTGCACAAGACACCATCCTGTTCGATCGCGCCAACGGCACCGGCCCTTACAAGCTGGACCACTGGACCCCCGGCGAGGAGATTGTGCTGACGGCCTTTGAGGGCTACTGGCGCACCGAGCCGATGTGGGAAGGTGGACCCAGCGGGCCTGCCCAGATCAAGAACGTGGTGATCAAGAACATCCCCGAGTGGGGCACCCGCCTGGCGATGCTGGAAGCCGGCGATGCGGACGCGATCTACGTGCCGCCGATCTACCGGGCTCAGCTTTACCCTTACGCCGTAGAGACCTGTGACGCGGCAAGCTGCACCGAGACCAACCCCAACGGCTACCTGACGATCTACAAAGACCTGCCTCTGCCGGCGCTGACACCAGCGCAGTTCAACTGGCAGATCAACGTCGAGGGCGGCAACCCGTACGTGGGCAGCGGTGCGCTGGATGGCATCGGTATCCCGCCGGATCTCTTCCAGGATATCCACGTCCGCATGGCGTTCAACTACTGCTTCGACTTCGATGCCATGATCAACGACGCTCTGGCAGGTGAAGGCGTCCAGGCCCAGGGTCCGATCATCGCAGGCATGATGGGCTACCGCGAAGGCGAAGCCCCGCTGTACTCCTACGATCTGGCCAAGTGCGAGGAAGAGTTCAAGCTGGCAGATGTAGACAAAGACGGCGTTCCAGCCGGTGAAGACGAGGACGACATCTGGAACTCCGGTCTCTACATGCAGATCGCCTACAACCAGGGCAACGACACCCGCCGGCTGGCTTCTGAAATTCTGAAGGCTGGTCTCGAGGCGGTTAACCCGGCCTTCGATGTCCAGGTGCTGGCCCTGCCGTGGCCCGTGCTTCTGGATAGCCGCCGCGCCGGCAAGCTGCCGATCTACGTGGGCGGCTGGCTGGAAGACTTCCACGATCCGCACAACTGGGTGCAGCCGTTCTTGTACTCCCAGGGCGCTTACGGTCGTGTGATCAACATGACTGATGAGTTCAAGCAGAAATACGATGATCTGATCATCCAGGGCGCTCAATCCAGCGATCAGGCAGAGCGCGCCGCGATCTACCAGGATATTCAGCTTCAGGCTCAGGAAGATGCGGTCGTGATCTGGTTGTACCAAAACCTGGACATGCATCCGTTCCAGAAATGGATCAAGGGCTTCTACTTCAACCCTGCCTACTCCAATCCGTCTTACTCTTGGGTCTACGGTCTGTCCAAGGTAGCTCCGTAAACCTATCGTTTCTAATACTGGGAGCCGGGAATTTCCCGGCTCCCACACAGGAATTATTCGAGAGCATAATAAATAAAGTAGGACTTGCGCAGTAAGTGGGTGGATGG
>CAZGIX010000014.1:34237-40527 GCA_964525785.1 uncultured Anaerolineaceae bacterium
CTGAGCGGAGCGAAGGATCTACTTCACGACCGGATTGAGATCCGAGTCCTTGGAAGATGAGATAGCCAATTTACTGAGGCGAAGGGATAAAAAATGTCCTGAAGGGGTCCCGTCTACCGGGGAGCTACCTACGGATAGGAGAATACTGAAGATATGATCAATTATACGATTCGCCGCATGCTGATTATCCCACTGTTACTGGTAGGGGTGACGATACTGATCTTTGCGATGCTGTCGCTGCTCACCCCTTACGAGCGGGCTTCGCTGTATGTCCAGGATATCCCCAAACGCCAGGGAGCCATGGATCTGCTCATCAAGAAATACGGATTGGACGATCCAGTCCCGGTGCAGTACTGGTACTGGATGGTGGGACGCAAGGATCCGGATACGGGAGAGATCAAGGGAGGAGTCCTGCGGGGCGACCTGGGCTGGTCTAAGGTTGGCAAGAGCTCGGTCATCGAAGTGATCGGACGCCGTTTGCCGGCGACAGCAGAGCTGGCGCTGTGGGCGGCGCTCCCGATGATCGGCATCGGCATCTGGCTGGGGGTGGTATCTGCGGTCAAGCACAACAAACCGACGGACCAGGTTTTGCGGGTGTTTAGCATTGTGGGCTGGTCCATCCCTACCTTCGTATTTGGCTTGCTGGTGCTGATGATATTTTACGCCGAGCTGGGATGGTTCCCCCCAAGCCGGCTGTCCGAATGGGCACTCAGGGAAGTGCTCGGCGCTGACTTCATTCGCTACACCCAGATGAACTCCATCGACGCGCTGCTCAACCTGCGCATGGACATCTTTTTCGACTCCCTCAGGCACCTGGTGCTCCCGGTGCTGACGCTGGCTTACTTGAATTGGGCGTATGTGCTGCGTATCACGCGCTCATCGATGCTTGATACAGTCAACCAGGATTACATCACCACCGCGCGTTCAAAAGGGCTGTCGGAGGACAAGATTATCCTGCGACATGCCCTGCCAAACGCGCTCATCCCGGTTATCACCGTGAGTGCGTTGATCATGATCAGTCTCTTAAACGGTGTTGTGATCACTGAAACGGTCTTCAACTGGCCTGGGATGGGCTCCTACCTGGCTGAGTCGGCCCTATCTTTGGATGTCGTCTCTGTTTTAGGCATCACGCTCTTCAGCGCATTTATCCTGGTGGTGGGCAACCTGGCCGCCGACCTGCTCTACGGGGTGATCGACCCGCGTATCCGCTTGCAGTAGCTGGTTGAAGATCCTGCTTCGGAGGTAAAAGAATCTATGAAGGTAATCAAGAGCTTGTTGAAAAACCCGACCTCGCTGGCGGGAATTGTCCTGCTGCTTGCCTATATATTCATCGCTCTGTTCGCTCCAATGATCGCTCCCCCGGAAGAACGCTCCCGGGATGCTTATATGATCCCCCGGGATGGGTTCGGCACAGAGCCGCAGCCTCCTGGTGAAGAGCACCCCTTTGGCACTACCGAGGGGCAGTACGATATATTTTATGGGGTTGTATGGGGGACGCGCACGGCGTTCCGCATCGGCGTTGTGATTACTTTTATCACTGTGATCATTGGATTGGCGATTGGTTCGATTGCTGCTTTTTACGGGGGCTGGACCGACGAAATTCTGATGCGCTTTACCGAGATCTTCCAGGCGTTCCCGTTCCTGCTGGCAGCCATCACGCTGACTTCCGTGCTGCAGACATTGTATGGCCGGGGAGAAGTAGGCCCGCTGATGTTCATCGCCAAGGGGATGGCATTATTAACCTTTGGTCAGCTACCGAGCGAGACGATTGATCCCGTCCAACTGCAGATCTTGACCGGCATGCTGGCGATCATCATCTTTGGCTGGATGACCTATGCGCGCGTGATCCGGGGCAACATCCTGGCGGTCAAAGAATACGAATACGCCCTGGCAGCGCGCACGGTTGGCGCCAGCAATTTCAGGGTATTAACCCGGCATCTGATGCCCAATGCTGTGTTTCCGGTGCTCGTCCTGGCCTCAATGGATATTGGTGCCTACGTGTTAACTTTCGCCGCGCTGTCGTTCCTGGGCCTGGGCGCCCAACGGGGGTATGCCGACTGGGGCCAGATGATCAGCTTCGCCCGCAACTGGATCCCGAACCTGTCGGATTATTGGTATATCGTTGTGTATCCGGGCATGGCTATTGTACTCTTTGTGCTCGCTTGGAACCTGGTCGGAGACGCACTGCGAGATATCATGGACCCGCGTCTGCGTGGAAAGGTCGCCTGATCAGGGGCAAGCCAAGCCCTGGGACGATCATGGCACGTCTCCTGATTGTGATTTTGACCCTGGCTGCTGCGGTTAACGCCGTGGTTGCCGTCCGGGCGGGTGGGTTAGTTCAGCCTGGGCCAGACATAGGGTCAGGAGATCCCACACCTGAGCCGGCCATGCCGCCCTTTCCGGAGCGGTTGGCTCCGCCGCCGACCGTATACCCACCCAGCCAGGCCGATGAAGGGGCGCAGGTATATTACCTGGTGTGCATGGCATGCCACGGCGACCAGGGACAGGGGCTGACCGAAGAGTGGCGCAATGTCCTCAGCCCGGAGGACCGCAACTGCTGGCAGTCCAAGTGCCATGCTTCGAACCATCCATTGGAAGGGTTCAAGATGCCCGATACTGTGCCGCCGGTGGTGGGTCCGGGACTGATCAGCGCCTTTGGCAACGCATCGAACTTGCACACCTATCTGAAAGTTCGTATGCCGTGGCAGGCGCCCGGTAGCCTGAGCGAGGAAGAATACTGGCAGCTTACGGCATTCCTGATCCGGGAAAACGGGATCGACCTGGGGGCGACGATCCTGGGAGAAGACAGCGCCAAGCTGTTTTCCTTGAGACCTGTACCGACGCCCACCCCTGGACCGGTCGGATTGCTGTCAGCGTTTGGAACGGCGGCACCATCCCTGGCCTGGGTCGGCATCCCTCTGCTGGTGGGATTAATCCTTGGAGGCTTGTGGATCCGGCGGATAAAGGAGGGGAAGGCAAAATCTGAACAGGATTGAATTCCAAGACGACTTTCGGCTGGCAATCTCTGGTAAAATTATTCTATAGAAAAAACAGTATAAAGACGGCTTGGTGTCGAAAGAACCGTCATCGACACCGAGTTTATAGAGAATTGGACCATGACAAACAGACAAGATTGCGAGCTGATCAAACAAATGCAAGGCGGCAGCCTGGAAGCACTGGGTGTGCTGTATGACCAGCATCGAAGAATGGTCTACCGGACTGCACTGATCATTACCGGTGATGTAGAATCTGCCAGCGACCTGCTTCAAGATGTGTTTTTGCGCTTGTTCCGTTTTGCCAGCAACATCGATCCGGAGCGCCCGATCGAACCCTGGCTTTACCGGATGACTACCAACCTGGCTTACGACTGGGTGAAACGCCAAAGCCGCTGGCCGCGACCGTTGGATGATTTGATTGACTGGCTGGCGATCCCTGCCAGGAACCATCCAGACGAAGCGTACGAGAAGCATGATGAGTGGCGTGAGCTGCAGGAAGCAATATCCTCATTATCCCTGCCGCAGCGTGTGGTGATTGTGCTGTATTACTTGAACGATCTCTCGCTACAGGAGATCTCTGATATCCTGAACGTACCGGTTGGTACAGTGAAATCCCGCTTGCATTATGGACGCCTGGCCTTGCGACGTGAGTTGGGATTGGATCAAAAAATGGTGCCGGATTTGAATTACGAAAGACCATAGGGTAGAGGACATAATGACAGACGCGATGGATGGTTATATTCGACGGACATTAAAGAATTGGGCGGCAGACCAGCAGCCTCCCGAAAACGGCCGCGCTCGCCTGTTATTGTCAGCCGCCTATGGTTCCCACGAGCAACCGGATAGAAAGCCGATTAAAGGCTCCCCTGAAATGTTGATGCGCAGCAATCTGACGCCCCTCGACCAGGCAATGCAGATCCACAATATGCCCTGGATGTGGATAGCCCACATGGCGTTGACCCCCATCCGGCGCGTTACCTGACCTGCACGTTGTCAGGCTGAAATTGTGTGAAATAATTGGATGTCATGATGGATAGTCTCCCTACACAGTGTTGTTCGGGATCATGCGATCAGCATCCGCCCATCTCATTCCGAGCGCAGCGAGGAATGACATCCATTCAAGATACCTGGCAACACTCAAAAGGGTAACTATCTCATTCATGAGCTGCTGTGTAAAATTTGCTCGTCATCCTGTAGATATCAGCGTCAGTATCTACCTCCCACCGCTGATTTACCTCCCGATTTGCTGATGAGACCCGAAAAGAAGAGAGTATCCGGCCTGCTGCTGGTTGGGCTGATGGTGGTATTGGCGATTAATGCCTGTAATTACCCGACCCAAAGCCAACCCACCAGCACGCCTGACCTGCTGCCCACCCTGGTGGAAACCCTGCTGGCGACGCTGGCTCCTACATCCACAGAGCCAGCGCCGGAGCGCCTGCTGACGGTTTGCCTGGGCAAAGAGCCGGACTCATTATTCCTATATGGCGACTCATCGCTGGCGGCGCGGGCTGTGCGCCAGGCTATTTATGACGGTCCGGTCGACTGGATCGATTACACTCCCGTGCCGGTCATCCTGGAGAAAATTCCCCGTCTGGCGGATGGGGATGTGGCTTTTGAGCCGGTGCAGGTAGCGGCTGGAGAGCTGATCGTGGATGCTGCCGACACCCTGGTTGCCTTGCAGGAGGGCGTCCTTTACCTGCCGTCTGGCTGCCGGGACACTTCTTGTGCGGCAACGTACAGCGGGACGGAGCCTGTGGCGATCGACCAGATGGTAGCTGCCTTTACTCTGAAGCCCGATGTGCAGTGGTCGGATGGCAGTCCGTTGACCGCGGCCGATTCGGTATATTCTTACCGTATCGCCCAGGCGCTTTACCCGCAGGTGCAGGCGGATCTACTGCGCCGCACCAGCTCTTACCAGGTGCTGGACGAGCGGCGGGTGGAGTGGCGCGGGCTGCCCGGTCACCGGCAGTCGCAGATTGCGGCGAATTTCTTCTCACCGCTGCCAGAGCATGCCTGGGGAGACATCCCCCCGGAAGAGCTGGCGGGTGCAGATGGCCCGCAGCGCACCCCGCTTGGATGGGGAGCATATCAGGTAGATGAGTGGATCGCGGGCGATCATATCACCTTACGGGTGAACCCTTACTATTTCCGCAGCGCTGAGGGACTGCCGCGCTTCGACCAGCTGGTGTACCGCTTTATCCCTGGGGAGGAGGAGGCGCTGATCGCCTTGCTGGCCGGTGAATGCGATATCCTGGACGAAAGCGCCATGCAAGGGATTGACCTGGGCGAGCTCGATGGATTGGACGAGGCCGGTCGGGCAAAGGTGCTGCTGGCCGACCACAGCGCCTGGGAGCAATTGGTCTTCGGCATCCAGCCCAGCGATCCCAGCCAGCCTGCCCTGATGCAAGCCAGGCAGGTGCGCCAGGCGATCGCCCAGTGCATCGACCGGCAGACCCTGGTGAACAGGCTCTCGGCGGAGCAGGCAGCCGGGGCATTCCAGGTGCTGACCAGCTATGTCCCACCTGATCACCCAGCATACAACGCCGAGGCCCGGCAGTACAGCTACGATCCCGCAGCCGCCGCTGACCTGCTGCAATCTGCTGGCTGGGTGGACCTGGATGGCGATCCTGCTACCCCGCGGGTTTCTCAAGGCGTGGTTGGACAGACGGACGAGACTCCCTTTACTATCGAGCTTCTGGCGGTGCAATCCGATGAACGTCAGCTGGAAACAACTTTAATGAGGGAGAGCCTTTCCCAATGCGGCATTCAGGTGGAGGTACGCTACCTGGCGGCAGGTGAATTGTTCGCTCCGGGACCGCAGGGACCTGTTTTTGGGAGGCACTTCCAGTTGGCCCAGGTCGGGTGGCAGGCAGCATCTGAGCCCGCTTGCTTTCTATATACAACCGGCGAGATTCCGGGCCCTTACCCTGATTACCCGAAGGGATGGGGCGGCGCCAATGCCAGCGGCTACAGCAATGCGGAGTTTGACCAGACATGCCTGCGAGCGCACCAGTCCCTGGCGGACGATCCCGGTAATATCGAGGCGCATTACCTGGCGCAGGCAATTTTTGCCGACGAACTGCCCGCCCTGCCGCTGTACTCTCGCGCAGTAGTCGCAGCCGTGCGGCCCGATCTGTGCGGTTTGGAGCTGGACCCATCCGGCGATAGCATTTTGTGGAGCCTCGAGTCGGTGAATTATGGCGAAGATTGTCCTCAATAAAAGAGGATCAATGTCCTGCGTGTGCACGCAAAGGTTGTCAAGAAAGAGGAGCCTCGGGTAGGATAGGAGTTTCC
>CAZGIX010000015.1:0-39321 GCA_964525785.1 uncultured Anaerolineaceae bacterium
TGCCAGATTTCAACCCGACCTATTGTCGGGATAATTACTTTTGTCTAAAGTCGAGCTTTAACGATCCATAACATTATCCCCATTTTGGATGAGTGAATCCCATTGTGGTGATATCCATTTGACAAGGGAGAATGGAGTTGCAGCTGATGTCCTTTCGCCACAAGAGAATATTGCGCTTAGTAACATTTGTCACTAAGCCGTCATGCTCTTTGGTACTGGTCTTGATAAGCCATTTATTGATACTTATAGCATAGAGTTATCAGAAATGATCCTCGCCCTATTTGCCTGTCGGCTTCCGGATTCAGACCGAAGGCGGAGTAAATGCGTTTAGTTCATTTCGGATAACCCGGTCTCTCAAGAGCCTACTATCTTCGGCTCGATCCTGAGAAAAATGGAAATAACGGACACATTGAGCAAGATTCGATACCTGAGCACATCAATGGCTACATTTGAGGAGCAAAGGCTATGATCTCTCCCGAGTTATTACGATATTTCCCATTCTTCGGCGTTCTCAGCCACGAACAACTCAATAAAATTGCTGTCATCACTGAGGAAGTCAACATCCCTGCTGGCACAAACCTGTTCGAAGAATGCCAGCTTGCGGACTACCTCTACCTGTTGATCAGCGGCAACGTCGACCTGTCATACAAATCCGTGGATGACTTTCACCCAGAGACTGCTAAAGTATTTCATGTCGGTGAAATTAATCCCGGAGAGGTGTTTGGCGTAAGTGCCCTCCTGGAGCCCTATGAATATAATGCCACGGCGCATATCAGTAAGAACAGCCGGGTGCTAAAGATAGATGCTAGCAGCTTACGCGCCCAATTGAAAGCAGATCCTGAATTAGGTTATATTTTTATGTACGAGATCGCGAAAGCGATCGTGGAACGCCTATTTTACACGCGTGTTCAACTAGCCGCTGCCCGGTCATAGAGAGGTAATTCAGGCAAGGGATACAATCATGGTGACAAAAGAGAGCCTCATCTATCGCCAGGTACTAATGCTCAAAGATGGGACAAATGTATTACTTCGTCCGCTCGTCCCCGATGATTATCAAGGATTGCTCGATCTCTTTATGCCTCTTCCACCAGAAGAAGTCCGCTTCCTGCGACACAATGTGAATGACCCCCAGGTGATCCAGGGCTGGATAGATAATCTTGACTATGACAAGCTGCTTCCCATTGTAGCCGTAGTTGGGGATCGTATTGTTGGTCTGGCCAGCCTGCGCTTCAACGAAACAAGAGCCAGCCACCGCGCCGAACTGCGCATCTTCCTGGCCAGTGATTTCCGCCGCCGCAGCCTGGGAACCAAGATGACACAGGCAATGATCGATATTGCCAAACGACGTAATCTGTATCTGTTGGAGGTGCAGACTGTACGTGATCTGTCGAATGACATTAAAGCTATGGAAAAGGTTGGTTTCGAAACACGCTGCGTTCTGGAAGATTACTACATGATGCCAGACGGCGAGCTACGCGATGTAGTCATCATGTTAATGCGCCTGCGCACACCAGATGACGAATTCTAATCTACACAATTTCAATGAAGTGGAGCAACACTATGATTGAAGCCGTAACAGTTGTTGACCCGCCTACCCCGGTAGAAGAAATAGCTCTTCTCCGTGAAGTATCCTTGCGCACCCCGGGTGAATCGCGCGTCGAGATGTGCATCCAATGCGGCACATGCGGAGGCTCTTGCCCATCCGGCAGCGCCATGGATCACACCCCGCGCGCCCTCTTTGCAATGCTGCGCGCCGGGATGCGCGAGGAAGTGCTGAAGAGCAACACGCCCTGGATGTGTGTTTCTTGCTATTACTGCACAGTGCGCTGCCCGCAAGACATCCACATTACGGACGTAATGTACACACTGAAGAACATGTCGCTGGAAGCCAAGTTGTATAACCCGACAGCGGCCGATTTCTCAAAGACCTTTATTGGTATGGTAGAAACCTTCGGACGAGGTTTTGAGATCGGGCTGGCTGGTTTGCAAAATGTAAGGCATTTCATCACCCGCCTGCCAAATTTGGCTCCCATGGCTATCGGTTTCCTGACCAAAAAAGGCATGTCCCCCATCCCGCCGAAGCGTATCAAGGGCATGAATCAATTGAAAAGCATCTTGAAGCGCGCCAAGGAATTGGAGATTGTATGAGTGATTACATCTATTACCCTGGTTGTTCGATGGATAGCAGCGCCAAAGCCTATCAGGAATCGGTAGAGGCGGTCTGCGGGCCTCTCGGCATCGGTTTGAAAGAGATCGATGACTGGAACTGCTGCGGAGCGACTGAATATTTTTCCCTGGACTTGATACCTGCTTACTCGCTCATCGCCCGCAACCTGGCCCTCGCTGAAGAGCAGGCTAACGGCAACAAGAACCTCATTGCCACTTGCTCCGCCTGCTACCTGAACCTGGTTAAAGCCGACCACTACATGCACACAGATAAGGTGCTCGGCAGTAAGGTGAACGAAGCGCTGGCGGCTGGCAGCATGCACTATACCCCTGGCAAATTGGCCATCCGCCACCTTCTGGATGTAGTGGTAAATGAGATCGGGCTGGATAAAGTCAAAGAACGCGTGGTTAAGCCACTGACCGGATTACGCGTTGCTCCCTACATAGGCTGCATGCTGCCCCGTCCTGATTACACGGCTCGCTACTCGGACACAGAATACCCCAACGAGCTGGATGATCTGCTGCGCGCCCTGGGAGCGGAGGTTATCTACTTTCCACTAAAATCACACTGCTGCGGCGGTCACATGACCCAGATCGGACCTGATACTGCTTTCGAGATGATCCGGCGGATCATCTCCGCTGCCGATCAGTTCAATGCCGATGTGATTGCCGCGGTATGCCCGATGTGCCAGATGAACCTGGATGCCTTCCAGGGTCAGATGAACAGCCATTTCAAAACCAAGTACAACATCCCAATCCTGTACTTCACCCAGTTGATGGGTATTGCCTTCGGGGAAACACCGGAGAATCTGGGCTTTGGGTCTGAGTTTGTTAGCGCTCGCGAGGCCATGGGCCGCATCGGCGTCGAGACACCTGAACCCACCACCCAGGGAGCTCCTCCAAAACGGGTCAAACCAACAGGTCTGCCCATGCCGCCCCCTCTCATCGAAGAGCACCAATCAACAGATCAGTCAAAGGAGGCGAGTTGATGAGCGCCGTCAATAAACCTGAAGAACGTGTTGGCGTTTACATTTGCCACTGCGGCAGCAACATTGCCGGCACGGTAGACGTTGCCGAAGTCAGCCAATGGGCTGGCAAAGAGCTGGCACAAAACGGTGTTGTGGTTGCCCGCGACTACAAGTTTATGTGCTCCAGCCTGGGGCAAGAGCTGATCGAGAAAGATATCCGCGAGCTCGGCCTGACGCGCGTGGTCGTGGCGTCTTGTTCTCCCCACCTGCACGAGCCGACCTTCCGCAATGCCTGCGCCCGGGCAGGATTGAATCCCTATCTGTTCGAGATGGCCAATATTCGCGAGCAGGTTTCGTGGGTCACCACCGATAAAGTAGAGGCAACTAAAAAGGCAAAGGCTCTTGTTGCTGCAGCAGTCGGGCGCGTCGTCCATCAAAAACCGCTGGAATCGCTCTTCGTCCCCATAGATCCGAATGTACTGATCGTTGGCGGCGGAATAACCGGCATTCAAGCCGCACTGGAGATCGCCAACAGCGGGCAGCATGTCTACCTGGTTGAGCGAGAGCCTTCCATCGGCGGGCATATGGCCCAATTCGACAAGACCTTCCCAACCCTGGACTGCTCAGCCTGCATCCTCACGCCAAAAATGTTTGATGCCGGCAACCACAAGAATATCACCCTGCTCACCTGGAGCGAGGTTGAAAAGGTCGAGGGTTACATCGGCAACTTTACCGTCACCATCCGTAAGCGTGCTCGCTACGTCGATACATCGCTGTGTACCGGCTGCGGTGTGTGCTCGGAAAAATGCCCCAAGAAGGTAGTAGACAGTGTGTTTGAAGCCGGATTGGGCTACCGCAAGGCTGTTTATACGCCTTTCCCTCAAGCGGTACCCAAATACCCGGTGATCGATCGCCAGAACTGCACCTTTTTCCTGAAAGGCACCTGTAAAGCCTGCGAGAAGTTCTGCCCAACCGGCGCTATCAAATTCGACCAGACAGATGAGATCGTGACCGTCAAGGTTGGCAATATCATCCTGGCTACTGGTTTCGACTTGTTTGATGCGCGCAAGATACCCAACTACGGCTATGGGCGGCTGGCGAACGTGTTCACCAGCCTGGAATTCGAGCGCATGACAAACGCTGCGGGTCCGACATCTGGACGAGTCGTAATGCGCGACGGGGTTACCCAACCCAAGAGTGTAGCCATCATTCATTGTGTAGGGAGCCGCGATAAGCATTACCACAACTACTGCTCGGCCATTTGCTGCATGCAGAGTCTCAAGTTTGCGCATCTGGTCAAGGAAAAGACCGGCGGTGAAGTCTTCCAGTGTTATATCGACATGCGCACCCCGGCTAAAACCTATGACGAGTTTTACCAGCGCCTGATTCACGAAGGCGTGAACTTTGTACGTGGTAAGGTGGCTGAAATCACCGATGCTGCTCGCAATCCCGGGGAAGAAGGCAAACTCATCGTCCAGGTGGAAGATACCCTGATCGGCAAGCAGCGCCGCATACCGGTTGATATGGTGGTGCTCTCTGCCGGCCTGGAAGCCCGCCACGACGCCAAAGAAGTAGCCCAAAAGTTTGGCATCTCCTGCAGTGCCGATGATTGGTTCATAGAAAGGCACCCCAAGCTCGACCCGGTTGCCACAATGACCGATGGCGTCTTTATCGCCGGCGCCTGCCAGGGTCCTAAAGACATTCCTACCTCAGTTGCCCAGGGTGCAGCAGCAGCAGCGCGGGTGCTCTCGATTATCGGACAGGGGGAGATCGAGATCGAGGCTGCCACCGCCGTCGTAGACGATGTCACTTGCGTGGGGTGCAAGGAATGCATCGCCTCTTGCCCTTACCAGGCAATCGAATATCTGGAGGAACGCGGCAAAGCGCACGTTATTGAGGCGCTGTGTAAAGGTTGCGGGACCTGCGTGGGTACCTGCCTGCCTAAGTCCATCTCGCTCAAACACTTCACCGACGATCAGCTCGTTTCCGAGATGATCGGAGCTATGCAAGTCATGAAATCCTTCGAAATGGCGGAGGTGGCATAATGAACGAACCGAAAATCATCGGCTTCCTGTGCAACTGGTGTTCGTACCGCGGCGCCGACACAGCGGGCATGGCGCGCATGAAATACCCCCCGAATGTGAAGATCATCCGCGTGCCATGCAGTGGTCGCATATCCCCCGAGCTGGTACTGCGCACCTTTCGGGAAGGAGCGGATGGTGTGATGGTGCTCGGCTGCCACATTGGCGACTGCCACTACAGCACTGGCAACCACCGCACTGCCAAGCGCATGCCTGTATTGAAGAAACTGTTGGAATATACCGGCATCGACTCGGATAGGTTATATATCAACTGGGTCTCAGCGGCAGAAGGCGAGAAATTTTCTACCGTCATCAAGGAGTTCACTGAGAAGATCAGTGCGCTGCCGCCATTTATGGAGACGATGAAATGACCGACCGATTAACATCCGTTCGAGAGATTATTAAAACAGTTTTGCCGGGGGTCGATGGAGTGCTGGCACTGCGCAGCGGGCCGGGCGGGATTGTAGCCCCTTACCTGTTCAGCAAGGAACACCCAGAAGAACTTGCGAAACTGGCAATCTGGCCAAAAGAGCCTGTACCCGACACCTTGAAGATCATTCTGAAGGCGCATCCGGAAGCGAAAATAGCCATCGTCTGCCGGGGTTGTGAAGAGCGCGGCATCGTTGAGATGTATAAGCATGCACAGTTCAGCCTGGATAACGTAACCTTGATCGGCCTGCAGTGCTTACAAGATGAAGCGGAATTCTGCCGCTGCGCCAAGCCTTATACAGTCCATGCCAAAACCACTATCGGCGAGCCGATCGAGGGCGTACCCGATTCCCTGACAGATAAGATCGCCGCCATGAGCGCGGACGAAAAACTCGCCTTCTGGAAGCAAGAATTTGAGCACTGCATCAAGTGCTACGGATGCCGCACCATTTGTCCCCAGTGTTTCTGCAACATCTGCGCATTAGAAGACGAGATATGGGTGGAGACTGGTCGCCTGCCGATGCCGAATCCCTCGATGTATCACATGGTGCGTGCCATGCATATGACTGCCAAGTGCGTGGCTTGTCGAGAGTGCGAAGAAACCTGCCCGGCAGATATCCCGATGGCTGTTCAATTCCGGCTTATTGCTCGTGACGTCAAAGAGATGTTCAATTACGAGCCGGGCGCGATCATGGAACAAAAACCGCCGCAGCTGCTGGTGCTTGAAGAAGGCGATTATGCGCGCACCGGACTGCCGCATTAAGGAGAGATACCATGATTGAATACGAAAATGTCCTCACTACCTGCCCTTACTGCGGCACCGGCTGCGCTGTACACCTACAGGTGTTGGATAATAAACTGGTGGGTGTGCTGCCAGCTAAGAACCATGTAATCAGCAAAGGTGGCTTGTGCATCAAAGGCTGGAATGTCCACGCTTTTGTCAACCACCCCGATCGCCTCACAAAGCCTTTAATCCGAAAAAACGGAGTGCTGGAAGAGGCCACCTGGGAGGAAGCTCTCGACCTGGTGGCAACTAAACTTGGCGAGATCAAGAACGAGAGCGGTCCAGACAGCATCGCCTTCCTGTCATCTGCAAAATGTACCAATGAAGAGAATTTCCTCCTTTCGAAGCTTGCCCGCGCGGTGATCGGCACGAATAACATCGATCACTGCGCCCGTCTCTGACACGCTCCCACTGTGGCCGGTCTGGCCGCATCCTTTGGAAGTGGTGCCATGACGAATTCGATCCCCGAATTCGAGACGGATACTAACTGCTTCTTGATTATCGGTTCGAACACCTCTGAAGGCCACCCGCTGATTGCCACAAGTATCTTAAAAGGCAAAAAGCGAGGAGCTAAAGTCATTGTACTGGACCCACGCAAGAATCAGATTGGTCATTGGGCCGATATCTACTATACTTTCAATCCAGGCAGTGACGTAGCCATTTTCAACGGGTTGATGAATGTCATCATCAGCGAAGGTCTGGAAGACCGTGCCTACATTGAGGAGCGCACCGAAGACTATGAGACTCTCAAGGCATTGGTTGCGGAATTTACACCTGAGAAAGTCGCTGAGATCAGCGGCATACCTGCCGATGGCATCCGCGAAATCGCCCGCACCTATGCCCAAAATAAGCCTGCGGCGATTATCTATGCCATGGGAATTACCCAGCATACTACCGGCGTGGACAACGTCAAATCCACATCCAATCTGGCGATGCTGTGCGGCAATGTAGGCATCCTCGGTGGTGGTGTAAATCCCCTGCGCGGTCAGAACAACGTGCAGGGTGCCTGCGATATGGGAGCCTTGCCCAACGTCTATTCTGGCTACCAGGCTGTCACCCTGCCTGCAGTTCAGGAGAAATTCCAGCAAGTCTGGGGAGCAGCCGGTCCGCTTAACGTCGGTATGACCGTTACGGAAATGGTGCACGCCGCCAGCGAAGGCAAAGTGCGCGCCTTGTTTGTGATGGGTGAGAATCCGATGGTCTCCGACCCAGATTTGAACCACGTCCGCCACTGCCTGGAGCAAACTGAGTTCCTGGTGGTGCAGGATATCTTCCCGACTGAGACGGTGCAGCTTGCCCATGTGGTGCTGCCTGGCACATCTTTTGCTGAAAAAGACGGCACCTTCACCAATACCGAGCGGCGCGTGCAGCGCGTACGCAAGGCGATCGAGCCAATTGGCGAAGCTAAGGAAGATTGGGTGATCATCTGCGAGCTAGCCCGAAAAATGGGCGCTAATGGATTCGATTTCGAGTCCGCTGAAGCGATCATGGATGAGATCAATCGTCTCACTCCCAGCTACGCCGGCATTACCTACGGGCGCCTGGAAGAGTTGGGATCGCTCCAATGGCCCTGCCCTGCCGTTGACCATCCGGGAACGCCCTACCTGCATAAAGGAAAGTTTGCACGTGGGATGGGTAAGTTCTTCCCGCTCGAATTCAAGGAACCGGCTGAACTTCCAAATGAGGATTTCCCCTTCGTGCTAACCACGGGCCGTCTGATGTTCCACTTCCATACCGGCTCGATGACCCGCCGGTCAGCAAAGCTGCACAGCGAAGTGCAGGAGGCGTACGTCGAAATCCATGTGGATGACGCCAAGAAGATTGGCCTGAACGGTCACAAACGCGTGCGCGTCTCTAGTCGGCGCGGCCAGATTGAATTGGGTATCCGCATTACCGATGATATTAAACGCGGTGTTGTCTTCATCCCCTTCCACTTTGCCGAAGCGGCGGCCAATACTCTGACCAATTCTGCTATTGATCCGATAGCAAAAATCCCAGAATACAAGGTGTGCGCCGTAAAGGTTGAAGTCGTTTAGTCAGACCGCCTGTTCCGTATTATGCAAACATATGGAACAGGCGAGTTCTTTATCATCATACAGGAGACAATATGGACATTCGAAAAATATACGAATATGCACTCCAGCGTGAGCACGAAGGCAAGCGGTTCTTTGAAGAGAATGCCACCCGGCTCAATCACGCCGCTGCAGTGGGAGTCTTTAAAGAGCTGGCTGCCGAAGAGCAGAAGCACATCGAGTTCATTGAAAGCCAGATTGCGGCCTTGGATAGCGGCGGATCTTCCAGTGGAGCACTGGGCAGGGAGATGGAGCGAGCCGGTTTCTTTTCGCAGCGTTCCCACTCCGAAATGCTCGACCAGACCATGCTGGAGGCTATGGTTCCCGATCTGCCGGTACTGCGAACAGCTTACCTGATCGAACGAGATTTTGCGGAATATTACCAGGACGCAGCCAACAAGACGGAGGGAGAGCCAAAAGACATATTAAATATGCTCGCAGTATGGGAACGCGGTCACGAGCAATTGTTCAAGATGATGCACGACAAAGCGTACGAGATGTATTCCCAGATGCCCTGGGGTGGTTGATTCGAGCACCGCTTGTAATCTCATACGCATACGAAGGAGGAATATCCCTGGTCACCATACTCAAAGCTCAGATGCCAATATTATTTTCATTTACTAACACAATCCAAATCCATTGAGGAGAATTTTTTATGAGCGACCAAATTTCGTTTGATGCTCTTGGACCGCCAGCAATGGGATCCAAAGCGGAAAACATCGGCGTCACTAAAGCCAGCCTGCGAGCCGATAACATGTTTGTATTAGGCATCCTGGCAGGTGCATTCATCGGCATAGGCGCCATCTTTGCCACCACCGTCTCTGCCGGCAGCATCTCCATTAAGGATGCGGCAGGAGCAGCCGCCTTCGCAACCGGCTTGCCCTACGGCGTTATCCGTCTGCTCACAGGATTGGTGTTTGCTACAGGCCTGATCCTGGTTATTGTGGGCGGTGCCGAGCTTTTCACCGGCAATACCCTGATCACCATGGCCTTCGCCAGCAAGAAAGTAACCCTGGCGCAGCTGCTGCGCAACTGGGTGATTGTCTACCTTGGCAACCTGGTCGGTTCGGTTCTGACCGCTTACGTTGTCTTCCTGGGTAAACAGTACACGTTTGGTGGCGGAGCCATCGGTCTGACAGCCCTGAACATCGGAGAAGCGAAAACTGCGCTGGGCTTCATACAGGCTGTCGCCCTGGGTATCATGTGCAACGCCCTGGTCTGCATGGCCGTCTGGTTGTGCTACAGCGCCCGGAGCACCACCGATAAAATCCTGGCCATCATTCCGCCCATCGCATGCTTTGTCGCCGCCGGATTCGAGCACAGCATCGCCAATATGTACTTCATCCCGGTAGCCTTGTTCATAAAGTACTCTGGAGATTCTTCCTTCTTTACCGCCATCGGTAAAACTGCAGCCGACTTCCCCCACCTGACCTGGGGCAACTTCTTCCTCGCCAACTTGCTGCCGGTTACCATCGGCAACATCATTGGCGGTGGCTTCATGGTCGGACTGGTCTACTGGTTCGTATATTTACGCAAGGCCACCAAGTAGGCGCCCACTTATTAAATATAGAAGTTACGCAGTTCAGGAGAAAAGTGTGGGTGTTTGGGCGGGCGCAGCCCGCCCAAACACCCACTTCCTCCCTCAACTGCGTATGTCCTAAAATAAATACAATCAGCATATCCCGACGTCCATCGTCGGGATATGTGTTTAAACTGTTTTCCATTGGGTTTACAATAGATAATAACTTCAGGACTGCTAATGGAAAGGCGATCCCAAAATGCCCATCGAATCCGATCTGCTCTGTTCTATCTACTCACTATCATTGGGCGAGCCTCTTTTCGGAACCGCGCCGCGTACTGATATATGGATATTAATAGAATATCCTTATCCTTATGCTTCCAGGGCATACGAAGAGAGCGATTTGCCGCTACCCATCAAAGAACGTCTATCCAGCGTCCTGCAGTCCTGCGCGAACCCCCGCTTGCTCTTGATCAAGAAGCATCATGACGAACCAAAAGGCAGGACCGTGGTTTTTATTGCGGTTTCTAATCCCCAGGCACCACGAATGTATCGCTACGAGCTTGCTAAGTACGATGAATTATTGGCGGTTGATTGGGAAGGTGTGATCAAGGGGGATAAATCTTACTCCGAGAATCACCTGCATAACGAAGAGCTCTATTTGATTTGTACAAATGGCAAACGCGACCGCTGCTGCGCCAAAAACGGGCTGCCTTTGCACGAAGCGATCGCGGCGATCAAGCCGGAAAATACCTGGCAGTCCTCGCATGTCGGCGGACACCGGTTTGCCGGGAACCTGGTCTGTTTGCCACACGGGCTTTATTACGGGCGTGTACCCGCAGATAAAGGCAGAAAAATCGTTGATGCTTACCGCTCAGGGCAGATCGTCCTGGATCATTTTCGCGGGCGCTCTTGTTACACCCCCGAACAGCAAGCTGCCGAGTACTACCTGCGGGAGCAAACCGGGGAGATGAGCATCGATGGATTCCGCTTAGTGGAGAGCCGAGAGACCGATCCCGATCACTGGTCGATCACATTCGATTCCCAATTGGGAAGGCGCTACCGCCTGAAGGTCTGTGCTGAATTGTCTGAATATGCGTTGTTCGAAAGCTGCAGCAAGCCGGAAAACCGAAACCAGCAGATCTTGTACCAGCTCCAGAGCATCAAAGTGGAATAAATAGTCCTCCTTAAGGCAAATCTATCTCCACTTCATAATTCCAGTTGCCCTGGTCGCCGCTGGTGGCTGTGACAACGATCAAGAGTGTATACGTAACTTCCCTAACTGCTTCACCGCCAGAAGTCCATTTATAGGTAGAATCTTCAAATACCCAGGGATTACAGTCAGGCTCTCCGCCTCCGAAGATGCAGAAACCGGCCTGTCTTTCGGTCCGCTGGTAGACTTCGTCCCCATTCTCATCCAATACCTGGAAGCTGACCTCGGCGATACCATCACCATCATCTGTCTCCTCAGAGTTGGTATCATATACTTTGAAGCGCACGAGATATTGCGAGTCGAAATCCGCTTCCCAGACAAAATTGGGCGGAAAAGTGCCGTCAGGAGTTGAATTATCGGCTCTTGGCGGTTGGGGCTGGGGCGGAGGCACCACGGCAACAGATGGGAGCGATGTCAAATCGATATTGCATGAGATGTACTGGTTGCCCGCACTCACCCAGCCGATTTGATTTGCTCCTGGCTCTTTCACCTGCGCCCACGCGCCGTCTGGGATGCCCTCTGGATTGTATCCCAATGGTTCGAGGATGGTCTGGGCAGGCAAAGCGCGGATGGGCGGCCGATAAGCAGTACCCGGACCGGTGCGCAAATTTAAATCCTGCAGGACGGTACAGCTCGGACCCGAGGTCGCAGTAGGTGGAGCGGGCGTGTCTGTTAAGGCCGCCGCCGGGCTCGATGTGGGTTGGGCGTTCTCTGTGGGCGGCGGGGATGCCTCAGTCGGTGTATTCACTACAGCCGATGTGGGCAGAGCCCCTGTTGTAGCCGAAGGAAGTACCTGGTCATCCGGAGTTGGCGTCGGGGAGACCGCTCGCCCCAGATTACAACCCAGCAGTACCAGCAGCAGAGCAATCGACAAAACGATAAGTTTCAGATTATTTCTTTTCATCCCTGGCCTCCAGACAGGTCACCGACTATTCCCTGGACTTCGATCCGGTTGGGTCTACAAATATCGCCAACAATCTCGTTTTGGATGATCAGGTCCTGCGTACCATCCGCCTGGGCGATGCACAGGTCAAAATATTCAATGGCGCGTTGATACGCAGCCAGGCTGCTGGAATAATCCTGATCGACCTCGTACACATACCCAAGCCACCGGTTTGCAGATCCCAGGTACTCGTACGCCTGGGTGAGAAAACGTTTTTGCCCTGGATCTTCCAGGCTCATTAAAGTCGAATTCAGGGTGTCGATCGAGCGATCGATGAGCTCAACCGCAGCGCCGGAATCGCCGCGAAAATATTCGATCTGACCTTTCAAGCGCAGGGTGTTGCCTAATGCAAGCTGACCGATAGCCACCAGCGGGACTCCGGAATCCCCCTGCTGCGCCCCCAGTCTTATCGATTGGTCCAATTGTGCGATCGTCTGCTCAACCAACACGCTGATCGAGTCCAGGGAAGAAACTCGATTATCAACACCCGGGTTTTCATCCATCCAGGCAGACAGCGCGCGCTGAGCGCGTTTAAAATACAAGCCTCCCAGGCCAATGTACGCTCGAGAATACTCTGGATCGAGCGCAATCGCCTTTTGGAATGCAGTCTCTGCCTGTCGCTCGAATGCATCTTTGATATCAGACAGGATCGACTCGCGGTCGACCAGGAAAAGGTATTCCCGCCCGATAAAGAACTGCACCAAGGCCGATTCCGGGCTGATCTTGCTGGCTTCAGTAAACGCTTCCAATGCTTCCAGTGAATGCCCAAGCTGGGCCTCCGCCAGTCCCAAAGCAATCCATCCCAGGCTGGATGCCTGGCGGTCAATCTGAGCCTGGAACTGATCATTCCCAGGGACGATCGCTATCGACTGGTCAAGGCTGAAGCTTCCCAGTAAGTCTTCATAGTTGTAATCTGGTTGGGGCGCCAAGTAGAATTCCAGGTCGAGCAGCGGCGGTTCCACCCCATCATCCACCACGCCATAAATGACCATATCTGCATTCAGCTGGCGGGCCAATTCTGCGGCTACCCCGGCACGCTGTCCTTCATCTTTCCCAATTACAGGACCGATTTCTACGCCGAGGTCTTTCAGCTCAGGACTATCCTGCCAGATGAGGATGTTCGGATTATCGCCTAACTGCTTCTGCAAGCTTTGATAAATCAGCCTGGCAGGCGCCTGATCCAACTCGTCCTGCCGAGCTTCCCCACTATCTGGTCCCGCAGTCGAGCTGATATCAGCGACTGCAATGTTGTAGAAACCATCCATCACTGCCGGCTCTCGGACGATAAATGCTGAGTAGATCAGGTAAAGGATACCGACTACCAGCACCAGAGTCAGTCCGATGAGTGTCCGTTGAACCGTGGTCGCTCTGGCAAGCCGCCTGGCTTGCTCCGCCTCGCGCTCCGCCTGAACCTGGCTGGCATCCAGGAATTCGCTCTCCTGCAGGCTAAGCAGGTCCGCATTCTTGTTCGCCCACTCCTGAACCTGTTTCAGGCGGAAGCCCCGGTACAGGAAACCTGGATCTTTCTCACCGTTGATCCAATCGTGGGTGTCGCCAGCCAGCTGTTGGTGGAGGATCAACCCCTGGCGGTCTTCATCTAACCACTGCCGTAGGGTGGGCCACTCGCGGATCAAGGCTTCATGGGCAACTTCGCATACCTTGGTACCCCCGGGCTCGACCGTGCCAATGGTTACCAGGCGTGCATCCGTCAGAATCTTGATCACTGTATTGATGACCAGCTCGTCCGTCGAGCGCGTGATCAACTCCGAATAATTTACCCGGCGGCGTGTGTCGTGAGAATCTTCCCCCACTTCAGCCATGCGGATGAAGATCATCCGGGCGACCGGCTGCAGTTCTTCGGAGAGCTGCTTTCTGAATACGTTTTCAGCAGATTGAGCAATGGCGCCGCGCACGCCGCCTGACTCAGTGTATGCGGAAAGGGTTAATGTTCGTCCTCGGCGCCTGCGCCAGGTCTCGTGCAAGGCATGCGATAGGAGCGGCAGCGCCCCTGGCTCGTAGCCGATATCATCCAGGATAACCTCGATCAGCCCCTCCTGGATCTTCCAGCCTCCCTGCGCCAGGGGTTTGTCGATCGCGCTCACGAGCTCATCCCGGTTCATGGCACCGATAAACTCCTGGTATTGCGAGGCAATCTCCCTCAAGCGGTCATGCTGAGCCACGTAGGCATAGAAGTCCGCCCGTAGCACCAACAAGATCGTCGCCGGCTGGGTATCCCCGGAGTCGGCAAGCTCCAGCAGGCTGCCGATAAAAGCCTGCTGCTCCTCGGTGGACCGGCACAAGGTATACAGCTCTTCGAACTGGTCGATGACCAACAAAAAGTGGCTGGCGGAATGCCTGGACAGGTATCTGCGGATTGCCAGCCCCAGGGCGCGTTGATCGGCAGCCATTTCCCCTTGCAAGGTAGAGATGGCGCTGGTCGACTCCGCCTCCCGTTCCAGGCTGGCAGCCAGGGCTTCCAAAGGGTGGGCTGTGGGAGTCATCACATGCATGGCCCACTTGCTGCTGTCCTTCGGAGGCATACCGCCATCCGCCAGACGCTCTCCCCGTTTCAACGCCGGGATCACCCCGGCGCGCACCAGCGACGATTTACCGCTGCCGGATGCGCCGATGACCGCCAGGAAGTTGGTACGATGCAGCCGACCGATGATGCGCGCGGTGACCTGCTCGCGACCGAAGAACCGGTCGGAATCCTTTTCGTCGAAGTACTGCAGCCCCTGGAATGGCGGATCGCCCGGCTCAGGCGGCAGATGCTCGATATCAATCGCTTCGGCTGCCCCGACCAGGGTTGATTTGATGTTGATAACCGCGCCGCGAAAATCGCCGGAGAGCTCGAATTGATCGCCGGCGGGAGTTGATGGCTCGGTTTTCTTTTTTGGGCGGCCTATTCGCCTGACACTCATGGTACGAATTTCAGCTCATTGCCCCGGTCAGCCTGCCGATAGTCATTACAATCTGCGAGGCGATGGTGACCACCGCAGGCATCACTTCCACCAGGTTTTGAGCTGCTTGCTTGAGGCCTTCGCCGGTGATGTTCAGCAAGGTCTTGTTCGGCTTTTCTGCTTTGGCCTGCTCGACCAACGCTTCCGCCGTCTGAGCGACGGCAACGGCGTCTTCCTTCTTCTCTTCTGGCACCGCCTGCAGTGCCTTGCTCAGCTCTTCGACGAGCATTTTCAGCTCCTCTTTATCGCCATCATCACCCGAACGGATATCTCCGACGCTTTGCTGGACGTTGGTCAAGGTGGATTTGATGTTCAAGATCGCGCCCCGAAAATCACCTGACATATCGAACCTGTCGCTCATGTATCCTTCTCCTTTAATAATATGGATCATTATAACCTTATTTATAGCCTTTCCTGGTGTTTCGTTCCTGCCATATGCATGTGCAAAATCAGGATTTTCACATTTTTATGAAAATCCTGCATTGAGCCTGGACACAGCGCCAGGTTGTATTGTGCCTGTGTTAAAATGAGCACCTATCGGTGAATGTAGCAGTAGACAGGCACAATGACTGAAACTTCCCTGCATGCTTCGTTAAAATCCTGGTATTCCCAACCGGGAGACCAAATCGAGACTCTGGTCGATGGATTTATCATTGATATCCGTCGCGGGGACCTGTTGATCGAAGTACAGACCCGCAGTTTTTCCAGCTTGCGCCCGAAACTTGAGTACCTGCTTCCCTCCTATCGCCTCCATGTGGTACACCCGATCGCAGTGGAGAAATGGATCGTAAAGAAATACCGGGATAAAAATACACAGCCGAGCCGGCGAAAATCACCCCAACGCGGTCGCCTGGAGCATATGTTCAAGGAATTGATTTACATTTCCCACCTGCTGCCGAATCCTAACTTATCGGTCGAAATTATCCTGACCCGTGAAGAAGTGGTTTGGGTGGATGACGGAACAGGATCATGGCGGCGCAAGGGCTGGCGGATCGCCGATCGCAGCTTGATTGATATCCTGGAAAGGCAGGTACTTTTTGGCCTGGAAGATTATCGCTCGCTTCTTCCTTCTAATCTGCCCCAACCATTTACTACGACCGATCTGGCTGAGCGGGCCAATATCCCGCGCCCACTCGCTCAGATGATGACTTACTGCATGCGTAAGTCTGGAATCATTGAGCTGAACGGCAAACGTAAACAGGCATATTGCTATGCCATCCCCCAATCAGGGCGGGGAATTTTGTAAATTCCTTGTTGAATTTATAAAACATATGTGCTATAATCTTGTCGTCATTTAGCGCCTGCCGGGATGCAGCCGCCCAGCATGTATAACGGTAAAGTATTCGATCCAGGTGAAAATCATCCAACGCCACGTTTGTCCCACAATTTTCACCCGCATATCAATCCACAACTCCAAATTGCATCGTCCCCTATCATCCCTGGGAGTAAGCATCCTGATCGATTTTCTATGGTGAGGTGAAAGCATGGAAGTCCAGGTTCTCGATCGTATTCGTAAAAAGCTGGTGCTTAAGCGCCGCGAAATTACACAATGGGTGGATACCGCCCCTGAAAACGAAATTACGGAAAAATTAGGCGAAGCTGATCAAGAAGACCTGCAAGCGCGTGTAGCAGCGATCGACGAGGCCATTATGAAATCAGAAATAGGGACGTTGGGGATCTGTGAAGTTTGCCATGGACAGGTAGATGCCAGATTGTTGGAGGCAGACTATACAGCTTGTGTCTGCCTGGATCATTTCACAGAGGCAGAGAAAAGGAACCTGGAGTACGAGCTGGAGCTGGCGCAAGGCGTCCAGCGTGTCCTGCTGACCCACCAGGAACCCGACATCCCCGGCATTGACCTGGCTTCCTTCAGCCGGCCAGCCCAGATCATCGGCGGCGATTATTTCGATATCTTGCGCTTCCAGAACGGGCGCTACGCCCTGGTGATCGCCGACGTGGCCGGGCACGGGGTCTCTGCCAGCCTGTTCATGGCCAGCTTGCAGACTGCGCTGCGCACACTGGTGCCGAACTGCAGCTCGCCCTCCGAGGTGATGCAAAAGATCCATCACCTTTACAGCCACAACATCCATTTCGCCTCCTTCGTGACCATTTTCCTGGCTGCCTACGATCCTGACCAGTCCAGCCTGACCTATATCAACGCCGGTCACAATCCACCTCTCCTGCTGTACAGGGGCAGCGACCTGAGTACTCAAGTGGATTGGCTGGCGCCTACCGGGGCAGCCATCGGGCTGGTGGAAGAGCCGGAATTCGAAGTCAAGACCACCACCCTCCACCCTGGCGACCTGCTGGTCATGTATACCGACGGAGTCACTGAAGCAGTGGACCAACAAGAGCTGTTCGGGCGCGAGCGGTTGGCGCATTCCGTCCTGGAATCTGCCGGTCTGCCAGCGCGCGGGCTGGTCGAGTCTCTATGGCACAGCCTGCAGGATTATACCCATGGCCAACCTCTGGCAGACGACACCACCATCGTGGCAATGAAAATGGCCGCCATATAGCCGGCACATACAGGATAAGGTTTTAACGTTGAAAATCACCCAGGTACAGGCACGCCGCTTTTTACTGGCTCATCAGGGTTTGTGGCCACCTCACGGGTTCCAGGGGAAAGCCGGCATCCTGGAGTTTATCCGCCGTGTGAACTGCATCCAGTTCGACCCGCTCAACATCGCCGGGCAGAATCCCGACCTAGTGCTCCAGGCGCGCCTCTCGGACTACCAACCAGCCATGCTGTCAGAGCTTTTATACCAGGACCGTAAGCTGCTGGACGGTTATGATAAAGTCATGTCGATCTACCCGCTGGAGGACCGACCATATTTCGAGCGCACCAGGGATACCGAACGCCGGTCGAACAACAGCCCGGCGGCGATCAAGTCTATCCTGCCGCACATGCGGGCGATCATCGAAGCACGCGGCCCGATCTCCTCGCTGGATCTCGATTTCAAGGAACCGATCGATTGGTCCTGGGCACCTACCAGCCTGGGACGAGCCGCTCTGGAGAGCATGTACTTGTGGGGCGAGCTGACCGTGCATCACAAGGTCAACACGCGGAAGATGTACGATTTTTCGCACCGCCACCTGCCGGGCGATCTGCTGGCAGCCCCAGACCCGAACGAGACGCAGGAGGATTACCACGATTGGTTCGTCCACCGCAGGGTGGGTGGGGTCGGCCTGTTCTGGAGGCGTTCATCCGACGCCTGGTTGAGCGTTCCCAGGGTCAAGAGCACTGAACGCCAGGCTGCATTCGACCGGCTTTTAGCGCAAGGCAGGCTGGTCGAGATCCAGGTTGATGGCCTCAGCAGCCCATTTTATGTACGCGACCAGGATATGCCGAATCTGAAAAACACCTTACAGGTTGGCAACCCACCTCCCCAGGCAGTGATTATGGCCCCGCTCGACAACCTGCTGTGGGACCGCACGCTGGTCAAGGAGCTCTTCGGCCTGGACTACCGATGGGAGGTCTACGTGCCTGCTGGAAAGCGTCGATATGGCTACTACGTGCTCCCGATCCTGTACGGCGACCGCTTCATCGCCCGACTGGAGCCCGGGAGGGAGAAAAGGAACTCCCACAGCTCAGCAAATGGAAGAGGATTTATCATCAAGAACTGGTGGTGGGAACCTGATTTCGAGCCTGGGCCTGAAGTTAAAACTGCCCTGCGGGACTGCCTCGAGCGCTTTTTGCACTACCTGGGCACCGAGCGGCTGATCATCGAAGGGCCGGCGAGAGAGAACGGGGACCTGGATTGGCTTTAGGGATGGCATGAACACGATCAAACTATTTTCTTAGGATCCTGCTCTCCTTGACATCTATAGCCCGCATGGCTATAATCCATCCACGCCAGCGGGTGTCGCCAAGTGGTAAGGCAGTAGCTTCCCAAGCTACCATTACGTGGGTTCGAATCCCATCACCCGCTCTTTGAGCTGACACTCCGGTTCCTCCGGAGTGTTTTTATTAATGAAGCTGTCTCAAAAATATGGTACATGGGGTGTTTTGCAGCGGTGCAGCCGCCGCAAAACACCCCAATCCACCATTATGAGATGAGTTTTAATATCTTTCAAATCTGGAGGCATACATGGAATCACCATCTGGAAATGCAATTCCAACCCCCCAATATGAGCTCGCTACGCTGGGCGGCGGCTGTTTCTGGTGCCTGGAGCCGGTCTTCGACGAGCTGGTCGGCGTGATCGACGTTACGGTGGGCTATGCCGGTGGGACCGTCCCCAACCCGTCCTACCAGGCAGTCTGCGCCGGCAAGACCGGGCACGCCGAAGCCGTGCAGGTCACCTTCGATCCGCATGCCATCGGATTCAGGGATCTGCTGGAGGTCTTCTTCAGTATCCACGATCCAACCACCCTGAACCGCCAGGGCGCCGATGTCGGCACCCAGTACCGCTCGGTGATCTTCTTCCACAGCCCGGAGCAGAAGGCGATCGCCGAGGGGATCATCCGTGAGCTGGATGCAGCCGGCGTGTGGAATAATCCAATCGTAACTCAGGTTATCCCTTACTCTGCATACTTCCTCGCAGAGGAATACCACCAGGAATATTTCCGGAAGAATCCCTACCAGGGCTACTGCCAGGTGGTCGTGGCACCGAAATTGGCCAAGTTTCGGAAGACATATCAAGCGCGCCTGAAAACGTGACAGGTTGTTGTGCAACTTTCACGTTATTATCGATAAAACTTGCAAGGATGTTAACTGGCGAGCAGTCGATTTTTGTTAGAATGGTAGCACAGGGAGGTGACAGGCTGCATGGATAACGGCGCAACGATACTTTACGTCGAGGACAACCCGGAAAACCGGATGTTGATCCGCCGTGTACTCGAGGCGGAGGGATACCGGGTGCTAGAAGCCGAAAATGCAGATACTGCCCTGGATGTGCTGCAAGAACAGCATCCCGACCTGGTCTTGATGGATATCAACCTGCCTGAAATGGACGGATATACCCTGACCCACCACATAAAGAACATGCCCGGAACGGCCAATATCCGCATTGTAGCCCTGACCGCCAATGTGATGAAAGGTGACCGCGAGAGAACTCTGGCAGCTGGCTGTGATGGGTATATCCAGAAACCCATCGATGTCGATAACTTTCCATTAGAGATCAACTACTTTCTGAACACTCGCAACCTGCTTCGCTCTGACAGCATCGTTATAAGGTGAGACCCCACATGGCACCTCAACTTTCCGCCACAACCGATGTTAAGACACGCCCCATCCCCAAAGCGAATCTTCCCAGGGATGCAACAGTGTTGGTCGTGGAGGATAACGTCTCGAATTTCGTCCTGATTGCCCGCATGCTGGGCTACATGGGCATCCACTGCGAATGGAAGACCTCCGGCTATGAAGTCGTGGAATACGCCGACAGCCTGCCGCGTGTGGATCTGGTGCTCATGGATATCCGCCTGCCATATGAAGATGGCTACGGGGCGCTGCGCAAAATCCGTTCGTCCAGCCGATTGAAGGAGACGCGCGTGGTCGCAGTCACTGCAGAAGCCAGCCTGGAGCAGATGAATAAGGCCCGAGGGGCGGGTTTTGACGGGTTCCTGGGAAAGCCGCTCGATCCTGATCGCTTCCCCGATCAGATCCGCAGCATCCTCTCGGGACAATCCGTCTGGGAGCTGAGTTGATTATCGGTTGCCTTGCTTGAAGGGTTCGACGGCAACGATCTACTTGCCGTCGAACCCTTCAGCGTTTAATACCCAATAATTACAAGCAGTCATGGGGGTGCAAGTGTATGCCACCCGGGATGACAAACAAGTTAAGCGCAGGTAAAGTGGGTTTACAGAACTGCAAGAACCACCCACAAAAACGCAAAAAACGATTGATTCTCTCCTGGAACTTGTTTTAATTGCAGCAGGCACCTTTGTACGCCGGGACAGGCCAATTGAGAAGGTAATAGCTGCAATACACTGACACCATAATGCTGGTTAAATATGATCGATAAGTTGCAACCACCGCAGGAAGCGCTCAAACCCACTCAAGAGCTACCGGAGCCAGAAGCAAACAGCCCGGCAGTCATCGACATCTACCAGCTGATCAACCAGACCATCCCCAAGATCAGCCAAGCTGACTCGATCGATCAGGTGCTGGAGCTGGTCCGAGGTGTTTTCGATCAGGCGCCATTTGCAACTATCCAGTTCATACCCGAAGGCGAACACCTTAAAGCGGTCAGCATGCATCACCAGCACTCAACTGCAGGTGCATCGCTTCACATCCCAGATATCACCATCTCCCTGGAAATGGTGGAAAGCTCGCTGAGCGATATTTCTCCTCTGGTCATCAACATCGATGGGGAGACTACGCTGCCCGCAGAGATGGTGAACCTGCTGCTCAACCTCAGGTTAAGGTCAGCAGTACTGATCCCTGTCTGGCGCGGCAGTCATCTGATCAGCCTATATATGCTGGGCGCATCGAGCAATGCTGAGCTGGATCCAGGCAAGATCCAACCCTACGTAAGTCTGGCAGGTCAGGTATCTACTGCCATCGATAAGGTGCTGGCATTAAGCCACCTGCAGCGGCGAGTGGCAGGATTGCAATCTCTGGCGTCGATCAGCCAGGCAATCTCCGTGATCATGGATCTTGACGACCTGTACGTGCTCATCCACGAGAAAATTGCCCAGGTGATGGGCGAGATCGACCTGGCTATTGCCTTGTACGAACCTCAAACAGACATGATCTCGATCCCCTACGCCCATGAGGCAGACCAGAGGCTCAGCCTGCCGCCTTTCCCGCTCGGAGAGGGGTTGACTTCTATTCTCATACGCAGCCAACAGCCCTTGCTGCTGGTTGAAGACACCGAGAAGCGCGCCATCGAGCTAGGAGCCAAAGTCTCAGGAGCCGCAGCTAAATCGTGGCTAGGTGTGCCACTCATTGTAGCTGGCGAAGTGCTGGGAGCGATTATCGTCCAGGATACGGAACACGAGTACAGATTCGACGACAACGACCTGCGTCTGATGACGACCCTCGCCGCGCAGGTAGCCATTACGATCCGCAACCTACGCCTGCTGGATGAGGCCCAGCGGCGAGCAGAACAAGAGAGAATGCTATCGGAAATAAACCGGAAAATTTGGGCTTCTCCAGACGTTGAGACGATCGCCAGAACCACCCTCCAGGAGCTTGGGCGGGTGCTGCGCGTCTCACACGGGATGATCCGGCTTCACAACGCGTCAGTAGATTATCCGACTTTTGAGGCTGAACAGAACGACAAATTTGAATTCAGCCAGAGCAATTCGTAGAACAGGGAAGAAGTCAATCTGGTGGATCTGACTACAACAAACCAAACCATCCAATATGCCGCCTGGTTTCTCGCCATTGTCTATGTGGTAATTGGCCTGTATATCGTGGTTTTGAATCCTCGGCATCGTGCAAACCGGCTTGTCTCAGTATTTTTGCTGGTCAGCGCGATGATCAGCTACGCCTTCGGGATGATGGTCATGGCGAACAGCGCTGCCCAGGGGAGGCTGCCTGCGATCTTGCTGGCGATAACCACCTATGCAACCGCTCCCCTCCTGCTGGCCTCGACGATCGCCTTGCTGAAGCCCGACTGGCTGGAAGGGCGTCGACGCTGGTGGCAGCTGCCGCTGGTGTTCCTGGCTCTCCTCCCGCTTGTCTGCACCCTGATAGACCTGCTGTTTGGGACCCGGCTGTGGTTTGCTGGGATCGATCCCAATCGTTATCAAGGGGGGATAATATCACCATCCGAATTCACGGGTGGCAGCCTGGCTCTCCTGTTTTGGATCCTGTCGATCGTTTGTTTTAGCCTGATCTTATTCTTGCTGATCTACATCGCCCTATTCGATAAAAAGGTCGTCGCCAAAGAGCGCAGGCTGGCGGGATGGCTCCTTTTTCTGCACCTTGCAGCAGGGGTGATGCTCCTGTACCTGGGTGAGAACCTGCTTCCCGCCGCAACCGTATTGATAGCCAACGGCTTACTCGTCATTGGCTTTGCCTATGTTTTCTTCCGGCAGATGGGCTCCGCGCGCCTGCGCACAAAAGGCAGCCTCCAGATGCGCTTGATTGCAGTGATGCTGGTCGTTGCGGCGCCGGTTATGATCGCCACGATGGCTTTTATTACCAACCAGGCGCGTATCCTGCTCGAACAAAACGCAAATCAAAGCCTGCAAACAGCCAACCAGCATTTGTACTCAACGATGACCACCTGGCTGGACGCTAACTCACGCGCTTTGCAGCAACTCGCCGCTCAGCCAGATATCGCCAGTATGGACCCTGCCCGGCAGCAGCCGATCCTGCATGATTTTGCCAATATCTACCCCGATTTAAAACTGGTCAGCACAACAGATCTTTCCGGTCAGAACCTCGCCCGAAGCGACGGCGCAAGCCTCGAGGACTACAGCCAGCAGGGCTGGTTTAAGAAAGCATCTTCGGGTGCACCGTTAGCCCTGGAGAGCCTGATTGAAGGCACCAGCGGGAAGCCGGTGCTGGTTGCCTCGGTGCCTATCGTGGATAATGGGAGAGATATTCTTGGCGTGGTTATGTTCGCCACAAAACTGGAAGTACTCAATGAGGGAATTAAGACCAGCGCACCTGGCAGCACCGGATATGGGTATATCGTTGACGATAACGACCAGTTGATCGCCGGTGCCGGATTATCAGGCACTTCACTGCTGCAAGATTTTAGCACCCATCCGGCAGTTGTGATGCTGCGCCAGGGCAGCCTGGGACCATTTGCATTCGCGGACGAGAGAGGCGTGACCTGGCGCGCAAAAGCTGACCTACTGCCAAATGGCTGGGGAGTCATCGTCCAGGCACCAGAACAGGAGCTGCTCGGATCATTATATCTTTTCGAGCGGGTTGCCTGGCTTACTTTGATCGTGGCTGGCTCATTGCTGGTTGTGATGGCGGCTTTGATGATCCGCCAAACCATCCGCCCGATCCGCACACTGACCCATGTAACTGCAGCTGTCACTGCTGGCGATTTATCACAGATCGCCCCCGTGGAAAGTGACGACGAGTTGGGAGTCCTGGCGAGCGCTTTCAACACCATGACAATCCAGATCAGGGATTTGATTACCGGCCTGGAGACACGCGTCCGTGAGCGCACATCAGACCTTGAACGGCGTGCCGTCCACCTGCAAGTGGCAGCCGAGGTCGCTCAAGAAGCGGCCTCTATCCATGATCTGACCCAACTGCTCGATTATGCCGTACAGCTAATCTCGGACAGATTCGGCTTCTATCACGCTGGAATATTCTTGATCGATGACGCTCAGGAGTACGCCGTCCTTGCGGCTGCATCCTCTGAGGGAGGCCACCGCATGCTCGGGCGCGGGCATAAGCTGAAAATCGGCGAGGTCGGTATCGTAGGCTTCGTCGCCGGCAGCAGTGAGCCACGCATTGCACTGGATGTAGGCAGAGACGCTATCTACTTCAACAATCCCGACCTGCCACAAACTCGCTCCGAGATGGCGCTTCCTATGGTAGTGCACAAACGGGTAATTGGTGTACTCGACGTCCAATCCACCGAGCCGGCTGCTTTCACCAATGAGGATCTCGCTATCATGCAGGTGTTAGCTGACCAGATTGCCCTGGCATTCGAGAATACCAGATTGCTGCAAACCAGTCAACATGCAGTGCGAGACCTGGAATCACTCATCCAAAAGCAGATAGAAACCGGCTGGCAAAGCTATCTGGAACAAAAAAGTATTGCTTTCGCATACGATCGCATGGGCATCAAGCCGCTGACTGACGATGATTGGATCGCCCTCGCAACCAGCCCGCAGCCGGATCCTGTCCAGGACGAATTTCAGATCGCACTTCCAATCCAATTGAGAGGCAACTCAATTGGGTATATCAAGCTAAACCGGGAGAGCACCTCATCTCCGTGGTCTCGAGAAGAGAAAGAGTTTATCGAAAACACCCTGGCGCAGGTCTCTCTGGCTTTAGAGAATGCGCGCCTGCAAGAGAATGTTCATCGCCGGGCAGAGAGAGAGCATATTGCCAGCCGGATCGCAGCGCGAACTCAGAGCTCATTAGACCTGGAAACAGTGATGAAGCGCGCGGTACAGGAGATAGGTCAAACGCTGAAAGCGCAAAAAGTTCAGATCCGGCTGCATACGAACGAGCCATCCAATGGATCTTCCGGTAACAGTAAATCAGGGGCAAAAGTATGAAACTGCAGCTATCCCTCCAACAAAGGCTGACATTGGCGTTTGTGGGCATGTCTCTGTTGGTTGTAGTCGCAAGTGCTGCCGGCTTCTATTTCAGCCGCTCATTCTATAGTGTCACCACAACCACCAAAGACGGTTTCGAACAATTCCAGTCACTGATCGAGCTGATGCGGCGCTGGCAGGTTGTATCTGAGACTTTAGATTTGTTTTTCAAGACACGTGAGGTTGAGTCGGTTAGCGAACAAATAAATTCCGCTCTGCAAGCTTACGACGAACAATATGCTTTGATCCTCGACCAGCCGCCGGGTATTTCCCCCCAAATGATCGAAGAGAACCAGCGCCTCCTGGGAGACATCCGTTTGACCAATGAGGAGATGAAACGGACGGTGAGTGAGGTTGTCCGCCTGGCATCCGAGGGGAGCTGGGCTATCGCGCGTGATATGAGAGAGATTGTCCTGGCAACCCACCAATCCGACCTGAACGAGCTAATGCGGCAGCTAACAACCAACATCCAGAACGATGTTGCGACATCATTCGAACAGGCCAGAAGGACTCAGAATCTCACTCAAATTACTACACTAGCTACGGTTCTGCTGGCTTTATTAGCCGCTGCCATTCTGGCGATCCAGACGACCCGCAGCATCACCAATCCACTGCATAATTTAATAGAAGTTGTCCAACGAGTGACCCTCAGGGATTTCAGCCCGGTAAACTATCTACCCCAGAGAGATGAAATCGGCAAGCTTTCGCGTTCGATCGCTCTAATGACGGATTGGCTGCGCCAGTCTTACGAATCTCTGGAAGAGCGAGTTACTGAGCGCACCCGCGAACTCGAACGCCAGAACGTAAAAATCCAGGTCGCAGCGGAGATCGCTCGCGATGCGTCCTCGGTCCGTAAACTGGATGAGCTGTTAAACCGGGCAGTCAACCTGATCGTCGAGCGCTTCGGTTTCTATCATTCCGCTATTTTCATGCTGGATGAAGCCAATGAGTATGCCGTGTTGCATGCCGCCACCGGACCAGAAGGGCAGAAGCTGATCGATAACAAATTCAAATTGAAAGTGGGGCAGACAGGCATTGTTGGACACGTTGCCGGGACGGGCAAAGCGCGCTTTGCTCTGGATGTGGATAAAGATGTCACCCATTTCCACAATCCACTTCTCCCCGAAACGCGTTCGGAGATCGCCTTACCCCTGAAGGTTGGCGAGCAAGTGTTCGGTGTTCTGGATGTACAAAGTGAGTCTCCAGCGGCATTTAAGGATGATGACATCAACGTTCTGCAGGTCCTGTCCGACTTGTTGGCAGTGGGTATTCACAACGCCCGGTTGAATAAAGAAATTCAAGAGAGCTACCTTGAATTGGAGACTCTTTATGGTCAATACAGCCAGGAAGCCTGGAAGAAAGCTTTCCTCTCGCAATCAACGCCCGGCTATCAATACGATCGAGATGGCGTTCATGCCTTGGCCGCGGCGCCTTCGAATGGGAAAAGCGCTTCTCTGGCAGCGGATAGCCAACAGCCTGACGTTGTAATCCCGTTGAAAGTGCGCGGTCAAGAGTTTGGTACGCTTTCGATCTGGGCTGGTGAAAACGAATTACAGCCCGAGGATCGCACTCTTATTGAGGATCTTGGAGCGCGCATCAGCCTGTCACTGGACAGCGCCAGGTTGTTCATGGATACGCAGCGACGCGCAGAATACGAGCGATTAGTAAGCCAAGCGGCTGGGAAAATGCGGGAATCATTGGATATCGAGAGCGTACTGAAAGTTGCGGCAGAAGACATATATAGAGTGCTTGATCTATCCGCTCTTTCTATTGACCTCACTACCGATACGAGATCGACTATCGGCGATCAATAGGCTTATTCGTAGAGCGCTTTATGACAGAAATCTTGCAACAGCCTCCCGATCAGAAAACAAAAGCCGTGCAGCGTGCAGATGCCTTTGCGCGCCTGTTCCGAATATTCACCATCTTTGCGCTAGGGGTGTGCCTGGTTTGCTTGCTGTTAGGCGTTCAGTCTGGTGCCTGGCAGGTCTTCGTCGTCGCATTTTCACCCCTCATAGCCCTCATTCCAGCTTATTATAGCAATATCTTCTCAGCCGGGAGACGGAAACTTGCAGCATTGCTCCTGGCATCAATGAGTTATCTTGTTGCCTATGCGCTCCCCACCCTTTTTTTGTCAAATGCCAGCTTGTACTTCCTTGTTGGCGGCGCATTGCTGATCTTGATTGCGGGTGCGCTTTTGTTCGCTACCTGGCGCCACAGACTGTTAATCCTCGGTATTTTTATCGCTGGCACCTTGGTGCTTAGCCAGGTGGGATTGTTCCCTCGTTACGATATCCAAAGCCTACCAGCGTTCAGATTTCTGCTTCCTGGGATCACAATCGCTATTTGTATCACCGCTTTCTGGCAGTTCGTGCGCACGTTTCGTTTCAACACTATTCGTGCCCGCTTGCTGCTTTCTTTCATATCTATCGTAATTATCCCATTGGTGATTGCTGCAGGTGTTGCCAGCACGATAGGCTCGCAGGCAACTGTAAAAAGCGCCGCCGATTTACTTACCGCGGTAAGCGTGCTCAAAGAGGATTCGTTAAATTCCTGGGTGCTGGGATTGCAGGATGGCCTGCATATGGAAACTTTGCGCGACCAGGAGATGGAGCCGATTGCCACGCTGCTGGGCGCCGAACCAGGATCGGTCGAGTACAGGATCAATTACCGCAATATGCAGTATCGTTTCAACACCACGATCTCTATGTGGAGGCAGTTCGACGAGCTGCTGCTATTGGATCCCAACGGCAAGGTGGTCCTTGCAACCTATCCAGGGCATGAGGGTCAGGACTTCTCCGGCGAGGCCTTCTTCCAGCAGGGTTCCAAACGCCAATCCTTCCAACCCCCTGCGCAATTCAAGTCATTTGGACAGCCCGGAGTAGTGGTTTCGGAGCCAGTGATTGATTTGGAACGCAATCCTATGGGAGTATTAGTAGGTTTTTCCAGCCTGGCTAAGGCAAATGGAATCATGCAGGGAGATGTAGGTGTTGGAGAAACTGGCGAGACGTATCTGGTAGGGCCGGATTATTCACTGCTGACCCCAGTGCGTCTTCCAGACTACCAGCCCTGGGAAACTCGGGTCCTCACCAAGGCGGCATTAGCTGCTGTGATGGGGAAGCAATCTGGCACAAGCACATACGATAACTACGCCGGCACTACGGTTATTGGCGTATACAAATGGCTGCCGGAGCTAAATCTGGCAATCGTGGCCGAGCAGAACCGGGAAGAGGTATTCTTACCCACCCGGGCGACGATTATCATCAATTCTGCCATCTCGATAATCCTGATCTTATGCGCAGTTGTGTTTGCAGTGAAGGTTACCAACAGCATTGCGCTGCCGATCAGCGATTTAACGGATACCGCACAACGCATTGCCGATGGAGAGCTTGATCTAACCGCCACCGTCAATCCTCGTACTAATGAAGTCGCCCTACTGGCGATGTCCTTCAACCGCATGACAGATCAGCTAAAAAAACTGATCGCGGGATTGGAACAAATCGTAAAGGTCCGAACAAAGGAACTGGAAACACGTACAGAACAGCTCGAGGCGGCTTCAAAGGTGAGCAGCGCGGCGACAACCATTCTGGAACCCCGGCAGCTCATCCTCCAGGTGGTTAACGTGATCCAGGAATTGTTTGGACTATATTATGTTGGCTTGTTCCTGACGGATGACGCCCGGGAATATGCGGTGTTACAAGCCGGTACAGGTGAAGCAGGTCAGAACATGGTTGCGCGTGGGCATCGCATCCAGATCGGTCAAGGGATGATTGGATGGAGTATCCTCAACAACCAGGCGCGTATTTCACACAAAGTCGCTGAGGATGAAGTTCGCCTGTCAACGCCAGATCTGCCCGAGACGCAATCCGAAGCAGCCATTCCCTTACGCTCCCGAGGCCAGGTACTTGGGGCAATCACAATTCAGAGCCAGCAGGCCAATGCGTTTGACGAAGCCACGGTCGCAACCTTTCAAACGATTGCTGACCAAGTCGCGATAGCAATTGATAACGCCAGGCTGTTTGATGAGACCCAGCGGGCTTTGGAAACAACCCGGCGCGCCTACGGAGAACTAAGCCGCCAGGATTGGCAGGAACGACTAACCGCGCGTGCGCTACACGTTCGTCGTACCCCGCAAGGTTTATCTATGACCGAAACAGTCTCTCCTAATGAAAACTATCCAGCTATACCTGATCGGGAGGACAGCGATGGTATTCTCGATATACCCATTACTGTGCGCGGCAACGTGATTGGGTCACTGCATGCAGAAAAACCACCCGATCGCAGTACATGGTCGGATGACGAACGCGAGATATTGGCTACCTTATCTGAGCAGCTCGGTGTAGCACTGGAAAGCGCCAGATTATTCGAAGACACCCTGCTTCGGGCAGAGAACGAACGCCTGATTGGCGATGTCACCAATCGGGTACGCGAAACCCTGGATATCGATACTGTCCTGAAAACTGCTGCAACCGAACTACAGGGTGCTTTAGATCTTGAAGAAGTCGAAGTACGTATGTACCGGGCGTAAATCAGGAGATCATCACGTGACCAAGACCAAATCGGGCATGAAAATCTCCACCAAACTGAACGTGGTCTTTATCCTGTGCCTGTTTGCGATTACAGGAGCACAGACCTGGCTGCGCAACAATACCAACCAGCAGACCGCGGTGATCCTATCAATTGTACTGACACTGGCTGCCTTCGGAGTCATGTGGCTCTACGTTCACCGCGTCGTCGCCGGTTCATTGAAGCAGCTCCTGGAAGCCGCTCGGCTCTGGAGTACTGGTGATCTCAGTGCGCAGGTAAATCTGCAAACCCGAGATGAGTTCCAACAGCTTGGAGAGACCTGTAATCAGTTAGCTGCCGACCTGAACCAATCCCTAAAAGGATTGGAAATCACTATCGCGGAGCGTACCCTCATCCTACACCGGCGCGCAAAACAGATTCAGGCTGCGGCAGAGGTCGGGCGAGCAGCTGTAACAATCCGGGATCTCGATCTGCTGCTGCCAGAGGTGACCCGCCTGATCAGCACCCGCTTCGACGTTTACCACGTTGGCATTTTTCTATTAGATCCTTCGGGAGAGTATGCGGTATTACGCGCTACCAACAGTGAAGGGGGCAGACAGCTGTTACAAGAGGAACACAAAATTAAAGTCGGTATGCAAGGTATCGTGGGTTACGTGGCGCGCATGATAGAGCCGCGGATTTCACTGGATGTCGGCACTGATGCGGTCTATTTCAAGAATACCCACCTGCCGGAAACACGCTCTGAGATGGCTTTACCACTGAGCGTGGGTGGAAAAATCCTGGGAGTTCTCGATGTTCAAAGCAGCCGGGCAGCCGCTTTTACCGATGAAGACGCCTCGATTCTACAAATTATGGCAGATCAGATTGCTATTGCGATCGATAATGCCCATCTGCTGGCGGAGAGCGAAGAAGCCCTGGATAACTCGCGGCGGGCTTATGGCGAGCTCAGCCACGAGATTTGGAATAAGATCTTACGCTCCAGGGTAGATACCAGTTTTATCGCCACAAAAGAGAAGGGACTGGTACGCTCAACAGAACGAGCCTGGGATCCCGAGCTTTCCATCGCCTGCCAGAGCGGTGAGGTTATCCGCAGCGAGATAAACACAGTGATCATACCGATCAAACTACGCGATCAGGTAATCGGTGTGGTCAGGCTGCGAAAATCAGAATCGGAACGAGATTGGAGCCAGGAGGAGATCAAGCTTCTGCAGACCATCAGCGACCAGATCAGCATCGCTCTGGAAAGCGCCAGACTCTACGAGGACACTCAGCGGACTGCTGAGCGGGAGCGTATCGCAGGCGAGATCACAGCGAAGATGCGTGCATCCAATGATCCACAAGAGATTCTCCAGGTGGCGGCAAGCGAATTACGAAAAGCGCTACAAACCAGCCGGGCACAGGTACTCATAAAGACCAGCAAACCGGTACCTCCGAGTCCAAAGCCAGATGGAAATGGTCGAAATGGAAGAGGCGCATCTTAGCTACTTACATTACAGAGAAGCAAAGGGTATGGCATGACATATATCGTTGCAATCGCCAATCAAAAAGGCGGGGTAGCCAAGACGACGACTGCGGTATCGCTGGCAGGCGCATTGGCAATGCAAGGACAATCGGTTCTGGCTATCGACCTGGACAGCCAGGCCGATTTGACCCTCTCGTTTGGCTTACAGCCGAACCAGGTAAACGGTACAGCTGCAGATATTCTATTGAACTCAGTTCCTGTAGCTTCGATTGCACGACAGACATCCATATCGTGCCTGGATGTAATTCCTGCCAACAATAAGCTCGAGCTTGCAGAGCGCCTGCTGACCGTGCGCCTTGACCATGAAATTGTCTTGCGCGAGGCGATCGAACACCCAGATGTGCAGAAAATGTATAATATCGTCCTGCTGGACTGCCCACCTTATTTGGGAGCAGTCACAATCAACGCGCTGACTGCAGCCAACATGTTGGTCATTCCGACCCAACCGGAGTTCTTTTCCGCTCATGCCCTGCGCGCCATGATGTCTGTCGTCCGCAATGTCCGCCGGCAGCATAATCCGAACCTGATCTACCGCGTTTTGATCACCATGCAAGACAAGCGCAATCGCATCCACCGAACATTGAGCGAGCAGATTCAAATGACCTTCGGTGATGGACTGTTGCGGACGGTTATAGAGATCGACACGAAGCTGCGAGAGAGTCCAATTGCTGGCATCCCGATAAACTTCTATACTGCAAAAAGCCGCAGCACGCTTCAGTATCTGGCGCTGGCCCAGGAGTTAGCACAGTATGTCCAAAAAGAAGTTGCTCAACCGGCTTGATAATCTGTTCTCCGAGCTGGAGCTGGAAAATGCTTCCTCAAGCTTGGGAGGAGATCTCTCGCACCTAGCAAATGAGCAAGGGGTTGCCTTGTTGCCGGCGCCTGCTGAAAATCTTGTTGAATCAGATCAAAGGCACGATCGGTCCAGTCAGATTGAACCCACGACGGATCCTCGTAAGGAAAAGGCTGGTTATCAGCGGCGCGGTAAACCGCCTGGGTATCTTGTTGAGGATGGCAGAATAGTCCACGCGACCAGTGAGCTTACTCCCTTTGGAGCGGAGAGCATCCAATTTCAGCACCTGCTCTATCAAAATGCCCGGGGTGGTGATCCTGCGGTGGTCGCGCTACCTGCCCCATTCGAAGATGGGGACTCTCACCTACTGGTAGAGCTGGTCGATGACCAGCCATCCCGACGCTGGAGTGAAGATGAGCTGCTGCTCATCGAACAGGTTACCGATCAGCTGACCCTGGCTCTCGAGAACGCCCAATATTTTGAGCAGACCCAGGCGCAAGCCGAAGAACTCAATATCCTGCGGCAGGTATCCCTTGAGCTGGCGCAGGAGCAGCGTGACTTGAATACTGTTCTGGAGATCATTTCCCGGCGCGCCCAGGAGCTGCTTGAATCAGATGGCAGTTCGATCTGGCTGTGGCATGACACCGAGCAGGAACTCGCGCAAATCGTATCGCACCCACCTGCGCCCGCAGAGCAGCCCACGCGCCGGATAAAGCTCGATGAAGATTTACCTGGAATGGCATTCAGCAGGCGGATAACTCAAGTGATCGATGATTACCCAGCGTGGGTAGAACACGCCTGGATAAACCACCGTATGCTCGCCTCGGTTGTGATGGCTGTGCCCTTGTTTTGGCAGAACAAGGGCGTGGGAGTATTAATGGTGTCTCGCCAGCAGGCGGGCTTGGTTTACACTCCCAATGAGCGCCATCTGGCAGAGCTTTTATCAGCCCAGGCTGCTTCGGTTATTCAGAATGCCGGTTTGTTTGAGCAGACCCAAACTGCTCTTCAAGAAACAGAAACACTCTACAAGGCCAGCGCAGAGCTTAACGCCAGCACAACCTTTGACAATATTCTCGAAATCCTGCGCCGGTACACAATATTGGGTATAAATACGCGCGAAGTCTCACTCAATCTATACGATCAACCCTGGTCTGGCAGTGAGATGCCAGAGTACTGCGACCGAATTGCCCATTGGTCGATGACGCCCTCCAATTCCGAACCACACACTCGCTTTTCGCTCAACTCCATCCCATCTGCTGCCCAGCTGCTGCGCGCCAAAGGGTCGACTATCATTGAAGATATCGCTAACAACACAAGCCTGGGGTCAGACGCACGTGATATTTTTCTGAACAAGTACAAGGCACACAGCCTGATCTTTGCTCCTCTTGTCACCGGCGGTTTGTGGATCGGGCACATTTCCGCCATATTTCACAAACCCGTGCAGTTTTCGGAGGCGGCAGTTCGCCGGTTGAATGCATTAACCGCGCAGTCTGCGGTAGCCATTCAGAACCTGCGCCTGCTGGGAGAATCACGCCGTCGCGCCGAAGAATTGCATACCGCCGCTGAAATTGCACGCGACTCCACAGGTACCCTGGCGCTCAACGATCTGCTAAGCCGGGCGGTTAGCTTGATCCGCGAGCGTTTTAACTACTACCACACCGCCATCTTCCTGCTGGATGAATCAGCCAGCCATGCAGTAGTGCGCGCCTCCACCGGACCTGCCGGAGAGGAAATGATCGCCCGGCGGCACAGTCTGGTTGTCGGTTCAAATTCAGTTATCGGGTATGTAACCCGCGTCGGCGAGCCGTTGGTGGTCAATGATGTCGCCCAGGACCCCATCCACAGGCCTAACCCTCTCCTACCGGAGACTCGAGCTGAGCTGGGTATCCCCCTCAAAATCGGCGACCGGGTAACTGGCGCCCTGGATGTGCAATCCAATCAGGTGAACGCTTTTACCTCGGCTGATATTTCTGTACTCCAGGTCCTGGCAGACCAGCTGGCTATCGCAGTGGAAAATGCACGGGCGTTCGAGATCTCGGTGCAGGCAGTTGAGGAAATGCGAAAAGCAGACCAGCTGAAGAGCCAATTTCTGGCAAATATGAGCCATGAGCTGCGAACGCCTTTGAACTCGATTATCGGCTTCTCACGCGTCATCTTAAAGGGGATCGACGGACCGGTCACCGAAGTACAGGAGCAGGATCTAAACGCAATCTATAACTCGGGTCAGCACTTGCTGAGCTTGATCAATGACATCCTTGATCTATCCAAAATCGAGGCCGGTAAGATGGAGCTCTCATTCGAAGAGCATGTGGGGATCGCAGATATCATCCAGAGTGTAGTGCCCACTGCCTCCGGACTGGTTAAAGATAAAGCTATCGAACTTCTACTCGAAATCGACGATAACCTGCCAAGCGTTCGCGCTGATCCAGTGAAAATTCGCCAGGTCTTGCTGAATTTGTTGTCCAATGCGGCGAAGTTTACCGATACCGGATCAATACTCATCAAAGCCAGTTTGCGGAAAAATGCATGGGATAAACCTGAGATCTGCATCCAGGTAATCGACACCGGACCTGGCATCGCATTGGAAGATCAGTGCAAGCTGTTCTTGCCCTTTTCTCAGGTGGATGCTTCCCCCTCCCGAAAAACAGGAGGCAGCGGTTTGGGATTGTCGATATGCAGACACCTGATCGATATGCATGGAGGGCGTATTGGTGTTGAAAGCGAACAAGGCAAGGGCAGTAATTTCTACTTCATCCTGCCTGCATCATCAATAATAGAGACCGGGAAAAATATGGCCGGCGAATCAACGAAAGGGAAATTGATCTTATGCATTGACGATGAACGCGAAGTGATCAACCTCTACCAGCGCTATCTGGCTGATCATGGATATCAGGTCATACCCCTTACTGATCCGACCAAAGCAGTTCAAACCGCCAGCCGCGTCCGACCAGCGGCAATCACTCTGGATATTAATATGCCGGATCAAGATGGCATGCAAGTACTGCAAGCCTTGAAAGACAACACAGCCACCAAGGACATACCGGTTATCATCTGCAGCATAGTCGATGAGCACGAAAAGGCTTTCCGTTGGAATGCAGAAGGATACTTGCTCAAGCCTATTCTGGAAGATGATCTCTTGGGTGCCCTCCACCATGTAGAAGAATCCATCCAGAACAGTTAATTGCCCGTGCCTGAGATAATAACTGCCTACGAGTAAGCTCACAAAAATCAATTTTTGGTATTTTGCAACAACACCCAAATCGGAGGAATTGTTGGAAAATAAATTGACCGTTGAGTGCCTGGATTGTGGGTACCAGGCACCTTACATGCCGGGAAGTCTCTCTTGTAAGCAGTGCGGCAGCCAATGGCGACAGGCGCGCTATGACTACTCTAACCTGGGAAGAATCATGCCAGCTCTGCTTCCCCATCGCCCGTTCAATTTATGGCGGTATAGGGAGCTGCTGCCCATTTATGAGTACAACCCATCTTTGTCCCTGGGAGAAGGCGGTACCCCTTTGATCCATGCAGCCAATTTGGGGATGATGTTAGGCTGCCCGAACATCTACATAAAAGACGAACGTCAAGGACCGACAAATTCTTTCAAGGATCGCCAAGCAGCAGTCGGAATTGCCACACTCAAAGAAGCAGGAATTAACGAAGCTGTACTGGCTTCTACGGGAAACGTCGCCATTGCATATTCAGCCTACGCAGCCAGGGCCGGTATCAAGCTTTGGGCTTTCTTAACCAGTTCAGTCCCCGCAGAGAAAATGCGCGAAGTGGCAATCTATGGAACACAGGTCGTAAAAGTTACCGCCACTTATGACGAAGCCAAGAAATTAGCCGCTGAATTCGCAAACCAACGCAATTTATTCCTCGAATCGGGTCCGCGCACTCTTTCTTCAATTGAAGCCATGAAGACGCTTGCCTTCGAGATAGCTGAACAATTGACTGATCTGCTAGGACCAGACCATCGAGACACCAACGATGCTCTGCTGCCCTGGCGTGTTCCGGATTGGTATTTTCAATCGGTCAGTGGAGGATTAGGCCCTCTAGGCGTGCAAAAAGGTTTTGATGAACTGGTAGATCTTGGTCTGACCCAGGAGCGACCAGCTATGGCGATCATACAGGCCGAGGGCTGTTCACCGATGGTCGTTGCCTGGAAAAAAGGGCACAGTACCGCTGAGCCAGTACGCTCCCCACGCACACATATCACCACTCTGGCAACCGGTGACCCTGGACGCACCTATACTATGCTGTACCAGCACATGGTAGAGTCAGGCAAGGGGCTCTTCGAGAGCGTTCCAGATGAGGAGACCTTCCGGACCATCCACGTCCTGGCCAAAATGGAAGGGCTGTCTGTCGAACCCGCCGCTGCAGTCGCCTTCGCAGGCTTGATCCGGCTGGTGCGTGCTGGGAAGATAAGGCCCGACGATTTAATTGTGGTCAACTGTACAGGTCATACAATGCCTGTAGAGACAAGTGTATTGGGTGATAACTGGGCGCGTAATGTCTCTCTTCCCGTCGAACCAGCGGCACTTACACCCCAAGAGGGCCTGCTGGAAGCCCTCAACCAGGTTACAGCCGATCGATACCCACGCATACTCGTCGTGGACGACTTTTCAGATGCCAGGAGGTTGATCCGGAGGATATTACAATCCCAGGGTGATTACACCATTTTTGAAGCTGCAAGCGGCCGTGATGCCATCCAGCTCGCCGGACAGGAATTGCCTGACCTGATCATTCTTGATCTGATGATGCCGGAGATCGATGGCTTTGCAGTGTTAGATGCTCTGAAAGCCAATCCTGAAACGTCGTCAATCCCCGTTATCGTTGTTACCGCTAAAGAACTTACTCCTGAAGAGACCGAACGCTTGCGCGGTCAAATCCAATCACTGTTACAGAAGGGCGAGTTCATGAATGACGAATTCATCGACGAGATCACATCCCTGATCAATTGATAAGAGAGAGAAAACGGACCGCGTATCGATGGACAAACCGCCCCAATCGCGCAGACCACGCAGCTGGATGCGAGAAATCCCTGAAGATATTTCCAGGATGGTCGAAGCACGCCCAAATAGGCGTGCGATTGGGATTTTGGCAGCATTGACATCTGCGGCTTTTTTGGGCATGACCCCGATATTTGGAAAGCAAGCCATACTATTTGGGGCACCTGCGCTGGCAGTTGTGGCTATACGCACATCCCTGGCAAGCTTGCTGCTCTTCCTCGTTATGTATTTATTCTTCCGCCCTTACCTTTATATTTATCCTGCTGGATTATTAGGTTGTTTGCTGGCTGGCTTTATTAACGGATTGGGATCGGTTTTCTATTACAACTCCCTGGCGCGGATTGAGGCAGGCGTTGGACAGCTGCTCTTCACCCTTTACCCATTCTTTTTGGTGATGTGGCTGATTCTGGACCGCCAGCTGCCCACTCGCTTGACAATAGTTCGAGTGGGTCTGGCAATTGGTGCAGTTTATTTGCTCACCCAGACAGGTTACCATCATATAGATCCAGTCGGAATCCTTCAGATGCTGGTTGCATCTGCACTTTATGCACTGCATATCCCCATCAACCAGAGAGTCCTATACGATATGCCAGCACCAACAGTGACGGCATACACTTTGCTGGCAATGAGTCTGGTGGTCGTACCAACGTACCTGATCTCTGGTCCTCAGGCTGTACCACCTGGCTTGCAGGCATGGTATCCAATCTTTGGCCTGACGATGGTGACTTTCTTTTCTCGTCTGACATTATTCATTGGCGTAAAACACCTGGGCGCGATGCAGACTGCTCTGCTTGGATTGAGCGAGACGTTGGTCACCCTCTTCTTTGCCCACTTTTGGCTGAAGGAGGGTTTTACATATCAACAGTGGATAGGGGTATCGCTGTTGGTCAGCAGCCTGATCCTGGTGATTATAGACAGACAACCATCGAAGCAGCAAAATCAGGGCGGGCTTCTGGGATGGGTGCGCCCTCCTCCATCGCCAACTGATATTCCCTGGCAAATTCGGGAATGATGCTTGTTCTGCAATTTAAGATCTTATTTAATCACCAAAGTGGAATCAAAAAGATAACCTGTCCCACGAACGTTAGTGATCCAAAATTCGCCGGATGGGAAGTGGGAGAGCTTACGTCGCAGCCGGCTGATCAAGGGCCTCAGCACCTCCGGCGCTTCCCACTCGCCCACCTCATAGCCCTGTACCTGAAATACCAGCTCTTTATGGCTGAGGACACGCCCACGATTCTCGACCAGGACGTGCAAGAGTTTTGCCTCTGTTGGGGTGAGACTGATACGTAAATCTCCCTGCCAGATCTCCCTGCGATTGGAATCAAACATCACTCCACTATCTAAGGTCAGGATCAGGGCTTCATCCCCAAGCGCAGATTGTATCCCCTCTGCATCCTTGAGTTTTTGCACTGATGTCTCTAACTGGTCCAACAAATACCTTCTTTGCTGTTTCTCTGCGCGACTGGCTAATCCGCTGGTAATGCTGGAGAGGATATCGTGTGCATTGCATGGCTTCAACAAGTAATCGTGAGCGCCAAGACGGAGCGCTTCGACAGCCGTTTCCATTGTGCCATGGGCAGTTAATAAGATAACTTTCATATCCGGTGAAATCTGTCGCACCACACGCAGCACTTCAACGCCGCTCATCTCCGGCATCATAATATCCAATAACATCAGATCAAAAGTCTCGTTCTTTAACAATTCTATAGCCGCCTTCCCCCCATCAGCGGTTTCAACCTGATATCCTTCCTGCAATAATACATCCTGCAGGGAGGCGCGAATGCCAGCATCGTCATCGACCACTATTATCTTTGCTTTCATACTGCTCTTCCTTCCGGTAACCACCAATACACAACCTTACCTGCACTGGGATTGACAGGTAATGGAACCGGAAAAGGTATGGTTTTATTACAAAATTATGTGATTTCCATATCCAATTTTAATTTACACTATTATAACGTCAGTACTGGATAACAGGAAAAGAGGAAATTTGGTCGATGGCTTGAGTAGCTTCGTCGCCCAATTCAACACTGCGATCTCTAATCCCCACCACAAATTATAAATAATCAATAGGAAAAACCGGTTAAATTGAAATTAAATCTCGACTTTTGCACCTTAAAAACTGAGTATCCAAGCAGTGCCACTGGGGTGG
>CAZGIX010000016.1:0-39215 GCA_964525785.1 uncultured Anaerolineaceae bacterium
ACCGCCGGCCCCCGCGTCCCAAACGCGGTGCGCTACCGGACTGCGCTACGCCCCGGGCGCAATGAGTATAAACCGGAATAGGCATTCACGTCAAGGAGATCGATGGAAAACGAGCACTATTCCCATAAAGCCGGCGCTTTCCCGGCGCTGTACCATGCGCACAACAGCCTGGACGCCGAAGACATCCATTTCTGGCTGGATCTGGCGGCTCGCCAGGGTGATCCCATCCTGGAGCTGGGCTGCGGAACGGGCAGGGTGCTGCTGCCGCTGGCCTGCGCTGGTCACCGCGTTGCCGGGCTCGATAATGATCCCTCCATGCTCGCCTACCTTCGCACCATGCTTCCCCCTCACCTGGAATCTAGGGTCGCCTTACTGCAGGCAGACCTGGGGGCATTCCATCTGGGGGCGGCATTCTCGCTGATCATCCTGCCCTGCAATACCTACACCATGTTGTCCGCAGACCAACGCCTCTCCGCCTTGGAGCGCGTGCGCATGCACCTCCGCCCAGGCGGCATCTTCGCCGCCAGCATGCCCAATCCAGCATTTCTGCAGCACATGCCGCGCAAAGCCGATCCGGATATCGAGGCTGTATTTCTCCACCCTGCCGATGGCGAACCGGTCCAGGTGAGCAGCGCCTGGAGGCGCACTGCACACCAGGTAAAGATCACCTGGATCTACGACCACCTGCTGCCGGATGGCAATGTGGAGCGCTTCACCTTCCCTGTCACCCAAAATATCCTGCCGGTTGATGCGCTGTTAGGCGAGCTGAGAGCCGCGCGGCTGCAAGTCCGTGATCTCTACGGGGATTTCGATGGATCGCCGTATTCAGACACATCGACGTACCTGATCGTTACCGTTGAAAAGCTCTCGGACAGGTTCTAACAAAAAATCTATACTTTTTTATCGTTCATCTAACAAGGGCATTATAAGATTGGGTCGTAATCTAAAAACAACCTGGATACTAAAGGAGTTTGAATCATGACCCTCTATATTTCCCCCTACCGCCGCATGGCGACCCTTCGTGACGCAATGAACCGTCTCATTGAAGACAACATAGCTGACACCACATCTGAGCGCGAGATGCTCTTAGCTGTAGACGTTCAGACCAACGAAGACTCGTTCGAGATTACTGCCCTCGTCCCTGGGCTCAAAGCGGAAGACGTCAACATCGAGGTACTGAACAACACCGTCACCTTGCGCGGTGAATTCAATAGCACAGGCAACGAAGATGCTCACTACCTGATCAGCGAGCTGCCTGCTGGCAGGTTCAGTCGCACGATCACCCTGCCCACGGCCCTCGACCCATCCAAGGCTGAGGCGACCATCAACAATGGCGTGCTCCACCTGGTGGTTCCCAAGGCAGAAGCCCATCGCCCCAAGACGATCAAGATCCAGGCCGTCTGACACCCTTCTTATCGATAGCAGTTACGCAGTCCAGGCGAAAAACGGGGGTGTTTGGGCGGGTATAGCCTGCCCAAACACCCCCAGCCTCCTGCCAACGATCATATCCCCACCGCTGACCTTGCGATGAAGGGATTTTAACATCCTCCCCCATCGACGCTCCCTAGATGAAGGGATAATAACATCATCCCCCCATCGAGAGAGCATCGATGGGGGGATTGAGGGGGGTAGTCTTAATACCTCAACAGCGCCCCAATATGCTCGTAATCGCCCAGGGCAGCATCGTCATGCACCACCTCGACGTCCCCGCCTGATTGCATCACATTCCGGACTGCCAGCTCGACCGCATCAGGGATCTGGTCAAAGCCGCCGCTGCAGAATGGACAGGCCTCGGCAGCTTTCGATGTAACAAAGCCGCAGCCCCGGCATTTCCATCCAGGGGTGCGCAGCCCCTCGCGTATCACCAACGTTTGTACACGTCCGTTGTGTACCGCTCCTAAGGTATCTTCCAGGCGTACGACCGCGCCGCGCCCCTTTGCCGCTCCGGTCAGCACCGTCTTTACCAGCCTGGCTTTACGCTGCTCATCCGCTTCGGTGCCAACTTGCATGGCTCGTTCCAGCACCTCCGTATCGGTGGCATTCATGCTCATCGGGAAATTACCCACCACCAGGCTCTGCCAGGCTTTGGGAAGCTGGGACCGGAATGGCTTGACAGTATCCTCCGTACCTCCAATTAACACCCGGCGTACATTATTTTCGGCGAAGAAATGGGCAGCCACCTCGGCTGCATCCTTAATGTTCCTGTCTGCAACCTCTTCCACGTAATTCGTCTTACCAGCCACCCCGCCGCGCCGTCCTTGCGCCTGCGAGCCGCCGCCTCTTTTCGTACGGCGCACCTCCTGTCCCATCACACCATTTTGCTCACGAAGCTCCCCCATGTGGAAATAGAACAGGCGCGCCCCTTGCTTGTCCACCAATGCCACGCCATATCCCCCAAACGAATCCAGTAAATCTACCAGTGGTTTGACAAACGGGCGATCGCTGATGCGCACCCGGCTGCGCACCGGCACCGCCAGTGGGTAAGCTCTGAAATACCCCTCCTGAACGCAGGAGAACACAGCCACGCTGCGTCCCGACCAATCGAACTCGTGATCAAAATATCGCTCCACAGTCTCGGCATCTTTCGGAAGATCGATGTCTTTCAGCATGCTGCGGAGGCGTAGTTTATGCGTATCGGCTGAGCCTGCGGTTGGCTCAGTATTCAAGTACACACTGAGCACAGGAGATTTTGCCTCATAATCCAGCAGTTCCTTCAGATCTTTTTCGGTCAACATCATATCCTCCTGTTTCCTATGATTGGTCGTCCATTCTTTCTACAAATCAACTCGTTCGTGTACAGGCTTTGTGCATTGAATGCAACTAACCCATCTGCTCCAATTTCTGGAACAATTCGCGTTGTTCGGGAGAAAGGTTGCGTGGAAGCTTGACTTTAATCCGCACGAAAAAATCTCCGCGTTGGTCCGGGCGGCTGATCTGCGGCATGCCCTGCCCCGATAACCGGATGCTCTGCCCGGGTTGGGTGCCTGGCGGTACGGTCAGCACGACATTTCCAGCCAGCGTACGCACTGTCACCTCTCCCCCGAGCACCGCCTTGTACAGGTCGATCGAGACGTCCGTATACAGGTTATTGCCTTTACGCTCAAAGTTGGGATCGTCTGCCACGCGCACGATCAGGTAGAGATCGCTTTTCTGCCCATCCGGTGCGGTTACGGCATTGGCAACCCGAATTTTGGTGCCCGTCCGTGCCCCGCGCGGGATTTTCACCTCCAACCGGCGACCATCTATTTCGATCCGGCGGGTTGTCCCGTGGAACGCCTCGGAAAGGCTGATCTCCACCTCATGTTGTATATCTGCCGTGACGTAGCGCGTCCCGCTGCGGCGCTGACCGCGCATTTCGCGGTTAAAATCTGCTGCTGCGCCCATCCCCCCAAAGATGCGCCGGAAGAACTCGGAGAAATCTCCCAGCCCACCACCCCCAAACAAATCTTCCAGGTTGCCTACTTCAACCCGTACGTTGCCGCCCCCGGGTGTTTGCGCAACCCAGTCTTCCCATCGAAATCCCCCTGGCGCGCCGCCATGCTGCTGCCAGCGCGTGTAGGATTCCCCGAGCTGATCGTAATGGGCGCGTTTTTCGCTGTCTCCTAATACCTGGTATGCTTCGTTGAGTTCTTTAAATTTCTCTTCGGATTGCTTATCTCCCGGGTTGCGATCTGGGTGATACTTGAGCGCCAGCTTCCGGTACGACTTTTTTATTTCCTCTTTGCTCGCTTTACGATCAACACCGAGGATTTTGTAATAGTCTTTATATTCCATATAGTTGTCAGGACGATCTGATCTGGGTTAGAAAAAAGCGAAGGCAGGCATTCTGTACCTTCTCCATTGTGCTTTCATTGTATGCGCGTCTGGCACTCAAAGTCAAGCCTCTGCAGCCCGAATTTATAATACTCTTATTCATTTTGTAGGTTCGTACGAAAAAAAACCGTGCTATGATTAGCGTATGGCTTCCCCGAAAGAGCGCATCCTTTTGGTCGAGAGCAACCCCTCGATCAGTGATTTAATCACCCGTCAGACCCTTCAGCCGATGGGCTACCGGGTTGAGGTCGTGCGGGTAGCTGCAGAAGCGATCCAAGAGGCGATACGTTTCTTACCCGATGTGATTATCGCCAATTTAAGCTTGCCTGGCCTGAGCGGGAAAGACCTGTTGGTAGCGCTTACCGCCCAGGGAGTCGAGGTGCCGGTGATCGTGATCTCCGAGAAAGGCACCGAGAACGACCTGATCCAGGCATTTCGCCTGGGGGCGGCAGATTATCTCAGCTGGCCTCTCCGGGAAGCGGAGATCGTGTCCGCGGTAGAGCGAACATTGAGACAGGTTCGAGCGCGCCGCGAGCGCGAGCAGCTTGCCCGCCAGCTGCATCAGACAAATATCGAGCTGCAGCAGCGCGTGCGTGAGCTGACCACCATTTACTCCGTCGGTAAAGCGGTCACCTCGATCACCGACCAGCCAACCTTGTTTGATAAGATCGTCGAAGGCGCCGTCTACATTAGCGAAGCCGATAACGGCTGGTTTTTGCTGCGGCAAGAAAACAGCAAGACCTTTTTGCTGAGCGCCCAGCGCAATCTGCCCCCCTCGCTTGGCTCCAGGCTGTACCAGCCCTGGGATGATGGGGTCAGCTCGCTGGTAGCGCTTTCGGGTGAACCGCTCTCGATCCACGGTGAGACCTTGAAGCGCTTCAGAGTATCTCAAATTGCACAATCTGTGTTGGTCATCCCGGTCAAGGTGAAGAGCGAGGTGGTTGGCTTGCTGGTGGTAGCGCGCAAAGAGCCCAAACCTTTTGGACCCAGCAACCAGGCTCTGCTCCAGGCAGTCGCCGATTACGCCTCCATATCGTTGGTCAATGCACGCCTTTTCCGTGCGCTGGAGGAGCGCGCCCAATCTTACCAGAAATCTGCCGAAGCAGCCCAGGTGCGCGAGCAGGTAATCCTGGAGACCGTCAACCAGACCCGCCAGGAGCTTACCGCGCCTTTGACCACCGCCCGCGAGACGCTCGGCGCTCTGCTGGTCGGCGAAGACAGCCGTCTGAACGCTACCCAGAAGGCCCTGCTGCGATCGGCGAGCGAGAAGTTATCGCAGGCCTTGCAGCTGCTGGAAAACCTGACCAAAATCAGCTGACTGAGCCCTGACAAAGTATTTCGATCTGATCTCAATGAGCAGCGAACAAATCTTTATTATCCACTCCGACGGCACCATCGCCGATTTGCTGGAACATTCGATACTGCGCCCCGCCGGCTACGATGTGACCCAGATCCGCGATCGCAAGGCCCTGGACCTGCTGCTGCAGACCAACCATCCCCATCTGGTCATTCTCGGGGATAGGATACCGGAAGGCAGTGGATTGGATCTGGCAGTGCAGCTGCTGGAAAGCCGTCCTGACACAGCCATCGTCCTGGCCTCCGATCCCTTTTCCGACGGATTGCTGCTTCGGGCGATCCATTCAGGACTGTCCGGATATCTCTACCCGCCCTTCGAAACCGGCGAAGTGCTGGAGGTAATCCAGGGGGTGCTGGAGCGGCAGAGACGACTCAAGCAGTGGAGTCTGCGGCACAAAGAAGATAACACCAGCGCTCTCCAGCAAAAAGTCGAGAGCATGGAGGCCCTGCAGCGCATCGGGCGTAAGGTGACATCAATCCTCGAGTTGGACAGTGTCCTGACCGCCGTTGTGGACGCAGCCGTCGAGCTCACCGGCGCTGAAGAAGGCAGCCTGCTCTTGATGGATGAGACCACCGGCGAGCTGTATATGCGCGCCGCGCGCAACTTCCGAGAAGATTTTGTGCGCACGTTCCGCGTCCCGATCAAGGACACGCTGCCGGGTGAGGTCTTACGCACCGGGCAGCCGCTGCTGCTCAACACTGCCACCCCGAAGAAGATCAAAACCTCCTACCTGGTGCACACGCTGATGTATGTGCCCATACAGGTAAGCGACCGCGTGATCGGCGTTCTGGGTGTGGACAACCGCCGGAGCGGTCACCCCTTCTCGGATTACCATCTGGACGTGGTCTACGCCCTGGCTGACTATGCGGCCATCGCCGTGGAAAACGCCCGGCTGTTTGCCAGCTCACAGGTCGAGCGCGAGAAGCTCGAGACTCTACTGACTCAGGTCCAGGATGGGGTGGTTGTCCTGGATGAGGACGCTCGAATAATGCTGCTCAACCAATCTGCCCAGGCTGCTTTTGGATTGGAAGGCCGCGACCTGGTCGGCAGGCAGGTTCAGGATGTGATCCAGCATCCAGATCTATTGGAAATATTGAACGGTCAGAAAGACAGCACTCCCTACCGGGGCGAGATCACCCTGGCTGATGGGCGTGTGCTCAGTGCTCAGGTCACACCCATCTCGGGCGTCGGCCTGGCTGTCATCATGCAAGATATCACCTATCTGAAGGAGCTGGACCGCATCAAGAGCGATTTCGTCAGCACAGTCTCCCACGATCTGCGCTCTCCCCTGACAGCCATCCTGGGCTACGTGGAGCTGTTGGGCAGGGTGGGGGAGCTTAACTCGCAGCAGGAAGGCTTCATCCAGCGCATCCAGGTCAGCGTTGAAAATATCACCTCATTGATTAATGACCTGCTCGACCTGGGACGCATAGAATCAGGCTTCGACGCCCGCAAAGAAATCGTGCCGCTGGCAGCCATCATCCGCTACACTATTGAGAGCATGCGCAGCCAGGCAGAGGAAAAAGGGCAAAACTTGGTGCTGGATATTCCGGAGGGACTGCCTCATATCCTGGGCAATCCGGTGCGCCTGCGGCAGATGCTGGAGAACCTGGTCGCCAACGCAATAAACTACACACCCAAGGATGGGGAGATCCGCGTCACGACCCGATCTGAGAGCGAGCAGGTAATTATCGCCGTTAGCGATACCGGGCCGGGTATTCCCCATGCTGACCAGCCCTATATCTTCGATAAGTTCTACCGCGCCAGCAACATTCCTCCGGATACCCCGGGAGCTGGTTTGGGGTTAGCTATCGTCAGATCGATTGTCGAGAACCACCAGGGGCGGATTTGGGTCAGCTCGACCCCTGGGCAGGGTTCCACGTTCACAATCGTCCTGCCAACAACGGATAATTTTTTCAGCCAGACACAGGTCTCTTAAAATCGCCTCCGCCGGAGCGGTGAGGGTGTCCGGCGGAGGCATTCGCCAAAGGAGGAAACAGCAATGATCATCAGGAGAGTTCCCTGAAGTACCGTTTTCTTGCTGCTATGATACCGGATAACCGGATTTGTGTTCATTGTCGAAGATCACATGTATTACGTGATTTTTCTCACAAACAAAGGTGACAAATCACCCCTTGAATCATGACACCAGTTATTATCAGAACCAGTCTCGTTTCACAAATAGAATAGCCACAGCCACAGCCAGCAGCAGTGAAAGCCCAAGTATGATCATAAACGAATACGGCAGGTTTTCAAAGGGCAAACTTACGTTCATGCCGTAGAAGCTGGCTACCAACGCCGGCAGGCTGAGGACGATGGTGATCGCCGCCAGGAACTTCATTACCCCGTTCAGGTTGTTCGAGATGATCGACGCGAACGCATCCATCATGCTGCTGAGGATGTTGCTGGAGATATTCGTCATTTCAATCGCCTGTTGGTTTTCGGTGAGCACGTCCTCCAGCAGATCTTCATCCTCCGGGAAAGCCTTGAAGAGCTGGCTGCGGTACAGGCGCTCCATCATCAACTCATTCGACTTGAGGGCGGTGGTGAAAAAGGTCAGGCTTTTCTGGTATTTAAGCAGCTCCAGGACCTCCTTGTTGCGGGTAGAAAGCTGCAGCTGGTCCTCAAGTGCGTCAACCATCTTGTTAATCTCCCGCAGATAGGAGAGATATTTCGAGGCCGCGCTGAGCAGCAGCCGCAGCACAAAGCGGTTCCTTTTGGCAGTTGAAAGATCGCGTTTCTTGCCGGAGGCGAACTCATCCAAGATCTCACTCTCATATTTGCATATGGTGATCAAATAACGATTGCTGATGATGATGCCGAGAGGTACGGTGATAAAAGGAATATCCGCGGCATGACCCTGGTAATGGGGAATGCGCAGCACGATAAGCACTTCACCATTCTCGCGCTCGGTGCGTGCTCGTTCGTCCTGGTCTAATGGATAGGTGATGTAATCCGGGGGAACTTCCAGCGCCTGGAGCCATTGTATTTCGGCAGGGCTGGGGTTGATGGCATTGATCCAGCAGCCGTCGACCGGCTGATCCAATTTATGCAAACCGTCCACGCTGTGCTTGTAGATCGCAATCATGCTTCACTCTCCTGGCGAGCAACTGCTCGCGGCGATAATTCAGGGTGGTTTTTCGTATTTCCTCTTGCTGGGCTTCTTCACCTTGCCTGCAGCAGCAGAGGGAGGTTTATCATCGTTCATGCTTCCTGTCTTCCTGGTTTTCAAAATATCCTTGATCGTTCGAAAAGAATAAAAAACGCTTCCCGAAAGGCGTCCCTGCTTATAGGCGGGTGCGGCTTTCGGGAAGCGTTGAGGTGATAACCTCGCAGCTAGCGCGTCAAGCGGACACCCCTCCGGTGGTACGACTACGTTTCGGGTTGTGGCTGTGCCGGGGAAAGCCACCTCTCCGGTGCCTGACCATAATGGCTGTATTGGCTATATGATTCTTATACATCGATAGCGAGTATAGCGCAAGTCTCCGGGATCGACAAGATATAAATTCGGATCCCGGAGACGAATACCCTGACAAATCTGTACGCTGAGGCCCGGACTAGGCCCGTTCGCGAGCATCTCTCCAACGCAGATAAGCTTTTGTAATCTCTTCTGATATAGCTGGGATCAGCGCCAAGCCCAGGACAATCAGCCACTCATTCACCGCCAAGAAATGCGTGTTGAAGATCGGCTGCAGGAATGGCACACCTACCACCAGCAAAAGCAGCAGGATCGATATGCCCACCGCATACTGCATATAGCGGTTCGAGAACACTCCCAGGCGGAAGACGGACAGCCGCTCGGACCTTACCGTGTAGGCACGGAACAGCTCGCACAGTGATAGGGTCACGAATGCCATGGTTTCCGCCGTCTGCACGTCGATGTTGCGCCAGTCGTACTGCAGCAGGTACAGCAGCGGATTTGCACCTGGGGCGATAATATCGCCGGCTTTAAGGTGCCACATCAAACCCAGGCCGAAGGCAGTCAATACCGCTCCCGTTTGCGTGATCGTCTGAATCAGGATGCCCAGCTGCATCGAGCGGTTGATGATCGGCTCGCTGGGCGGCCGCGGCGGGCGGTTCATCTCATCCGGATCGCCCTTCTCCATTGCCAGCGCCAGCGCCGGGGCGCCGTCTGTGAGCAGGTTCAGCCACAGAAGCTGGATCACCGTAAGCGGAGTGGGCAGACCAGCCAGCGTAGCCAGGAAGATGATCATAATCTCAGCTACATTGGATGAAAGCAAGAAGAACACAAATTTGCGTATGTTGGCGTAGATAATCCTCCCCTGCTCAACCGCCGAGACGATGCTTGCATAGTTGTCATCGGTCAGCACCATGTCGGCGCTCTCTTTTGCCACATCGGTGCCCGTGATGCCCATTGCTACGCCGATATCTGCCCGCTTGATGGATGGGGCATCGTTCACGCCGTCGCCCGTCATGGCAACCACTTCCCCATCCGCCCGCAGGGCTTCGACGATGCGCAGCTTATGCTCCGGTGATACGCGTGCAAATACATCCGTGTTCTTGACTTCGCGCTGCAGCGTTAGGTCATCCATGTGGTTCAGGTCGGCGCTGGTCAGCACCTGGTGACCCGGCTGAAGCAAGCCGATCGATTCTGCAATCGCCCTGGCAGTGTTGGCGTAATCACCCGTGATCATAATCGTGCGGATGCCGGCAGTGCGGGCCTTCTCCAGGGCTGGAGGCACCTCCAGGCGCGGTGGATCGATCATGCCGATCAGGCCCACGAAGGTCAGGTCGTATTCCAGGTTCTCCGAAGTGATCTCGTCCGGCAGCTCCGGTACGATCCGGTAAGCCATCCCCAGCACCCGCAGCGCATCCTGGGTCATCACATCGTTAGCGCTGAGGATGCGCATGCGTTGGTTCTCGTCCAGCTCGAGTGCCACATCGTCCAGGCGCTGGTACCGGATGCAGCGCTCCAGCACCAGGTCGGGCGCGCCTTTGACGGTAATCACATATTCTGTATGCCCTCGGTCTTGTTCGCCGAAGGGCGAGAGATCCCTTCGGTGCGGGTCTTCCAGGGCATGGATGGTGGTCATCAGCTTGCGAACGGAGTCAAACGGCACTTCCTGCACGCGCGGGTACGCCTTATTCAGATCGCGCGCCGAAGCGCCGGCCTTCACCGCTGCCACGATCAGCGCCCCTTCTGTCGGATCGCCCACCATACGGTAGTCGTTTTTCCCATTCGATGAGCCAACCAGCTCGAGGTCGGCATCATTGTTGAGCGCCGCTACCCACAGCGCGGTTTGGGCAGCTGGATAATCGACCAGCTCGACGGGTCGGTCTGCTACACGAAATTCACCCACCGGGGTGTACCCGCTGCCGGTGATGTTAATAAACTGCCCATCCACCCACGTCCGTGTGGCGGTCATTTCGTTCTGAGTCAGGGTGCCGGTCTTATCCGAACAGATAATCGTCGCCGATCCCAGGGTTTCGACCGAAGACAGCCGCCGGATCAGGGCGTGGCGTTTGATCATCTCACGCATGCCCAACGCTAGGCTGATGGTCACGACCGCTGGCAGCCCCTCCGGAACAGCGGCGATCGCCAGTCCTACCGCGATCATGAACATATCCAGCGGGTCGTGGCCGCGCACAAGCCCCAGGATAAACACCAGCGCACAGATTGCCAGCGCTGCCCAGCCCAGCGTTTTACCGAGCTGCTCCAGGCGGCGCTGCAAGGGCGTGGGCTCATTTTGTACCGATTGCAACATCTCTGCAATGAGACCGATCTGTGTGTGCATCCCGGTAGCCACCACGATGCCCCGCCCGCGTCCGTAATTTACCAGGGTGCCCATGAAGGTCGTATTTTTGCGGTCTCCCAGCGGGATCTCGGATTCGAACACCGCAGAAGCATCTTTTTGGACCGGCACCGATTCACCGGTCAGGGCCGCTTCTTCGACCCGCAGATTAACCGCCTCCACCAGGCGGATATCCGCCGGGATAAAGTTGCCCGCCTCGAGTAAGACCAGGTCTCCGGGTACAAGCTGGCTGGCTGGCAACACCTGGCGGGAGCCATCCCGCACCACGTGGGCTTCTGGCGCTGCCAGTTTGCGCAGCGCCGCCAGCGCCTGTTCTGCTCGGCGTTCCTGGATCACGCCCAGGGTGGCATTGAGTATCACGATTGTCATGATGGCTGAGGCTTCGATCCATTCTCCGAGGATAGCGGAGATGACTGCCGCGACAACTAACATGATAACGACGAAATTGTTGAACTGCTCCCACAGCATCTGCAGAAAAGTAGTTGGCGGGGCCTCCGTGAGAGCGTTCGGGCCGTATTCCTGTAAGCGCTGGCTGGCTTCTTCACTGGTCAGGCCTTGCTCGAGCCGGGTTTCGAAATGGTGCAAGACCTCCTCAGCAGCTAAAGAGTGCCAGGCTTTGCCCTTCGGATCTGTGGTTAAACGGGGAGAGAATTTTTGAGTTGTCATAAATGGCTTCGTCTTGAGGCAGGGATGGATATGTACTGATAATGAACCTCCCTGGCATGGAATGTCGACCAGCGAGGTTCGTGCTTTTGCGCATACGTCAGCCAGAGATTATAACAGCTTGCTGTTTTTCGCTAATTTACACCTATAGGGTATTTGCTGTGACGATTGTCATATCAAATCATCCAATATAGGGCGATGTCGTCTCCACCACAACCCTGCAGTGATGGTTTTTCCTGACCCATGCATTTCGCCACTCCCGTTTTTGTGATAGCCTCATGGTATCTGGAGCTAAATGCTATAATTACCCATCGTTCAGCCTGCCTGGCAGACTTAGCTATCTTAGCGCTTTGCGGTAGGTTTTTGGTTTTATATTCCGTACCCTTTTTCCTTAGCGGTCTTCGCGCCTTCGCGGTAAGTTCCTGGTTTTTTCTTTCGTACCCTTTTTCCTTGGCGCTCCTCGCGCCTTCACGGTAAGTACCTGAATTTTTTCATCTTGATGGAGAAGAACATGAGCGATCTATCGATCAAAATCCCAGGCGGTGGGGAAAAAATAAGTATCCAGGATGGGATTTTAATTGTCCCCGATCACCCCATCATCCCTTTTGTGGAAGGAGATGGAACGGGTAGGGACATCTGGCGCGCCAGTGTGCGCGTACTGGACGCGGCTGTTGCTAAAGCCTATGGCGGTAAGCGCCGGATCGAATGGATGGAGGTCTATGCCGGAGAGAAGGCCTTCAACCGCTGCGGATCATGGCTTCCGGAAGAGACTATCCGGGCTTTCAGGGAATACCTGGTGGGCATTAAAGGTCCGCTGACCAACCCTATCGGCGGTGGAATCCGCTCCCTCAATGTTGCTTTGCGCAAGGCCCTGGACCTCTATGTATGCATGCGCCCGGTGCGCTACTTCAACGGCCTTCCATCGCCCGTCAAGCATCCCGAATATGTTGACATGGTTGTCTTCCGCGAGAACACCGAAGATATCTATACAGGCATCGAATTCGAACAGGGAACGGAGCAGAATAAGCGCTTCATAGAAATGCTGAAAGAGCACTTTCCGGAGGAGTACGCCAAGATCCGCTTTCCCGATACGTCCGCCATGGGTGTCAAGCCGATTTCTAAGGAAGGCACAAGCCGCCTGGTGCGCGCCGCCATCCACTGGACGCTGAAAAATAACCGCCGCAATGTTACCCTGGTTCACAAGGGCAACATCATGAAATATACGGAGGGTTCGTTCCGCAACTGGGGGTACGAGCTGGCGGAGGCTGAATTTGCCGAAAATGTCTACACCTGGTCACAGTGGGAGCGTACCCGCTATGCGCAAGATGAAGAGACAGCCAATGCAGAGCAAGATGCCGCCATTAAAGCCGGCAGGCTGCTCATCAAGGACGCAATCGCTGATATTGTCTTCCAGCAAACCATCACCCGCGCCCGGGAATTCGACGTGCTGGCAACGCCCAATCTGAACGGCGATTATCTCTCCGATGCCCTGGCAGCCCAGGTAGGTGGACTCGGAATTGCTCCCAGCGGCAATATCAACTTCACCGCCGGGCATGCGGTCTTTGAAGCCGCGCATGGCACTGCCCCCATGTACACCGATAAAGATATGGCCAACCCTGGATCTGTGATCCTCTCGGGTGAGATGATGCTGTGCTACATGGGTTGGAAGGAAGCCGCCGATCTGATCATCAAAGGCATGGAAGGCGCCATCGGAGCCAGGACGGTCACCTATGATTTCCATCGCCTGATGGAAAGCGCCATCTTGCTCAAGTGCTCCGAGTTCGGCGATGCCGTCATCCAGCACATGGACGATCAGCCTCCGCAGTGATCTGGCATGGATCGCTCCCCGATGCGGACGGTTCATATTCCCTATGGCAGCCAGGAGCTTGCCTTCCGCCTGCATGCAGCCTGGCTGGGAGAGATCGTCTCGCCGCCCATCCTCGCGCCACACCCAGATCCTGGCGCTCTGGTACGTTTGGCGTTAGACCATCCGGTCGGCAGCCCCCGCCTGGAGCAGATCGCCCAATCGGGAAAGACGGTCGCCGTCCTGGTAGACGATGCTACCCGCAAGACGCCCGTCAAACTCATCCTGCCCGAAGTATTGAACAGGCTGGAAAGCGCCGGGATCAAAGAGCGGGACATCTCCATCGTCATCGCTCTTGGCACTCACCGGCCCATGACGCCCGACGAGATTTCAGCCCGGCTCGGCGCCGAGATTGCAGCTCGCTTCAGGATTGTCAACACCCCCGCCAGTGATCAAGAGCAGATGGTTTATCTTGGCTCGACGCACGCCATCCCTGCCTGGGTTCACCGTGCTGCCGCAGAAGCTGACCTGCGCATCGGGCTGGGGATGATCACCCCGCATATGGACGCCGGTTTCAGCGGCGGGGCCAAGATCATCCTCCCGGGCATCGGCAGCGAAACGACGGTCGATGCTTTTCACCTCCGCTCGGTCGATCTGCCTGGCAATCCGCTTGGAGATATCAACGCACCCTTGCGCCAGGAGCTGGAGCAGTTTGTGGTGGAATGCATCTCGTTGGATTTCATCGTCAATGCCGTCACCACGATAAACCACGATATGGTTCAGTGTGTGGCGGGGCATTTTATCGCCGCCCATCGTCTCGGTGCGACGTACGCCCGTAAGGCATTCGGCGCCGCAGTCAAACGCCGCTACCCGCTTGTCGTCGCCAGCTGCTACCCGTACGACCGTGACCTGTGGCAAAGTATGAAGGGTCTGTGGTGCGGCGAGCTGCTCACTGAGGATGGCGGCACGCTGATATTGGTCACCGAGGCAGCGGAGGGCAGCCTGGAATACCCCAACCTGCCCGTATATATCGGCGCCGACCCCGCTGAGCTCAGACAGGCTATCCAGGCAGGCAAATCTGGCGACCTGAAAGAAGCCGCTACAGGTGTCATGGTTGGCAGGATCAAACAGCGCATCCGCCTTGCCCTGGTTTCGACCGGCCTGACACCGGACGACGCCGGTCGAATGGGCATTGAGCGCTACGATTCCGTCGAATCTGCGCTCGCCGCCGGCATGCAAAAGCTGCCAGATCCTGCCCGTCCGGGCTCTATAGCTGTATTGAGCCATGCCGGGCTGGTCCTGCCGCTCGTCCCTGGTGGTGTTTAGACTTACCGCGAAAAAACCGAAATCTTACCGCATAGGGATTGACAACCCTCCGAGCACGGACTTACAAAAATCCACCCCCTACCTTAAAAACCTTAGCGTCCTTTGCATCTTCGCGGTTGATTTTTTAACTACAGTAACAGCCTTCCATATCCAAAATCAGCACTCCGGAAAAACTGTCACCGTGTACGCTCGTGGTCGCGCTATAATTACACCATCAAGTGATCGCCGCACAAATCAGGAAGGAGGTAGCCTGTCGCACCCTAAACGATCGTACGACTGTATTACCGCAGTCAAAATCGCCAATCCACTTTTAGATCAAAGTTCTCTCGGAGGAGAAACCTGATGAAAACCTTGAGATTGTTCACCATCGCCATCTTCGCGGCAGCCTTGCTTTTATCTGCCTGCGGCGGAGCCGGCACATCCCAGGAGGGCTACCTGGGCGAGATCAAAGAGCGCGGTACGCTGATCGTGGGCACATCCGCCGATTATCCACCCTATGAGTCAGTCGATGAGGCCGGCAACTTCGTCGGCTTCGATCTGGACCTGATCCGCGAAGTCGGCAAGCGCCTGGGCGTGGAGGTAGAGATCAAGGATATGGCCTTCGATGCACTGATCGCCGCAGTCCAGGAGAAGAAGGTCGACGTGGTCATCGCCGCCATGCAGACTTCTCCGGAGCGCGAGGAGAAGGTCGATTTTTCGAACCCCTACCACTTCCAGAAGGACGCTTTCCTGACCACCGCTGACTCAACGCTGGTTTTGACCAAAGCCATGGATGCCGCCGGGCACAGCATCGGTGTCCAGACCGGCACACTCCAGGAACAGTGGACGATTGACAACCTGGTGCCGGCCGGCACCAGTGAAGACCAGGTCTTCCGCTACGAGCGTGTCGATCAAGGCGCGCTGGACGTGAAAGCCGGGCGCATCGAGATCCTCTTTATCAATGCCGATCCCGCTGGCGAGCTCGCTGAGAAGGAAGGCCTTAAGGTCGCGCTCGTCACCGATGAAACAGTCGTCGGAGGCCAGTGCATCGCCATGCCTCAAGGCGAGACGCAGCTCAAGGCTGAGATCGACCGCATCCTGGGAGAGATGGAGAGCGAAGGCTTGATCCAGAAGCTCCAGGATCAGTGGGGAATCCCGTAAAAGCCATCCGGGAGTATTGGGCGGGAACCAAGCGCCCAATACTCCCTTTTTTTGCACCGCACCGAACAATGGAATTCTTACAAGATCTCTGGCTGCTGATCCAGTACCTGCTGGCGGGCACCGGGGTAACGCTGGGGGTAACGGTTATCGCCTTGACCACCGGCTTCCTGGTGGGTGTGCTCCTGGCGACCGGTCGGGTGTATGGGAGTCCCGCTCTGTCTGCTTTCACCGCAATCTACAGCTTGGTCATCCGAGCTGTTCCTGTAATCGTGGTCATTTTCATTTTGTATTTTGTCATTGCCCGTTTCGTTGACCTCTCCCCATTTCTGTCAGGCTCCATCGCCCTGGGGATCGCCAGCAGCGCCTACCAGTCCGAAGTCTTTCGCGGTGCCATCATCTCCGTCCCCCAAGGGCAGATGCTCGCCGCCCGCGCTGTCGGTATGAGCCGCATCGCCGCCATTCGCTACATCATCTTGCCGCAGGCTCTCCGCCTGGCGATCCCACCCTGGTCGAACGAAGCTGCCATCGTATTGAAAGATTCATCCCTGGTTTACGTGATCGGTGTGGCAGAGATCCTGCGCCGCGCTGAATACGTCAGCGCCCGCACCCTGGAACCTTTCCTGGCTTTTGGCGCCGCCGCACTGATCTATTTCTTGCTTACTTTCCTGACCAATCGCGGCCTCGACTGGCTGGAGCGCCGCTACAGACTGCTCATGTGATGGAGCTGCCGATGAGCGACCAACCCATACTGCGCATTGACGACCTGCACAAGAAATATCAGCAGACAGAAGTGATCAAAGGCATTTCCTTTGACGTCCAGGAGAAGGAAGTGGTGGTCATCATCGGTCCAAGCGGTACTGGCAAGAGCACCCTGCTGCGCTGCATCAATCTGCTCACCCGCCCGGATCAAGGGCGCATCTGGCTGGAAGATCTGGAGATCACCGCCCCGCATACCAATGTCGATAAAGTGCGCCAGCGCATCGGCATGGTCTTCCAGGAATTCAACTTGTTCAACCACATGACCGCCCTGCAGAATGTCACCATCGGCATGACCAAAGTGCTCAAAATGGATCGCGAAGAAGCCCATAAACAGGGCATGTGGGAGCTGGAGCGCGTTGGCCTGGTTGATAGAGCAGATCACTACCCGGCCCAGCTGTCCGGCGGTCAGAAACAGCGGGTGGCTATCGCTCGCGCTTTGGGGATGAACCCCCACATCATGCTCTTCGACGAGCCCACCTCGGCGCTGGATCCCGAGCTGATCGGCGAAGTGCTCAGTGTTATGCAGAAGCTGGCCCGCGAAGGCATGACCATGCTGGTCGTCAGCCACGAGATGGGGTTTGCCCGCGAGGTCTCCAACCGCATCATCTTCATGGAAAGCGGCTACATCGTGGAGCAGGGTTCGCCGAATAAGCTATTCTACAACCCGGAGTTCGAGCGCACGCGCAGCTTCCTCGGAAAAATCACTGAGCTGTACGGGGAAAATCAAGAGTCCAAAGGCTGAGCTGTGATAGAAACCCTCGCCACTTATCTGCAGCGGGTAGGTCCCGACCTGATTGATGGGGCCGTCGTCACCTTACAGCTTACCCTGGTGGCCTTGGCATTGGGCGTCATTATGGGATTGCCCGCCGCCCTGGCGCGCGTTTACGGCGGCAAATGGCTGCGCAGCCTTGCCATCGCCTATATTGAGCTGTTCCGCGGCACCCCCCTGCTGGTCCAGCTCTTCGTGGTCTATTATGGCTTCCCGGATCTGGGATTGACCTTCTCGCGCCTGACGGCTGCTTTCATCACCCTCGGCTTGAACAGCGGCGCCTACCAGGCTGAGTATTTCCGCGGGGCCATCCAGTCCGTCGGCAGCGGACAGATGATCGCCGCCCGTGCGGTTGGCATGACCCTGCCTCAGGCCATTCGCTATATCATCCTGCCTCAGGCGCTGCGCCTGGCATTGCCGGCCTGGTCGAATGAAGCCATCTCGATGGTCAAATACACCTCCGTTGTATTTCTCATCGCCGTCCCCGACCTGATGGGCGAAGCCAAGATCCTGGCAGGGCGCTACTTCAATCCGATTGAGATTTATCTGACCGTCGCCCTGGTTTATATATTCCTGGTAGCTATTGCCACCCTGATCATGCGCAATGTGGAGCGCAGGCTGCAGACTCCCGGGCTGGAACTCGAAATCGAGAGACATTGATGCTCAAGCAAGCGGATGTGCAATCCCTGTCTGCACTGCTCAAACCAGGCCAGACTCTCACCGGTCCTGCCCAGCTGGCAGCCTATCAGCTCGACGCCGGCATGGATCAAGGCCTGCCGGAAGCCGTCTTGCTGGTCAGCAGCACGGATGATGTCCAACGTGCGGCCCGTTGGACCTCGCAGCACCAGGTAAGCCTGACCGCCCGAGGTGCAGGCACTAGCTATACCGGCGGAGCGGTGGCGGATGAGGGCGGTGTTATGCTGAGCTTTGCCCGTCTGAATGCCATCCTTGAAATAGATGAAACCAGCCGCATCGCCATCCTCCAGCCAGGCCTGGTCAATGGCGCATTACAGCGCCTGCTCCAGCCCCTCGGATTGTTCTACCCGCCCGATCCCGCCAGCCAGTCTGTGTGTACCCTGGGCGGCAATATCGCCGAGAACGCCGGTGGGCCGCATTGCCTGAAATACGGTGTCACAGGCAACTATGTCCTTGGCCTGGAAGTGGTGCTTCCTGACGGGCAGGTGCTGCAGTTAGGCGGGAAGGCCCTCGACCCGCCCGAGTATGATTTCACCAGCCTGATAACCGGCTCTGAAGGCACCCTGGCTCTGGTCACAGCCGCTATCTTGCGCCTGCGCCGCATACCACCCGCTGTCCAGGCGCTGACTGCCAGCTTTTCATCGGTCGCCCAGGCCGGGGAAGCTGTTTCATCTGTCATCGCCGCCAGCCTGCTGCCGGCAACCATTGAGCTGATGGATCAGGGCATGATCTCCATCGTCGAAGATTACCTGAATGCCGGCCTCCCCAGGGATGCCGGGGCGATGCTGATCATCGACGTGGATGGGTATCCGGAAAGCCTGGACGCGCAGTTGGATGAGATCGCAGCCATATTGAGGCAGTACCAGCCGCTGGAGATTAAAATCGCCCACACACCGCAGGAGCGGGATATCATCTGGCGTGCCCGGCGCAGCGCTGCCGGTGCCATTTCGAGGCTCACTCCGAACGAGTATCTGGTCGATGTGGCCGTGCCGCGCTCGCGGCTTTCCGAAGTCATCCAGGGCATCAATGCTATTGGGCGGGAGTACGGCTACCGGGTTTGCTACCTGGCTCACGCCGGCGATGGCAACCTGCACCCCAACTTGTTGTGTGACTTCTCCATACCGGGCGAGCGCGAGCGGGTGCTGCGCGCCGGCGGAGAGATCCTTACCTACTGCGCCAGCATCGGCGGCTCGATTGGCGCCGAACACGGCATCGGGCTGGAGAAACGGGATTACCTGCCCAGCATGTATTCACCCCGCGAGATCGGCGCCATGCTGGAAATAAAAGACTTGTTCGATCCCGATGGGCTGATGAATCCCGGTAAGATCTTTCCCGTCGATCACTCGCCGGAATCTGCCAGGCTGATTTCGACCAGCAGCCAACCCGGTGCACCAGGTATCCCCGGTGCATATTTCGCCCCCGCCACCCCTGACGAATCGGCAGATGGCCTGCGCCTCTTGCAATCCGCGCAGCAGCCGACCTATCTGCGCGGCGGAGGCACCCACTGGCAGGGAGATGCTCCACCCGGGACGCTTCTGTCCAGCGCCGGGCTGGCCGGCATCGTCAAGATTTCCACCGCCGATATGTACGTGACCGCTCGCGCCGGCACCACCCTCGCCGAGCTGCAATCGAGCCTGGCTGAGAAGGGCTTCTGGGTGCCGCTGTTGTCCATCTCGCCGGCTGGCACGCTGGGTGGAGGGATCGCCGCTAACACCAACAGCCCCTTCCGCAGCCTCTATGGAAGCCTGCGCGACCAGCTTCTGGCAGTCCAGGTCGCTCTTGGGGATGGGCGCCTGTTGCGCTTCGGCAGACCATTGGTTAAAGACGTGGCGGGCTACCAGATGAGTAAGCTGTTCCCCGGCTCTTTCGGTACCCTGGGTATGCTCACTGAGATCACCCTCAAGCTGCACCCCCTGCCGCGCTGCCGCCGCAGCCTGCTCATCCAGGCGCCCGACCTGGAACATGGGCTCGCCTGGGGATTTGCCGCCCTGCGCTGCGCCCTGATTTGTTCTGGAGCGGTGCTTTTCACGGCCTCTGTCGTGGATAAGCCCGCGCCTGGCTGGACGCTGGTCTACACTGCCGAAGGTCACCCGGCCGATGTGTCTGCCGAGCTTGATCTCGTGCGCCAGGCCCTTCTCGATGCCAGCTCCCCCTCCCCGCAGGAGACCGGTGCGCTCAGCGCTGCTGGGGTCTGGGAGCGCACCTTCACCTCCGGCGGATTCCTGGCGCGCCTCGCCCTGCCGGCCTCCGAACTGCCCCAGTTTATCTCTCGCCTGGAGCCCGCGCTGCTGGAGCAGGTCCTGGCGCTGGATATCGCTGCCGGAATGCTGCTCCTGGGCTGCCGGTCATCGCAGGCTGGGGAGATCTTGCCTGCCCTGCGCCAGGCAGCCGGACCAGGCGGCTACGCCATCATGGCAGCCGGTCCCCGGCCGCTGCTCAGGCAGGTCGATGCCTGGGGCGGCCCGCCTCCAGCCCACGACCTGATGCGCGGCTTGAAGCGGCGCTGGGATCTAGCTGATATCCTCAACCGGGGTGAGTTTATCTGATCCCACACTGATTTTAAGGAGAGAAAATGACCGCATTCGAGTTTTCCGATACCTCCACCTGGGCGGACAAGACCCTCATGCCCAGCTTTGCAACCGACTGGCCCTTGCTCCCCACCGTCCGGGCGGAGGGCGTCTACCTGTACACCGCCGATGGGCGCCGTTACATAGATTTCACTTCGGGCATCGCCGTGACCAACGTCGGGCATGGTCACCCCAAGGTCCTGGCTGCCGCCCGCCAGCAGATGGAGATCTTCTCTCACAGCGCGGTTGGCATCACCCTTCACGAGCCGCTGATGAAGCTGGCCCAGGCCCTCCCGCAAGTCCTGCCCGCCGGGATGGATATGTTCTTCTTCGGCAACAGCGGGGCAGAAGCGGTCGAAGGCGCTTTGAAGCTGGCTCGCTACGTCACCGGGCGGCCCGGCATTATTGCCTTCGAAGGCAGCTTCCACGGGCGCACCTACGGCGCCGCCTCGGTCACTTCGGTCAAATCCAAGTACCGGAATCATTACGAGCCCTTCGTGCCCAGCGTGTATTTCGCCCCTTATGCGTATCCGTACCGTTGCCCCACCGGCGAAGACGACGCCTCCGTGCTCGCCTGGAGCCTGGGCGGCCTCCAGACCATCTTCGACCGCTTCATCCCACCCTCGCAGGTTGCCGCCATATTGGTCGAGCCGGTGCAGGGCGAGGGCGGCTATGTCATACCGCCCGCCGGATTCCTGCCTGCCCTGCGGGAGATTTGTGACCAGCACGGCATCTTGCTCATCCTGGATGAAGTCCAGACCGGCTTCGGTCGCACCGGCGAGATGTTCGCCGCCCAGGTATTTGGCGTCCGCCCCGACATCATGGCTATCGCTAAGGGCATCGCCAATGGCTTCCCCCTCAGCGCCACCGTCGCCAACCACGAGCTGATGAGCCGCTGGCAGCCCGGGTCACATGGCACCACCTTCGGCGGCAACCCCATCGCCTGTGCCGCCGCCCTCGCCGTATTGGAGGTCATCAAGGAAGAGAACCTGCTGGAAAACTGCCGTCAGATGGGTGCCCGCCTGCTGCAGGGCATGCACCGTTTCAAAGACGCCTATCCCATGATCGGTGACGTGCGCGGCCTTGGATTGATGCTCGCTATGGAGATGGTCATCCCCGGGAAAGGCAAGACTCCCAACGGAGAGGCTGCTTTTGCACTGCTGAACGCATGCCTCCAGCGCGGCCTGATCGGCTATATGGCTGGCTTGCAGGGTCAGGTGGTCCGCCTGATCCCCCCGCTGACCGTCACCGCCGGGCAAGTCGACGAAGCTTTGCATATCCTCGAAGAGAGCCTGGCGGAGGTCAGCCGGGCTTAGCCCTGGCGCAATGAACAGCCCATCGCAGCCGCTTCCGCTGCCGGTCACCTGCCGTTATAATTGACCCGGCTGGCGCAGGCGTTGGCAAAGCGCACTTTTCATGAGCGCAGCAACTGCTTCACGATGTCATCTAGAGCGCTTGTGAAAAAATAGGCTGTCATCCTGAGCGAAGCGAAGGATCTCTCTCTAATAATTTTGGAGCCGCGAATGGCAATTCGAATTTTGCTTGTAGATGATCACACCGTGGTCAGGCAGGGACTGCGCATGTTCCTGTCCCTGGACCCTGAACTGGAGATAGTCGGCGAGGCCAGCAACGGTCAAGAAGCTATTGAAATGGTTAAGACCCTCCAGCCCGATGTGGTCTTGATGGATTTGCTCATGCCGGTCATGGATGGCATCAGCGCCATCCAGGTGATCCGCCGCGATTACCCAGACAGCGAAGTGATTGCCCTGACCAGTGTGCTGGAAGATGCCTCCGTAGTCAACGCCGTGCGCGCTGGCGCCATCGGCTACCTGCTCAAGGATACGCAAGCCGACGAGCTGTGCCGCGCCATCAAGGCTGCCGCAGCCGGGCAGGTACAGCTTTCCCCGAGAGCTGCCGAGCGCTTGATGCGTGAGATCCGCGCCCCCGAGAGCCCCGAAAAGCTCACCGAACGCGAGACCGAAGTGCTGCGCCTGTTAGCCTTGGGCAAAGCCAACAAAGAGATCGCCAGCGAGATGTACATCAGCGAGACCACGGTCAAGACCCATGTCAGCAACATCCTGATGAAGCTCGGCGTCCCCAGCCGCACCCAGGCTGCCCTGTACGCCGTTCGCATCGGCCTCGTCTCCCGCTGAGCCGGCTATATAATCCCTTGCTCCAAAACAACATCCCCCCATCGCACCACTGACGATGGGGGGATGCCGTTCTTTGGCAGGCTTGCTCCGCTGATCTACGCGGAGCTTGTTCCGCTGATCTACGCGGAGCTTGTTCCGCTGATCTACGCGGAAGTTTTCCTCCCCCCATCTCCGATGGGGGGATTGAGGGGGGTTATTTTGAGGAGGTTTATTCCGTCGAATTATTGTAGAACCAGTTGAAGGCGTAGTACCCGCTCTCTGGGCTCTCGATCCGGATCGCGATCTGGCGTAAGCCTCGCAGATCCTCGGGGATAGCGAAGGTATAGCTTGTCTCTCCGCCGCCGCCGGAGCTGATCCGGTCCACCTTGATCCCGTTCACAGCCCCCGTGCCCATCTCGCCCATGCGCACGTCGAAGCTCACATTAGCCGGTAGGTTTCTGGCGCGGATCGTCACGCTGCTGTTGCGCACCACGCCGGTGATCTTGAAGGTCGGGTATCCCGAATAGCCCGGCATGCCAGAAGACCCATCTCCCGAGCCACCGCCCGCCGTGCTGTTAGTGAACCAGTTGTACGCAAAATAACCCGATCCTGTGCTGCTCTGCAGGCGGATGGCGATTCTTTTTTCGCTCGCCAGGTCAGCCGGGATAGAGAACGTCGCCTTGAATGCTCCACCCTGTCCCGAGCCGATGCGGTCAACCTTGATCCCATTCACCGCCCGCGTGCCGAACTCGCCCATCAGCACATCGAATGAATCGTTAGCCGGAAAATTGGCCGTCTGGATGGTCACCGACTGGCCTTTGGACACTGACACAATGCTGAAGGTCGGGATAGCGCCTGTAGCGGGCTTGTCCGGGGCGCTGTCCTCCTTTACAGACACGCACAGTTTCTGCCCGGTATAAATCACGCCTGGCGAATCAATGTCATTGAGATCCGCCAGTACGTTCCAGGTTACCCCATACTTCAGTCCGATTTTGAATAAAGTATCGCCGCGCTTGACGGTATAGTACTCCGTGCAGGTCGCCGCGTAAGCCGGTGATACCGCCGGCAGTAAAACGCTCATCAAGAGTGCAATAACCAGCAGCGCCTTTAATGCTCTTCGCCAGGGTAAACTGTAATACTTCGTGTGGTTCGTCTCCATCCTCCAAATTGTTATTTATGTGTGCAAAGTGCGTTTTCTTTCAGCTGGCTGGCTTGCCCGACGCATCCTGACCAGCTAATGAAAATATACGTGTTATTGTCCTATAATTCATCCTACGAAAGAAGGATATGCACCTGGCTTACCGGCGGATATTAATTGCCTTCTAAAAACACTCCTGGCTATATCCTACGAAAGAATGAGACACAATCCCCCTCGGGCTGGATACCCCCGGCGGGAAATGATTGTATGATAGGAGAAACCAATCGAAACGATGGTCTGTTTTATTGGTACTTGTCGTGCAACAAGGAGAAAACACTATGAAAACGAAGAATATCCGCCTGGCGGCTTTACTGATAGTCATTAACCTGTTCCTGATCAGCTGTGGGCTGCTGGCTCCAACCCCGGAGACCAGCGCCGATGCTCTCTTTACCCAGGCTGCCCAGACGATCCAGGCCGAGCTGACCCAGCAGGCGCTCAGCACGCCGGTTTTTCAGCCCACGCAGGCCCCACCCACCCCAACCCAGGTCGGAGCGCCGACGAACACACAGCCGGCTCCGGTCACATCCGCACCGACTGCCACGCTTCCTCCCTCACCCACTCCGACGATCCTGCTGCCCACCCCCACATCGCTTCCCCCCAGCCCCACGCCAATTCCGGTTTTGTGCAACCACGCCCGTTTCGTGAAGGATGTCACCGTGGCCGACGGTACAGTCTACGCTCCTGGCTCCGAGTTCACCAAGGTATGGCGCCTGGAGAACGTCGGCTCGTGCACCTGGGATGAAGATTATTCGCTCATCTTCGTCAGCGGCGATCGCATGGACGCCCCTCGCTCCGTTGGCCTGTCCGAAACCGTCCGCCCCGGCGAGAGAGTGGATGTATCGGTGGATTTCATCGCCCCCGCCGGACGTGATACCTACCGCGGTTACTGGATGCTGGAAAGCGACGACGGAGAAGATTTCGGCATCGGCAGCAGCGCCAATAAGGCTTTCTGGGTCGAGATCCGCGTCCAGTCGCCCAACCAGAACTTTGCTTACGATTTCGCTACCAACATGTGCACCGCCACCTGGCGCAGCAGCGCTGGCTCCTTGAGCTGCCCCGGCGATCCGGACGACGAAGATGGCTCGGTCAGCTTGTTGGATAAGCCTGTCCTGGAGAACGGGCGTCACGAGAACGAGCCCACCCTCTGGACGCGGCCCGAAGCCACGCGTGAAGGCTGGATACAGGGCGTGTTCCCGGAATATAAAGTGCGTGAAGGCGACCACTTCCTAGCGGAAATCGGCTGTCTGGAAGATTACGACCGGTGCGAAGTGCTCTTCTCGGTTGACTACCAGGTATCGGGCGGCTCAGTGAAGAACCTGGGCGAATGGTACGAAGTCTACGACGAAGCCATCACCCGTGTCGATATCGACCTGTCCGACCTGGAAGGCAGGACGGTGCAGTTTATCCTGCGGGTCACCAATTACGGCCGGCCCAGCCATGCCAACCCGTTCTGGTTGGTGCCGTCCATACGCCGGGATGCCTCCACGCCCCCCCCGGTCGTATACGCACCGGCTATCGAAGCCGCTCGCCAGCGCGTCGCCCAGGATACCGGCATCAAAGCCAGCGACATCACCGTCCAGAGCTTCATGCTCACAGAGTGGAAAGACACCTGCCTGGGTGTCCACCTCCCCGATCAGATCTGCGCCGAAGCCATCATCCCGGGCTACAAGGTCAACATGACTGCCAATCGCAAATACTACGAAGCCCACACCAACATGGATGGCAGCATCGTCTACTGGTTCGAGCTCTAACTTTCGAGTGCTGAATGGAGTGTTTCCGGGGACGGAAGCCCCCGGAAACGCTCCGTCCAAGCCATCTTCTACCTCTTCATATGGGATCAACGCCGAAAGTACGCCAGGGTAATCTCAAAAATCCCTGTGTGCTCTGTTCTAAAAATATCAACTTCGTGTACCTTCGTGCCTTGGAGACTTCGTGGTGATATTTTCTTTTGTCGGAATGAGACAGATGTCATGGCAACTCTGTGCTCTTTGTGGTGCGTGTTTTACCCGGACGCAAAAATCACCCAAAACTCAGTTATAATCCAACTTTGAAAGGAGTACTAAAATGACTGAAACGTTCCAACCTTACAAACCGGGGATCGGCGTGATCATCACCAGCCTCCTCCTGGCCCTGGCCCTCCTGGCGGGGGTTGTGCCGCAGGTTGTTATGGCTGCACCCGCTCCGAGCGTCAGCGCCACCTGCGCCAAGTACCACACGGTCGTATCCGGCGACACACTCTCCAGCATCTCCGTCACCTACGACATCTCCATCGCCGAGCTCGCCGCTGCCAACAACCTGACCGAGCCTTACACCCTCACCGTTGGACAGAGCATTTGTATCCCCGGCACTGCCGCCTCTACCACAACCACGACGGATACGAAATCCACCAAGCGGGAGTTCACCATCGAGCGCCAGGGCAATTACCTGGTCATCAACGCCGCTAACTTCCCCAAGAAGAGCAGCTACGTGGTAAAGCTCAAGAAAGGCCGCATGAGCCTCCCCATGCCCTGGGTCAAGATTGGCGTCCTCCGCACCAGGAAAAACACCGATGTGATCCAGTCTTTCAGACTGCCCAAGAACTTTTTCGACACCCCGGTGATACAGGTCTGTCTGAAGAACTCCACCAGCGATGCGGTCATGTGCCTCCCCTTCCACCAGTAACCCCCTTTTAGATTTAATCAGCCTACCAAAAAATAGCGTGATGCGGTGCCAAAGCACCGCATCACGCTTTCCCCTCCAGCGGCACTGTCGCCAGGATGTGCGTCCCCGCCTGGGGTGCGCTCTCGATCTTGAATTTCCCGCCCAACGCCTCGATCCGCTCGCGCATCGAGCGCAGCCCCAGGTGACCCGGGTATTCCTGCGAAGTATCGAAGCCCGTCCCGTTATCGGCGATCTCCAGGGTCAGCGCCCGCTCGTCGAGCGCCAGTTTCAGCTTTACCTGCGTGGCGTGGGCGTGCTTGGTCGTGTTGTGCAGCGCCTCCTGCGCCACCCGGTAAAGGCTCTCCTTCATGCGCAGCGCAATGGATGGCTCCTCGCCCAGGTCGGTTTGTACCTCGATCTGGTGGCGCGCCCGCATCGCCTCCGCCAGCTTGCTCAATGCCGCCACCAGCCCCTCGCTCTCCAGCGACTCGGGGCGCAGCTCGAAGATCAGCGCCCGCATCTCAGCCAGCCCGGCATCCGCCAGGGAGAGCACGTATTCCAGCGGCGATGCCAGCTCGGGCTTGCCCACCTCGCTCTTATCCACCATCGCCCGCGCCGTGCGCGTGCCCAGGGCAATCCCATACAGCGCCTGCGACACCGAGTCGTGCAGCTCGCGCGCCAGCCGCTGGCGCTCTTCTAGCGCCGCCGCGCTCTGTGCCCGCTCGTACAGCCGCGCATTCTCGATGGCGACCGCTGCCTGGTTGGCGAATGCCAGCACCAGCTGCGCATCTTGATCGTCGAAGTGCCCCGGCCTAACCCGGTCTACGTGCAGCACCCCGATCAGGCGGTCTTTGACCATCAGCGGCACGCCCAGCCACGCATGGGCGTAGTCGAACGCCCCGTTGAAGGCCTCCAGCACCGCCCCATCCGTGCCCTTGTCTGCCTCCGGCACATCCAGCTCGTTGAAGATCACCGGCTGGCGCTTCTGGATCACCTGCCGGTACCCGCTCGGCGCTTTGACCGCCACCCGCAGTCCCAGCACCTGCTCCCGCTCGCTCGGTCCCCGGTAGTCCAGGAAAGTGAAGCTGCCGTCTTCGATCGTCGCGATGGCTGCCCCCGTGTAATCCACCACCGTCTGCAGCTGGCTCAGGATCAGCGCCAGCAGCGGTGTCAATTCCAATGTAGATGCCACGTTGCGCGCCAGCTCCAGCAGGGCCGCGATCTCGCGTGTCCGCTCCGCCACCCGCTGCTCCAGCAGCTGGTAAGCCTCCACCTGTTCCGTGATATCCCGCACCGCCGCCAGCGTGTGCGTCCTGCCGTAATAGCTGAACTGCGTCCCGGTGATCTCCACCTGGAACGGTGTGCCGTCTTTATACACGTCCCGTGCCCGCCCGCGGAACTGCCCACCCGCCCGCACCGCCTCGACGTACTTCTCGAATATACCCCACGAGTCCGGGTGGATGAAATCGCGCGGCTGCAGGCTGCGGAACTCCTCCACCGTATAGCCGTGCATGCGCGCCGCCGCCGGGTTGAAGTCCACGAGCTCCCCTTCCAGCGTGTTGATGAACAGCCCATCGCTCACCGACTCGAAAATCCCCCGGTACTGCGCCTCCCGCTCGCGTAAAGCCGCCTCGGCCTTCTGCCGCTCGATGATATCTTGCTCCAGCGCCTCGTTGACCTGCGTGATCTCCTGCGTGCGCTGCCTCACTGCCCCCGCCAGCCGTGCCTGCCGGTTGGCGGTCAGGTACACCATCCCCGCCACCATCATCGCGATCGTCAGCAGCCCCACCCTGAACAGCAGCAGGTCCTCGCTCACCGCCGCCTTCCACCCGCCCGCCGGGACGCCCGCCAGCACCCACGCACCGTCCGGCAGGTTGATGCGTTGCACCACCGGCTCTTCCAGCAGCACCTCTTTCGCCCCGTAGAACAGCTGCCCCGCCTGGTCGCTCAGCACCAGGTCCAGCGTGCCCGCTTCGTCGCCGATCCCCGCCAGCGCCAGCACCGGCTCCAGGTCCACCACCAGGTTGATCAGCCCCCAGTAGCGCTCGTTCTGGAACACCGCCTTGCGCGCCACCACCCCCATCCCCCCGTCCGCCAGGTCGGTCGGACCGCTCAGCACGATCTGCCGCGTCCCGATCGCCCGTTCCACGTCCTCCCGCACGCCCGGACGCGTGTCCTTCAGCGGGTCGTAGCCCACCACCCGCACGTTATCCTCGATCGGGTACACATAGTACACAATTCCTCCCGGCGCCACCGCGATCGTGCGGATGCCTGTCGTGCTGGCGTACACGCTCGCCGCAAACGTCTCGAAGCTCTTCCCGAAGTTCTCGTCCTGGATCACTACCTGCGAGAACGCGTTCAGGCCGTCCAGCAGCGAAAAGCGCCGGTTCAGCGCCGCCGAGAGCGCCACTGCCCGCAGTGCCACCTCGTCCGCCGCCTGCGACTGTCGCTCCGCGATCAGCCGCCTCTCGTACCACCTGCCTGCCATCCACCATGCCGGCAGCAGCACCGCCAGCGCCACCAGCACCGCCAGCCATGCTCCCGCCGCCGGGTTGCGTAGGCCCTCCCTCAACCGATTCCAACCGGATTTCACCATCCTCTAGCTCCCAACTTCACCTCGATCGAATGGGGAAATTATACCTACATATCGAGATCGCGTTGTTCAGCCGGGTCCTGCCCGCTGCGCACCTCTGAGATAAAAACGCCTCCGCCCGCTTCCGGGTTCCAACCCCCATCCCAATTCCTAATTTTGAGCTTCCCCCCAATTACCCAGTTGACTTATTACCTTATCCCTACTCTCTACTCTCCCTCCTCCCAATTCCTGATTCGCAATTCCTGATTTCCCCTTCTGGTGTAGAATAGTACAAAATCCCTCAAATGCCGCCCCGCGCGAACCCACCCACCAAGGAGAATCACTCATGAAAGGCAATGTAAAAATTATCGCAGCATTGAACGACCTCTTATCCGACGAGCTCACCGCCATCAACCAGTACATGGTCCACTCCGAGATGTGCGCCGACTGGCAGTACGAGCACCTGCACGAAGCCATCGAGGGGCGTGCCATCGCCGAGATGAAGCATGCCGAAAAGCTCATCGGGCGCATCATCTTCCTCGAAGGCTCCCCCACCGTCAGCGTGCTCAAGAAGATCCACATCGGCCCCGATGTCGCCGCCCAGATTCAAAACGACCGCCAGGCTGAAGCCGACGCCGTCCTCGCCTACAACACCGCCATCCGTCTCGCCGTCGAAGTCGGCGACAACGGCAGCCGCGAGCTGCTCGAATCCATCCTCAAAGAAGAAGAAGACCACCTGGATTGGCTCGAAGCCCAGCTCGACCAGATCGACCACATGGGCATCCAGATCTACCTCACCGAGCAGGTGGATTGAGCCATCCCCCGGCCCGCTCCGGGTCATCCGCTGTCTGCCCGCGGGCGAGCCTTGCATCATCGCTCGCCCGCTTTTTTATCGCCTGCCTGCCGCCTCGGCGCCGCCTCGCCCGTCGGGAGCTGCCTGCCACTGCGCCTTGAAAACCCCCGGCAGGTAGGCCAGCCCGCGCCGCACGGTGATGTGCAGCACGGCCGAGGCGCTTGCCCCGTGCCCGCCGGTTGCCCTTAAAATTACGACGCCTTCTTCGTTATAGCGTGCCGCTCTGGGAACCTGTACCCGCACATCGAGGGATATCCGCTCCCCAGGCTCCAGCGGGATGGACGTGCCTGTCAGCTCCGCCACCCAGGTCGAGCTGATCGCCACGCTGTAGACCTCTGCCGTGTCTCCCATATTCGTAAGCTCCAGCGTCCAGGTGGCAGTCTCCCCAGGGCTGCATCAATGACGGTCTCGCCCGGCTCCAGGGTTATGGCATACATTGATACCCGGCTGGTCAGCTCAGCCGTTGCAGATATACTCGCCTCTCCCTGCGAAGTGAGCCGCACCGTGTGCGTATGCGTCTTGCCCGCCGTAGCGGAGGTTGGCACGCTGACCAGGATACTTACCCCTCCCCCCTCGCCTGCCCTGAACGGCCCTGCGCTTTCTGGAGCGCTCACCGCCCACCCATCCCCCGTGATGCTGATTGTGATAGTATCCGTGCTGTTTCCCGTGTTCGTGACCGCCAGCGTGTAAGTCAGCGTCTCGCCCGGATCAGCCCTCTGGCTCGCCTGCTCTGCCCTCGCTTCCACCGCATGCACCAGGTTGGCAGTCGTGGTCAGGACCGCCTGGGTCGAGTTGCTATCATCCCCTTGCGATGTGATCATCGCTGCCGCTGTATCGCTTTCGCCCGCCAGGGCATTCACCGGTACGCGCACAGCTACGCCCAGCGGGATGCTGGATCCAGCTTCCACTGGTCCCACCTGCAGCGGCGCACTGATCGGCCATCCGCTTACCAGGCCGATGTCGAAGCTGTCGCTGGCGTTGCCCGTGTTGGTTACCGTCAGAGTATACGCCACCGTTTCACCCGGGTCGCCGGACGCCTCTCCCACCCTCGGGCTGACCTGCACCCCGTACACTGCGCTGGCGTTGGTCGCCACCTGCGCCTCGGCATAGACATCCGGTGCCAGGTCGGATACGGCCCTGATCATCGCCGTGTCTCCCTCGCCTGCCTGCGCCTGGGCGGGGATCTCCACGCCCACCTGCACCGCCGCGCTCCCACCAGGCGCCAACCTTCCGACCGATGCCGGGATACTCGTCGCCCATTCCTCTCCGCTCACCGCCAGGCTGAAACTCTCACTGATCGTGCCCGTGTTCGTCACCTGCAGCGTGTGCGTCACCGTGCTGCCCGGGTCGCCGGTCAGTGTGCTCACCGCTGGGCTGATCTCCACACCTATCAAAGTCACCGTCATCGTCACCGGGACGCTGACATCACCGCCAGGCGAGCTGTTCACCACCCGCAGTTCAGCCCGGTAGACCCCCGGCCCGGGCACATCCGGACCGCTCGCCTCGAAGGTCACGCTCACCGCCTGCCTCGCCCCGACCTGCAAGGTGCCGCTGACTGGCTCCACCGTCAGCCAGCTGACATCCTCCTGGACTGGATCCAGCTCGACGATCTCGAAATCTACGGCTTGGTCGATCAGGTTCACCAGCCTCATTTGTTTCGTCTGCGTGCCGCTCATCGGCACGACCGTCTCCAGGCTGCCGGGCGCTACCAACAGGTCGCCGCTGGCTCCCAGGTACAGATCCCTTGTCGTCGCCCTCCCCCGTTCACGTTAACCGTCCCGCTCGCCGGATGGTAGCTCGGGTGGGTGGCGGTGATGGCGTGCTGCCCTGACGAGGCATACAGGGTGTAGAAGCCGTCTGCCCTCTCCGGGTCATCCGGGGTGCCCACCGACAGGCCTGCCAGCCCTTCATCGCTGCTCACCCACGCCCCGCTCACCCCCTCCAGGGCCTCCGCCTCGTATACGTTGCCCACCACCAGCCCACCCGAAGGCGGCGTGCACGCCGTCTGGATGCGCACCTGGTCGATGTAATAGCCCGCCATGGTGCTCGATATATCGCTACTCAGGCTGAAGCGCAGCCGCGCTGTCCCGCCCGCCGCTGATTCCAACGTGTCAGTGAAAACATCCCAATCGCTCTGGGGCATATCGCTGGTGGACTGCCACATAATCTGGTACGCTCCCCCGTTGATGCTGACTTCGGCGAAGGCGCGGTCATAGGATCCTGGTTCCAGGCTCCAGGCCTGCCGCCAGCTTGCCACCAGGGGTGTGCCCGATGGGACCTCCAAAAGATCGATAACGGGCGATAGCAGGTGGTAATCAGCCCCGTTTTCATAATCCCCGTCCAGGTCTGTGCCCCAGCAAAGGCTGCCGGATGTGCATCCTCCGGGCCAGGTGATCGGCGCGCCCCATTCCCACTCATCCTGAGCGCCTGCATGGGTATAGCCGCCGTCGCCGGTCTCGAAATCCTCCCCGTAAGCGGCAAAAGTATACCCAGGTGCGCTGCAGGTGTGCAGATCGGCATCCAGGGCGAAGTCTTCGACCTGGTTCCCGGTCAGCGGATCGACAGTGCGCGACTGAGCCAGATAACCCGGCAGGAATGCCTGCACCTGGAAGGTGTAAGTGACACCTTCGGACAACCAAATGCTGTAATAACCGCTTCCCGGATCGCTCCAAAGCGGTTCTGACGGTCCGCCCTCGATGTCGAGGCGCGCGTACAGCGGCCAACCGGTGAGTGCATCGGTGATGTGGCCTGATACCAAATAAGAAGCCTGCCGGCTTGCGCGGCTGTCAAAGACCAGCTCGACCCCGGAGGCCGTCTCGCCGGACGGGTGAACAGCCGCCAGGATTAAAGCAGCAATCAGTAGAATAGACCGTAATCCAGCAGATCGGCAGCCCATCGATGGCTCCATAGCTTTCCCCTCCTGGGCATGGCGTTAACCATACCGCCTCCGGCTGGTGAGCAGCACCCGCCCGCCTTCCCCTGGCATAGGCTGCTTGCCCCTCCAGGATAGCCTCCGGCACCATAGAACCCGGTGCCGCGCGGCACTGATTCCAGTTTATAACCATTTTGGATGGTTGTCAATTTTCATCTGCCCCCTCTGCCGCACCCTTCCCGCCGCCGGACTTTGCCATGCCCCGAAATGCAGGCGGAGCACTTTGTCCTGTGCTCCGCCTGTTCTGGATTTCTAAGGCAGCGGTGGGTTGGCGTTGTGCGCCAGCTCCAGCGCCATATCCCCGAACCACTCCCCTGCCGCCGGGTCCTCCACCCCCCTCACCGGGTCCAGCGGCCCGCTGGTCCACCGGTAGCACTCCCCGTCCGACTCGCCCGGGATCTTCACCCACAGGTACGCATCCACCAGCGCCTGTCCCGTGTCCGCCGTCGGTCGGTAGCCCAGTCCCCGCTCGGGCGGGTTGCACCAGTCCTGCGGGTCGCCTGCCGGGTGGTCCGCCGGTGGGATCCAACGCCCCTGCCCGTTGCGGCTCGTATCGATCACGAAATGCTTGATGCCGGCATCTCCCGGGTACGGCACCCATGTCTGGCTCTCCACGTTATCCGCGTACCATTGGTCCGTCAGTCCCCATGTCGAAAAGTCGTCCACGTTGGCGGGAAAATATTGGCTGCCGCACCAATCGAAGTGCCCGTTGCCCCACGAGCCCGGGTCGCTGGCGAACCATATACACTTCGCGATCCACGCCCCGTATTTCTCCAGCTGCTCCGTGGGTTGGTAGTTCGAGACGTTCAAGAAGAACCCGTCCGCCTCCAGCCCCCCCGCCTGCACCAGCCGGTGTGCCGCGTCGCCCGCCCCCAGCCACCGGCTGTGGGTCCCGTCCAGGTACACCGATGTGTTCGGTTGAGCCTTCAGCGCCTGCACTGCGTAGTTCAGCATCGCGAACCGCTCGTCCGCTGCCGTTGCCTCGTCCGCATCCGCCGGTCGGCACCACTCGTAGTCCGCCGCCTGCGATGGCAGTCCCCGGAACTGCTTGTACCACGGGATGATGCCCAACCCGTCCGGTTCCAGGATCACCACCGCCTGCTCGTCGCCGATCCCCGCCGCAAAGCTGTCGATCCAATCCATGTATTCCTGCACGCTCAGCGCCCCGCCGGCTGAGTACTGCGCGCAGTCCCGGAACGGCAGGAAGTACGCCACCAGCACCGGCACCGTCCCCTTCCCCGCCGCCCGCTTGACCGTGTTCTTCACCTCCTGCTGCACCCTTTTCGGTGAGCCGTCGGAGAACCACTCCGCTTGCGGCATCTCGATCATCTGCCGGATCAGCTCCGCATCCGCCTTCTCGCCGCTGGAGATCAAGTCTGCGATCTGCTCGATCGCCCCATGGTTCGGCTTGGCGACGTAGAACCGCGTCTCCGGCGGGAAGCTGTTGGCCTCCGCCGCCCGCGATCCTTCCACCGCTGGCGCCAGGGCGCATCCGATCAGGATTGCCAGCAAAATGCCGGCGTTCAGCATGCGTCTCGGCTTTCTTCGAGTGTTCATTTTAGCCTCCTTCTTTGGTCGTCCATCCTATTTGCCTTCAAGGCCCGCCGGATTGAGTCTTGGTTGTCAGTGGAGCATGCTTCAGCGGGTGTTTATCTAATTTTACATACTGAATGGGCGGCGTGTCAACTGTGCGTGCTGACTATCTAACAATAGTCCGGACATCATTCCAAGCCGGGCTCTTCCGTGTCGTCCTGGACCGAAATGTCATTCCGAACGCTTGCGCTCTTTGCAAGTGTGAGGAATCCCTAACTTTTCTATTCTCTCGCTCTTAAGAAACTTTCCGTCACTGCGAGCCGTCCTTTGGCGATGCAGTCCCGCTCTGGGCACATTGTCAAAGAGAGATGGCTTCGTCGCTGCGCTTCTCGCCATGACTTGTTTCTTTACAATAGAAATGCGCTAACCTATGGGATTACTCCTTATGAGAAAAAAGGGCTTTCAGCCCCTCGTACTCGCTTTTCAGCAGACCGTAGAACAACGTCCCGCTCAAACTCCCGTCCGGGTTCCGCTTGTTTTCCGGCACATGCCCCTCTTTTACCATCCCGCAGCGCTCGGCCACCCGCAGGCTGCGCAGGTTTGTGTCGTCGCATTCCATGCGCACCCGCTGCGCCTTCAAATGCTCGAAGACGAGCTGTAATGCGCCTCTTACGGCCTCCGTCACATAGCCCCGACCTTCGTGATCTTTGTCGGCGAAGAAGCCGATTTCGAACTCCGGCAGGTCCCAATTGACCGGCCCGATATAGATTTGAGCCACAAAGGTGTGCGTGCTTTTCTCGAAAGCGCCCATGAAGAAGCATCTGCGCCTCGCCCATTCGTCTGCCAGATCTCGAACCAGGGCTTCCGCCTCTTCCAGGCTCTTGATCGACAGGATGACGTTCTCCGATTCGTAGCGCCTCAGGTGCTCGCGGTTCCTCTGGCTGGCGGCGTAGTACCATTCACCGTCCCCCGCCTGAAAGCCGCGCAGGTACAGGCGTTCCGTCTCTATTCGGGTGGGTATGTCGGGCAGCATCGATTGAACCGTCGCAAGCCGGCCCTCACGTTGTCAGTTCGACCACATACGACGTCATCTCGCTGATGTGCGTGCCTTTGGCCCCTTTGAATTCATACACGTCGCAAAAAGCGTATATTTTCCCGTTTTTCAACAGACGCCTGCCATCCACCGCGCCGGCCTTGCCATGCGTGACCACATGCCGGATGGTCAGCTCCACCACCTCATCATCTGTGATCCGCTCCAACGCTCGGGTAAAATCCTCCCTGCCCTGGATGGCCTCTCTGCCGACCAGGTTTAGACGGATGTCGTCCGTGATGCTGTTCAGGATAAACTCGCTCTCGCCTGTAGCAAAGGCAATGGTTAGCTTTTCGAGCAATAAGTTTTTGGGGGAGTTTCCGCAATCTTCACCGACGATCACTTTTGTCATAAGGCTGCTCCTGGCTTTGAATATCGACGAGAATCATAACACACCCGTTTCGCTTCTTGCCCCTCCCCCCGCCCGGCGTTATAATCTCAATCTATGACCGCACTTTTCCCTGATACCGATCCCAAAGCTGAAGCCGTTCTGATCCGTTTGCTGCGCGATGCCCCGCCCTGGCGCAAGATAGAGATGGTGGATCAGCTTAATCAGTCGGTTAAGCTTCTCGCCCTGGCTGGTTTACGGCAGCGCTTTCCCCAGGATGATGATGAACGCCTGCGCCGGCGGTTGGCGGATTTGCTGCTCGGTGAAGAGCTGGCTATCAAAGTATATGGACCTTTGCTGGTGGAGAGCTAAGCGTGCTGCCAGAACCTGTTAGCATATTGCTGCTCGTGACAACCGCCTTTGAGCGATTGTATATCCCTTATCTGGTCGGCGGATCGATGGCCTCCGCTTTCTACGGCGTGGCGCGCTCGACGCTGGATGCGGATGTGGTTGCCGATATCCCGGAAGATAAAGTAGACGCTCTGGTTGCTGCACTTGGCGCAGATTTCTATGCGGATGAAGAAATGATCCGTTGGGCGATTGAACACCGCAGTAGTTTCAACCTGGTTCATCTGCGTACGATGTTTAAGGTGGATGTTTTTATCCGCAAAGAACGCCCGTTTGACCGGGCTCAATTTGAGAGACGGATCGAACAGGTTATTGCCACACAGCCCGAGCAGAAGGCGTTTATCGCATCTGCAGAAGATATTATTCTTGCCAAACTGGAATGGTATCGTCTGGGAAACGAAGTCTCCGACCGGCAATGGCGAGATATCTTGGGGATTTTGATCGTCCAGGCCGGGCGGTTAGATCTGGATTATCTGCGCCGCTGGGCTGTCGAATTAAATGTCTCCGACCTGCTCCAACGCGCTCTGATAAAGATCCAATAACGGGTCTCTCCCACCCACGCACATGGGTTTTGTGGAACCACTCTGAGATGGGTATGATCTCAGCGTCAACCGGCTCTCCAATCCATAATCCGCTGCCAGCTTGTGTCTCACGTAAACACGTGTTATACTTTTTTACGTGAAACGCCCTGTTCTGGAGGCCATCATGGAAACAACCCAAAATGTTACCCTGGCGATTCCCAAGGATGTTTTGCGCAAAGCCAAGATTATCGCCGTGCAAAAGAACACTTCCCTGTCCGCCCTGCTGACCCAAACGTTAACCGACTTGGTCGCCCGTCATGAAGCGTACGATCAGGCGCGGCAGCGCAATTTATCTTTGTTGAAAAGCGGGTTCGACCTGGGTACACAGGGCGAGCCTCACTGGAAGCGAGATAGTTTGCATGAGCGCTGATCCTCGGGAAGCCACTTTTCTGGATACCAACATCCTGGTTTATGCATTCGACCGCTCCGCCGGGCAGAAGCATGACCGCGCCGTGCAACTGATAGAAGGATGTTGGGAAAATGAAAGCGGCTGCCTCAGCCTCCAGGTGCTGCAGGAATTCTTCGTCACGGTGACCCGGAAGATCGCTGCGCCGTTGGATCATGGGACCGCCCGGCAAATCGTCGCCGACCTGGCGCAGTGGCGTCTGCACGCCCCCCAGGCCAGTGACTTGCTGCAAGCCATTGACCTGCAGCGTGACTATCAGCTTTCCTTTTGGGACGTGCAAATTGTGCAAAGCGCGGCCAGTCTTGGCTGCAAGCAGCTGCTGTCCGAAGACCTGAGCCACGGGCAGGTGTATGGAGAAGTGCGCGTCGTTAATCCATTTTTAGAGCCGAATTGATCGCCCCGCACCTCCCCTCGCCGCTCGCTTCCATCGCTCTTAGTAAAGGATGTTTTAGAAGAAATTAATCCGGCTTGATGCGGGCGAGAAGTTCACGAGCAAGTGCCAGAAAATAAGCCTTTATTTCCTCCCAGGGTAATGGTTGAAGCATTCGGGGGAACAGCCGAATTTTCTCAACATTCTTCAGGGCATAAGCCAGGTAAAGCTCCGAAAGTCCCCGGTCCTTTTCTCGCGCCATGCGGAACAGGGCATCAAACTTCATGTCTGTATGCTGCAAAATCCAATACAGGTCAATAAAATCCTTGGCATCGGTGCGGCCAAACACGGCCAAAACTTTGTTGGAGCCTATGTTCTCCAGGCTGTCGAGTTGTATGCCATCTCTCAGGACAAGCATTCCAAAATGCACAGGCACATCTTTTACCAGGTCAACTTTTAGCGTGTTTCCAACCCCATCCGTCACAATATATTGGATGAAGGTATCCGTGACAACCTGGTTGGTAATCTCCAATTTCAACGCGTGTAAAATCCCCAGGATTACCCGATTGGCCTCGGCAAAATCTTGCTCGAAGTCATTGGTGAATAAATCCAGGTCAAGGCTTTCGCGATGATGGAAATAAAAACGGGCCAGGGCTGTCCCGCCCGTTAAATAGAAAGGTTTGCCCAGCGGTCCGGCGAAAAAAAGTTCAAGGAAACGATCCTGCAAGGCAAAATTAGCGTTCATGGAGCAGCTCACCCGCCCAAACCGACAGTGCAAACTCCCAGGCCGCGCGCACTTGCGGCTTCAGCTGGAGTTTTGGAAAAATGGCGCGCAATTCTGCCAGCGAAATATATCCCCAAATATCCTCGTAACGAGCGGACTCCAGCAGCCGTCCTACCAACCAGGCTTTTTGCCCTTCATCATCTCCCCGTAAAATAGCCTGGATGTCGGTCTCAGTGAGATTGTAATCCCAAATGAAATAGGGTGTATTCAGTTCACTCATAATAAAATTGTATCACACCCATTAATCCCAAGTTGTCCAAGTCAGATGTGCTATGCTGGACCCTTTGCACCGCTGCGATAGACACCCGTCCGAGTATAATTACCCGCATGGACCTCTTCAGCCACTCCATGCACGAGCGCATGAAGACCGAAGCACCCCTCGCCGCCCGCATGCGCCCGCGCACCTTGGATGAATTCACCGGGCAGGAGCATATCGTCGGGCCGGGCAAGCTGCTGCGCCGGGCGATCGAAGCCGACCGCCTGTTCTCCTCCATCATCCTGTGGGGTCCGCCCGGCACCGGCAAGACTACCCTCGCCATGGTCATCGCCAACCTGACCAAATCACACTTCGAGACCCTCTCGGCGGTCTTGGCGGGCAAGGCCGAGCTGAGGGTAGTCATCGAGAAGGCCCTCGAGCGGCGCAAGCTATACAACAAGCGCACCATCCTCTTTGTCGACGAAGTCCACCGCTGGAACAAGGCCCAGCAAGATGCCCTGCTG